>DUOZ01000029.1 GCA_012838555.1 bacterium | reverse complement strand
ACTCATCATTAACTTGACTACCTTTAAAGTTAACAAAGTCAAAGCCTAAACCAAATTCCACACCTTTAATTGATGGAATCGAAAAAATTGATTTAGATATAGAGGCCTCTAAAGATTCAAAATAGGCTCCTCCAAAACCTGGATTCAAATTAAAAATACAAGTTTCTAAAATCGCACCTAGTGAATCTTTTTCTTCCTTTGTTTTAATAATCAAATCTTTCATTTTAGCTTCTACTTCTTCATCAATAACAGGAAATGATTTATCTAAAAGTTTAAAACATAGCTCATTTAAATCTCCTATATAATTTAATAATGAAATATCACTTATGCCCTTAATTTTATATATATGAGTGAAAATATTAATTCCCTTACTAAATAAAATTTGTAGTGCAATTGAACCTAGTGCTACTAAAACGGCACTTATTCTTCCAGAATGATGACCTCCGCCGCGATTATCATTAAACCCAAATGATTTAACAAAACTAGTATAATCAGCATGAGATGGTCTCATTACATAGCGATTTTTTTCATAAAAAGAAGAATCTACATCTTTATTTTTTATAATTATAGTTAAAGGTTCTCCTGTGGTATAGCCATTATAATAACCACTAACAATCTCAAAATCATCCTTTTCTTTTCTAGGAGTCGATAAATCAAGTTCTCCTCTTCTTCTACTAAGCTGATTTTTAATAAAATCAAGTTCTAAATGTATCCCAGGAGCAAGATTTTCAATCGTACCACCAATATATTTTTGATGTGATTCACCCCAAATAGTTACTTTAATAACGTTATTCATTTAATCCACCTCGATTATTTCTTTTAATTCATTGATACTAATTTTATTAATAGTATAACTACCAATTTTATTAACACTAACGAAATTGATTAAATCACTCTCAACTTTTTTATCATTACTTATAAATCCTTTTAACTCATTAAACTTAGGAAGTTTAATTGGCTTTAACTCTAAATTAGACAAGGCAACCTGTAATTTATCTTTTATTTCCTTATCCTTTAAACTTAACATCATTCCATAAGCAATTGCTTCCCCATGTAAAAGATTAAATTTATAATAACTTTCTAAAGCATGACCAATAGTATGTCCAAAGTTTAAAGCTTTTCTAATATCTTTTTCTAAATAATCTAATTCGACAATTTTCTTTTTATGAAATATTGATAATGAAATAACTCTTTCAATATTTTCTTCGTAAGTATTTAAATAAAAGTAATTAAATAATTCTTCATTTGCAATCATACCCATTTTTAAGGCTTCAAATAAACCATTATAAAAATGTTTTTTGTCTAAAGTTTTTAAAACATCTACATCGACAATTACTACATAAGGATCATAAAAACTTCCAATAATATTTTTAAAAGAATTAGAATTTAAGGCTGATTTACCTCCGACTGAACTATCACACATCGCTAGTGTTGTCGTAGGAACCATTATAACCTTAATCCCTCTTTTATAAGTTGAACCACTAAACAAGGTTAAATCTCCAACAACTCCCCCACCTAAAGCGATTAAAACATCATCTCTAGAAAAATTAAGTTTAGATAATCTTTCAATCAATTTAGTGTAAGTAGCAAGCGATTTACTAGCTTCACCTTGATTAAAAATAAATACTTCAGCTTTTATTAATTTTAAAATTTGATCTATATATAAAGAAGGAACTCCATCATCAGTTACAATCATAACTTTTTGATTTTCTTTAATGAATAATGGAATCTTATTAATACTTCCTTTTTCAATAATAATCTGGTATGAAGAGTTCTTACCTTTTAACGTATATATCACGATTTTCACCTCATTAAAATAATTATATCATCAAATTGTTAGAGATGATATAATTTATAAATAAGAGGTGAATATTATGAGAAAGACAAATCTTAAGAAATTAAGAAATTCAATTAACTTAATTGATGAAGAGATGGCTAAGTTATTCGCGTTTAGACTTGATATTGTTACTAAGATTGCTAAAGAAAAAGCAAACGAGAATTTAAACATTGAAGATAAGACCAGAGAAACCGAAATCATTAAAAAGAATTCTGGCCATATCTTTAATGATGAATATCTTCCGTTATATGAAGAATTCATGAATAAAATATTTGAATTATCTAAAAGATATCAAAGGAGTTTATTATCTAAAGATGAGGTGGAGAAATGAAATTTTTAAATAAATTAGCCGATCTAACTCCTTTACAAGATGAAGTTTTTAATATGCAGCAAGAGGTAAACCAAGCAATTAATAAGTTTGGGAAAGAATCTGTTTATAATGGTACTATTGGTACTTTATTTGATGAAGATGGTAATTTTGTAACATTAAAATCCGTCTATGAAATTTATGATAATTTACTAGATAGTCAAAAAGCTAAATATGCTGCTTTGATTGAAGGAAATCCAACTTATTTAGATGCTATTAAAAAATGGATTTTAAATGAAGTTGATTTTAAATTAGCTAATAAAGCAATTGCCACTATTGGAGGAACTGGTGCGATATCTTTATCTGTTTCGACTTGTTTAGATAAAGGTGATACTTTAATCATTCCATCTCTAAGTTGGAACAATTATAAATTAATTGCTTCTAGACATGGCTTAGAGTTAAAAAATTATCAATTATTTGACAATGACAATTTTAATTTAAATTCATTCAAAGAGGTATGTAAAGAAGTTTTAGTTAAAAACAAAAAAGTCGCAGTTATTATTAATGATCCTTTACATAATCCTACAGGTTATTCAATGTCTTTAGAAGAATGGAAAGAAGTAATCAATATTATTAATGATTTAAGTAAACTTGGTGAGATCATTTTAATAAATGATATTGCTTATATTGATTATACAAAAAAACCTCTAAAATCAAGAGAATACTTAACTTTATTTAACAATTTAAATGAAAATGCCTTATTAGTTATAGCTTTTAGTTGTTCAAAAACATTAACTGCTTATGGTTTAAGACTAGGAGCTGCATTAATTGCTAATCAAAATCAAAAATTAATTGATGATTTATATTTAGAATTAACTAAACATGCTCGAAGTACCTGGTCAAATGTCCCTTTTGGTGCTATGGAATTATTTACTAAAGTAACCTCAAGTGATTATTTAGAAAATTACTTAAAAGAAAAACAAACTTTTATAGATTTACTTGAAAAAAGAGGTCACACATTTAAAAAAGAATGTAAAAATTACTTAATACCTTTATACCCTCATACTGGTGGCTTTTTCATTACAATTAAAGTTAGTAATGAAAAGAAAGAGTTAATCCACCAAAAATTAAAAGAGAATAATATCTTTTTACTAAAAGTTAATGATGGAATTAGAGTAGGACTTTGTGGTCTAAATATTAAAAAATGTAAAGAGTTACCTACCCTAATTAATAAAGTACTACAAGAAAATAATTTAAAATTTGAATAAGAAAGTTAATATAAATAATAGTGACAAAAATCACTATTATTTTTATACAAAAAAAAGAGGCTGGAAGATGCCTCAATTTTCGCCCTTAGTTATGATACTCTTTAATCTTTTCTAAAAGACCTTGAGAGATTCGGGATAGGAAATGTTTTTTGCTATATACAACTTTAATTTCAGTTTTTAAATCTTCATCAGTGATTTCTTTAATGGTTAAGCCTTCTTCATTAATTGAATCATCTACACTTGAGTAAGGAAGAATTGCTACACCTAAACCATTTTTAGCACATGTTAAAGCTGTTTTAGCATCATCATTTAAACAGAAGATATAAGGTTCAATATTTTGTTTATAGAATGAATTATTAATAGTTTCTTCAAAACGACGATAAACAATTAGTGGAACCTCTTTTAATTCGTCAATACTTAATGAATCTTTATCACCTAGGTCAAATTTATGATTATAAACAGCGACCATAGGTTCTTTTAATATTGATGTATTGTATAAACCATCATGATCAAATGGTGTTCTTACAATTGCAAGTTCAACTTCCCCATTATTTAAGGCTTCTAAAATATCTTTTGTACTGCCTTCAACAAATTTAAAATTAACTTGTGGATATTCTTCATGATAACTAACGATAAACTCTTGAATTAATGATAAATTACAAGAAGAAGCAAGTCCGATGGATATAGAACCAGTATATCCATTTTTTAAATCTTCAATTTCTTTTAAAGCTGCTTCCATTAGTGAAATAATGTTTTTAGCACGCTTGTATAGGAGTTTACCTGATTCATTTAATGTAATTTTTCTTGAACCACGTTCCATTAATCTGACTCCTAATTCTTGTTCAATCATTTTCATTTGATGTGATAGTGGTGGTTGACAAATGTGCAGTTTTTTAGCTGCTGCAGAAATATTTCCTTCCTCGACAACCGTCACAAAATACCTTAATTGTTTAATATCCATACATATACCCCCGACAATTAATAAATATAATAAAACGTCTCATATATAATATAACATTTAATCTTTCTATTCAAGATATGACTAATTCTAATCTAATAAATCAAAATCAATTTAAGTAAGTTTATATCAAAATTTTACACTTTTATAGGTTCTCGAGAAAATTCTACATAAATACTATGCATTTTCCGGAATTTTACCCCACTTGCATCTAACATTTTCTTAGCTGCTACATCAAATGGTTCACCTTCGTATTTATCTTCACAATAGACAATTTCTTTAATTCCACTTTGAATAATAGCTTTAACACATTCATTACAAGGGAATAAAGATACATAAATCGTACAACCTTCTAAACTTCTAGTACTATTTAAAATCGCATTTAATTCAGCGTGAACAACAAATGGATATTTAGTTTCTAAGAATTCTCCTTGTCTTTCCCAAGGAAACTCACCATCATTACAACCTCTTGGTAAACCATTATATCCAACACCAACAATTCTTAAAGAAGGTGTAACAATACAAGCTCCTACCTTAGTATTTGGATCTTTTGAACGTAACGCCGATAGCATGGCTACCCCCATAAAATATTCATCCCAATTAATTACGTCTTGTCTCATACATTACCCTCCCTTAATCTAATTAATACATCTTTAAAGTACTCTGGCATATCAGTTTTGACACTAATTTTTTCTTTACTCGTTGGATGGATAAATTCTAGTTTCCTAGCATGTAATAATTGACCTTCTTTATATAAAGTCTTGTTTCCACTTCCATATAAAGGATCTCCTTCTACAGGGAAACCTATATAGTCTAAATGGACTCGAATTTGATGTGTTCTACCTGTTTCAAGTAGACATTTAACTAATGTATGAGTTGCGAATCGTTCAATTACTTCAAAATGCGTAACTGATGGTTTACCGTTAGCAACAACCGCCATTTCTTTTCTTCTTGATGGATGTCTACCAATCGGTGCATTGACTACCCATTCATTGTGAGGAACAACACCTTTAATTAAGGCAATATATTCACGATGTAAGGTCTTATCTCTTAATTGACTTTGCAAAAATTCATGAGCTTTATTGTTTTTTGCGACAATTAATAAGCCACTTGTTTCTTTATCTAAACGGTGAACTATTCCAGGACGCTCATTTGAAGAAAAATTTGATAACTCTTTTGTGTAATAAAGTAAGGCATTTACTAATGTATGTTTTTTATGTCCAATCGCAGGATGGACAACCATACCACTAGGTTTATTAACGACAATTACATCATCATCTTCATAAACTATATCTAGTGGTATATTTTCCATTTCTATATCATCATCAACTTCTATCTCTAAAATTAGAATTACTTCATCACCTTGTTTGACTTTATATGAAGATTTTACAGTTTTATCATTAACCAAAACATTTTCTTGTTCAATAAGTTGTTGAATTTGACTTCTTGATAAATCTTCATTTAACATGGCAAGGACTTTATCTATTCTAATTCCTTCATGTTCACTTTCGATTAGATAGGAAATTGTTTCAATGTTATCATTCATGATTATCAGCCTTTATGTTTTTCTTTTTGTCTCTAGTTTCCTTTATGTCAACATAAATTACATAACATACTAATAAGAAACCTCCAACAGAGACACAAATATCAGCAAAATTGAAAATTGGAAAGCGACTATTAAATGGTAAAAAGAAATTAAAATCGATAAAATCAATTACTAATCCATTTTTAAAAATACGGTCAATCCCATTTCCAATCGCACCTGCAAGAATAATACTTAATATGATAACTAAAAATCTAGACTTTTTAAGATAGTAAAAGATTGCAAAAATTATACCAATTGAAGCAACAATAGAGATTCCTGAAAGAAAGATTCTATTACCACTAAACATTGACCAAGCTGCACCATCATTATAAACTAAACGCCAACTAAATAAGTTAGGTATAATTTCAACACTTTGATTAGGTACACCTTTTAAATAACTTTGAAATAATACTTTAGTTACTTGGTCAACAACGACTAATAATACAGTGATTAAAAAGAACCAATAGGTTTTAAAGAACTCTATTAATGTATCTTTATTTAGTTGCTTCTTCATATTCTTTAATAGCCTCCAAACAGCGATGACAGATTTTTTCTTCATTTACTTCTTTTTCTTCATAACGATTCCAACATCTATCACAACGAATACCTTCATTAACATTTACTTTAATAAAGCTAACATCAAATTCTTCTAAACCTTCACTATTTGCTTCATCAACAACATTTGAAACAATGAAGAAACGATTCTTTTCTAAACTAGATAAACGATTATAGATTTCTCTAACTTGTTCATCTTTAACAAATAAATTAACTGTTGCTTCTTGTGATGATCCAATTTGACCACTTGCTCTTGCTGTTTCAAGTGCTTTTAAGACATCATCTCTTAATTCTTTTAATTTTTCATATTCATCTAGAACTTTTTCATCAATCTCTTCATAAGTAGGCATATCTAATAAATGAACAGAACCTTCATCCTCTTTAAAGAAACTATATAGTTCATCCATTGTATGTGGTAGGATTGGTGCTAAAATTCTCATTAAAGCATCAAAACATTGATAAATAACAGTTAAGACTTGTTTTCTTCTAAGTGAATTATAAGGATCACAATATAAGATATCTTTAGCAAAATCTAAATAGAATGAACTTAAATCATTTGTTAAGAAAGTTAAGACTGTTTGAACTGCACTTGCAAAGTTATAATCATCATAGAATTCAAGTGAATCTTTAATAACTTTATTAAGTTTAGCTAAGATGAATTTATCTACTAATTCAAATTCAGCTACTCTATCCTTTTCATAATTAAATGGTACTTTTTGATGTTTAATATTACCTAACATGAATCTAAATGTATTTCTAATCTTACGATATGATTCCGAAATTTGTTTAAATAAATCATCACCAATTCTAACATCGGCTTGATAATCAACATTAGCGAATGTTAATCTTAAGATTTCAGCTCCATATTGAGAACATACTTTATTAGGATCAACAACATTCCCCATGGATTTAGACATTTTATTTCCTTTTCCATCTAATACAAATCCATGAGTCACAACAGCCTTATATGGTGATTTTCCATGATATGCTGTTCCAATTGTTAATGAAGAGTTAAACCAACCACGATATTGGTCTGAACCTTCTAAGTATAAATCAGCTGGATAATCTAATTTATTAGGAAATAAAACACCAGTATGTGAACTACCAGAATCAAACCAAACGTCCATAGTATCAGTTTCTTTTACAAATTTTCCATTTGGACTATTTTCATTTTGATAACCTTCAGGTAACAAATCTTTTTCATCTAATTCAAACCATATATTTGAACCATGTTTTTCAAATAATGAAGCAATATGTTCAAAGACTTCTTCTTCCATAATTGGAGTTTTATCTTCATTATAAATAATTGGAATTGGTACACCCCAAACTCTTTGACGAGAAATACACCAATCACCACGATCTTTAATCATATTATGAAGTCTAATTTCTCCCCATTTTGGATACCAAGTAACATTTTTAATTTCTTCTAAAAGTTGATCTCTAATTTTATCAATTGATGCAAACCATTGGTCAGTAGCTCTAAAGATAACAGGCTTTTTAGTTCTCCAGTCATGAGGATATGAGTGGGTAATTGCATCAGATCTTAAAAGTGCTCCGCTTTCTTTTAATTCTTCAACAATCTTTTTATTACATTCTTCGTAGAATAAACCTGCAAATTCTTCTCCTGCTTCGCTAGTCATATAACCTTTTTCATCAACAGGACATAAAACTTCTAAGCCATATTTTTGACCGACAATAAAGTCTTCATCACCATGTCCAGGTGCAGTATGAACACATCCTGTACCAGTCTCAGCTGTTACGTGATCTCCTAAAATTACTAATGAACCTCTTCTATATAAAGGATGCTTAGTTGTAACATATTCAAATTCACTTCCAAGAAGTACTTTTCTAACTTTAAGGATATTTAATTCTAGTAACTCACTTAATTCTTCTTTTAAACTATCTAGGAAAACAAAGACACCTTTATCTGTCTCATAAACTCCATACTCTAAACTAGGATTTAAGCAAATCGCTAAATTCGCAGGAATAGTCCAAGGTGTAGTTGTCCAAATGATAAACTTTTCATCACCTTGAAGCACATCTTTACCATCTAAAACATCAAAAGCTACATAGATTGAATCAGATGTCACATCTTTATATTCAATTTCAGCTTCTGCTAGAGCAGATTCACTTGAAGGAGACCAATAAACTGGTTTTAATCCTTTATAAATTAAACCATCAAGTGCCATCTTAGCAAAAACACGAATTTGCATCGCTTCAAAATCTTTATCTAACGTTTTATAATATTTTTCAAAATCAGAAAGAGTTCCCAATCGTAAGAATTGTTGTTTTTGTTTTTCAACTTGCTTTAACGCATATTCTTCACACTTTTTTCTAAATTCTACGGTTGACATAGCTTTTCGGTTAACACCCTTTTTAGTTAAAGATGTTTCAATTGGTAAACCATGTGTATCCCACCCAGGAATATAAGGTGAATAAAAGCCTGCCATTGATTTATAACGAACAACAAAATCCTTTAACACTTTGTTAAAAGCTGTCCCAACATGGATATCTCCATTTGCATATGGAGGACCATCATGAAGGACAAAAGGTTTTTTATCTTTATTTTTTTCTAAGACTTTATGATAGAGATCCATTTCTTTCCATTTCTTTTGAATCAGTGGTTCTTTTTTTGGTAAATTACCTCTCATTTCAAAAGCGGTCTTTGGCATTAATAACGTATCTTTAATTTCCATAATTTTCTCCCCTTCTATATAAAAAAAACATCATCCCCTAGGAACGATGTTAACCGCGGTACCATCCTATTTCATACTAGTAAAACTAATATGCTCTTAATTGTCTTTAACGCAGACTTACGTTCCTATCTAATTAATTTCAATAGGTCGCTCCGAAGTGATAAGGACATTACTTTTAGATCAGTTTTCACCAACCACTGACTCTCTAAACTAAAACATTAATGACCTCTTGTCTTCTTCAACACTTTTAGATAAATATACATCTAATATTATAATAGGTGACTTTTGGAAAAGTCAAACTAAAACATGTTAATTTGGATTAAAAATTGATATTTCAAACTCAGTTTCACTTTTTTGGATCATTATGCCATTAAAAACAAAGACGATACCACTTATAAAGTCTAACAATCTAACAGCATCATTACTTGAAATTGAATTAAGGGATAAAACAATTATTGCACCTGTTAATAATTCCTTACCAATTTCTTTAGCAGCCTCAAAAGAACTAGGACTAAAAGGAACTATTTTGTTTTTATTGGTTAAAGGAAAAGTTAACTCTAAATCTTCATCTTTTGGTGATAAAGGTTTATCAACCTTATTTTCTTGAGTTTGTTCACTTAAAAAAACAAAGGGTTTGACTTTATTATTAAAAGGCATAAAGCTCACCTCTTAATTAATTTTATCATACCCTTATAAAATATTCACTATTCCAAATTAATAAAGATTATATCTGCTCCAATTGAAGTAACATTAGAATATGGTACAATGGTAGAATTTTTACCACCCAAAGTCCGATAAATTTTACCCCAAATTGACCTTTCTATAACTAAGGCATCAATCTTTCCCTCATTGCTAATAATTAAGTCGACAACAGTACCAACTTTTTGTCCATTATTAACATTAACAACATCTTTTAATTGTAGTTCAGAGTATCTCATGGACATACACCTCTAAACTAAATATATGGTTAGAAATACTCTTTTAACACTTTTAAGGCACTTTTTTCAATTCTTGAGACTTGAGCTTGAGAAATATCAAACTCACTTGCTATCTCAAATTGAGTTTTTCCATTAAAATAACGATCTGATATAACCTTTCGTTGCATTTGACTTAACGAATTTAAGCCTCTTTGCAATGATAATCGATTTAAAATTTTTTCTTCTGCATCTGCTTTATCTGGAATTATATCTATAACATAGATAGCATCGCCGCTATCGTTATTTATTGGCTCAAATATTGATGTTACGCTTTGAATCGATTCTAAAGCCTCTACTAGTTGATAAACTTTAACTCCTAATTTTTCAGCGATTTCTTCTGTTGTTAATTCTCGTTGTTCTTTAATTAAATACTCTTCTTTTACTTTCATAGCATGATAGGCTAGGTCTTTTAATTGTCTAGAAATCCTAAGTTGGGTATTATCTCTTAAATACCTTTTAATTTCACCAACTATCATTGGTACAGCATAGGTTGAAAATCTTAAATTTAATGATAAATTAAAATTATTAATTGCTTTAATTAATCCAATACATCCAATTTGAAAGATATCATCTAAATTATCAACTCGGTTTGAAAATCTTTTAACACTTGATAAAACAAGTTTTAAGTTCCCCATCACTAATTTTTCTAATGCACTTTCATTCTTATTATTTAAGTAATCATGTAACAATGCTTTTATTTCTTCTTCTTTAAGAACTTCTAATTTTGATGTATCAATTCCAGTTATTGTAACTTTGTACTTACTCACCAAAAAACCTCCTACTACAAGTAGGAGTTTTCCCATTATGAATTTATTTATTCAGTTTTGCCTGCAATTTCTTAATGATCCTTTTCTCTAATCTCGAGATATATGATTGTGAAATCCCTAAAATATCAGCAACATCTTTTTGTGTCATTTCATCGCCGGTTTCTAAACCAAATCTCATAATTAAGATTTGTTTTTCCCTTGGTTTTAATTCACATATTGCTTTCATCATTCTTTGCCTTTTTTCATCTTCTTCAATATCAGCAACAAAGTTTGTATCTTCACTACCGATAATATCACTTAGTAATAATTCGTTACCATCATAATCAACATTCAATGGCTCATCGATTGATACTTCCCTATTAGTCCTACTCATTTTCCTTAAATGCATTAATATCTCATTTTCAATACATCTAGAGGCATAGGTTGCTAGCTTGATGTTTTTTTCTGGTTTATATGTATTAATTGCTTTTACTAAGCCAATCGTACCAATACTAATTAAATCTTCTAAATTATTAATATTAGTATCATAACGTTTAGCTAAATAAACGACTAATCTTAAGTTATGTTTTATTAAAGTATTTCTTGCTTCAATACTTCCTTGACCAAATTCTAATAATAAACGTTCCTCTTCTTCTTTTTCTAAAGGAGGTGGTAATGTCTCACTCCCTTGGATATAATCAATTTCATAATCAAAAAAGATCCTTTTGAAAAAATAAACAAATTTCTTTACTAACTTAATCATACCCTAGCCCCCTTTAAATTAAGTTTAAATTCAATAAACAATCACACTCATGGAAATGCGAGCGATTTTGACTAATCGATATTAAAACCCTAAATACTTTATCCTTAATAATTATTTCACCTTTATAACTAGTTTCACTCGTTTGTTCACTTACTGTTTTATATTCAATTATCGGCCCTTTTTCTAGTTCTTTAATTAGATATCGATACTTATTTGAAAGAAAAATTACTGGATAATTATCAATTAACAAGGTATTACCAGAATCAGCATAACCCTTCAATTTAATTTTGTTATTACTAACTATTAAAATTATATCTAACTCATACTTTGTCCTTTGATATCTCTTTTTAATAAAAGTGAAAAAGAGCAATAAAGCATATGATGAAATTGGTACAAATAGACTTAAATATAATCCACTAGGATAAGTAACGATAACTAACCCATTTTT
>DUOZ01000028.1 GCA_012838555.1 bacterium | reverse complement strand
CCCCAAAGAACTTCTAGTTTGTATTTTTCTCTTTCATTAACATCAAAAATATGAATTATATAATCATTGGCATCAACTAAAATCCATTTACGTTCACCTTGACGACCCTCGATTCTTCTAATTGGATAATTAATTTTTGTTAGTTCATCTTCAAGGGCATGGGCTAATGCCAAATTTTGTCTTTCACTATTAACTTCGCAAATAATAAAAGTTTTAACTAAAGGATTAACTTTAGAAACATCGATAGCTACAATATTTTTACCTTTCTTTTCATCAATTGTTTTTACAATCCGTTCTAGTACTTGATCCATTTCAATCTCCTTTTCTATTTACTAATAATTACGATTTATATTACTTAAATATTCTAGATTTTCTTTGAAAACAATTTCATAACCTAAATCAATATCATTTAAACATTCATTTATTAAATCTGAAGAATCATAACCTCTTGTAGGTTCAATTTTATCAGCACAGTAAATAATTTTATCTAAAGTCGACATATCTTTACTAGCAGTACAATGTTTTCTAATTGATGAAAGAATTTCTTCATCTTTAATCATAAATTCATTAATAGCCAGATATTCACCGACATATTGATGATAAGTGGCAACTGGTTCATTAACATAATCAGGATATGATTCTTCCATAATCTTAGTTAAAACATCCTCATTAATTTCTTTTGCTATATCATGTAACATTGCTGCTAAATAAGCTTTATTTGGGTCATAGTTATTAGCTTTAGCAATTCTTTTTGCAAGTTTTGCAACTGACATCGTATGAAGGACTCGATCCATTGACATGTAATTTTTAATTCTAGCTTCAATAAACAAATAATGATTAATGATATATTGATGGACTAATAATGGTACTTTATCCTTATCATATTGTTGTCTAATATCACTACTAGAGATATTAGGTCCTTCATAATTTAAAATCACAACATTATAATTAATAGCATTTCGCATATTTAATTTATAATTTGGACGTTTAATACAAGCAAAAGAGATTAAATTAGATAATTCTACAATTTCTTTCCATAAATGTAATTTATCTAATTGGTCTGCTCCGATTAAATAAGTAAAGTTAAAATCAGGATATAACTTTTTTAATGCTTTAACTGTATCAATCGTATAATTAACTTTTGCAGAAGGTTGATCGATTTCATATCTACATATTTTAAATAAAGGTTCGTCACAAATTCCTAACTCTAACATTTTTAATCTCTTTGATGTAGGAGTGACTCCCCTCTTCCATCTAGGTTTTTTTGCTATTAAAAACCAAACTTCATCTTGTTTAAGTTCATTCAAAGCATGTGAGGCAATGGTAAGATGTCCGTTATGAATAGGGTCAAAAGTTCCCCCAAACAGAATCACATTTTTACTCATTTGCTCACTCCTCTTAAATCGATTACTGGATTCTCCTTATTTTGACGGTAAATAATAATAATACGTCCAATTTTTTGGATTAATTCACAATTTAATTTAGTCACTAATTCATTTATAACTTCATCAAGACTATGTTTTGATGTTTTTAACACATTTATTTTAATTAATTCATGCACTCTTAAAAAATCATCGATACCTTTTAATAGGTTATCACTTACTCCTTCTTTGCCAATTTGAAATTGATTTGGTAAGTGATTTGCTAATCCTTTAAGATATGCTTTTTGTTTCGTCGTCAGCATTTTGTTCCTCCTATCCTTGACGGATAATAGCTTTTACGCCTTTTGGTAAATATAAGTTAACTTTTTGACTACCATATGAGTAGTTTATCTTAATATTTCCTAATCCATAAATTATAATCTCAACCCGGTTAGCAGCGGGGATTTCTAATTCTTTTAATTCAAATTCTTTAAACTCTTTAAATCTTTTTGATTTAGGTTTTAATTGATTGTTTTCATACATTGAATTAAACGAAGCTTCTTTATTTTCGCTTTTCACTCTATTTAATTCAACTTCATTAGATAAAACAAAAGTAAATGAAGAGCGAGGTCCTTCTTTATAATCAAGAGCTGCTAAACCACCAATTAAGATCGTTTGACCACTATTTAATTGATAAGTCCGTGGTCTAATTTGACGTTTAGGCAATATTTTCTTTAAGACACTATACTCTAGATGTTGCCAGATACTTCTTTCGTTAATAACGCCTGGAGTATCATATATAAAAGTTGTTTCATCTAAAGGAATCTCAATTGTTTTTAAAGTTGTTCCAGGAAATTGACTAGTAGTTACAAAATGCGTAGTTTCATTAGAATAAACTTTTAACAATTGATTGATTAAAGTTGACTTCCCAACATTTGCCATACCGACTATATAGACGTTTTTATCATTTCGATTCTCATATATTGTTTCCATTAATTTATCAATATTTTCACCTGTTTTAGAACTAATTGGAATTAATGAGATTGGAAAGATATTTCTCTCCCATAACATATCTCCTATATAGTTAATTTGTTTCTTTAAATTAGTGTATCTAGGTAAAATATCAATTTTATTTAAAACAACAATAACTGGATTATTCCTAATATTTTTATCAAAGTTTTTAATTAATGAAGCAT
>DUOZ01000027.1 GCA_012838555.1 bacterium | reverse complement strand
TAAATCAAATTTACTTAATGTAAAGTCCCCATTAATTTCAATATTACAGCTTTTACATTTTAAACTTGCTACGTTAAGGGCATCATTACAGACCGGACATTTACCAATAATTTGCATAAAATCCCTCCTTTTATATTCATTATTAATTATTATATGATAAAAATTAAAAAAATCAACTACAAAATTAAAAAAGTTAATTTAATAATTAAAATAACTAATTTTTTGATTAAAACATTTAAAGTTTAATTTTATAAAAGAAAAAGTAGAGCGTTATAACTCTACTTTGTTAATATTATAATTCAATTTCTAGAGTGTTCATTGCTTTTGCTAAAGCGTGTTTTTGAGCAACCCTAATGGCTGCAACAGCGGCAATCGCACCAACGATATCGTCTAAGAAGCAATTACATTGTTCTTTCTTACTTTGTAAGATACTAATTTTACCTGGTTTATTAACATCCATATTACCAAAATTAGTTATTCCAATCGTACCATAATTACCAGCTATTGAAATAGCAATCGCTTCATCTAAACCAAATAGTCCTAAATCATCTCTAATGATGCTTTGAATTGGTTCAGCTAACATTCCTTTTTCAGCTAAGATATCAATATTAACACCTAATAATATCGCATGGAATTGTTCGCGTTTCCTAAGGATTTCTAAAACCGAATCTCTCATTTCTTCAATGGTCAAGTCTTCTAAGTACTTGCTTTGAGCATTATATGCTAAGTATGCAATATCATCTACACTGACTCCTCTTTCTTTTAAGACCGCAATGTTAATTCTTTGCATTTCAGCTTCACTATATACATTAGATTCACTTGGTATAAAATCTTCTAGGCATTTTAACAAACTCATTAATAGCCCTCCTTACTGACATATTTAATATATACTAATTATAGATTTTTTACAATGATAAGAAATTATTCCCTTATTGTCCTAGTTGCAATAATATCAACACCTAAACCAAGAACATTTTTAATAATTACATCATGAATATAAATCGGAGCTTCTACTTTAACCTTATTTATTTCTTCCATCACTCTAAAAATATCATCTTTATTAATTTCACTTGAAGTAATAATTGGAAGTCTATTAACGATTTTAGATTTAATTTTAACTGTTGAAGTTAACATCCTTTTAGGATTAGTCATTTCATTTTGAACATAGGTTATGCCTCTTTTGCACCCATAACCTTCCATTTCTCCTTGTTCATTGACTCTAATCTTACAACCTCTAGGACAGACGATACAAATAAATTCTTTCATGATCATCCCTCCTTAATTTCTAATGTTATTTCTTTAGCATTAGAATTCATTAATATCTCTTTTTCGATTAATACACTTTCCATTTCTGAAGGAAGCATGTGTAATTTAAAGATATTCTTAATTTCCTTATCGTCTAATTTAACAATTAATCTAGTTTTTTCAAAAGGTTTAGTAACTCTAAAATTAAGTTCAACTAAATTATCTAAGATGTTCTCAACATCAATATAATAAGGAACTACATAAGATACTCCACTTTTATTTCTTGTTATTATTCTTCTACCTTTTTTATGCATTTTGCCTTTTAAATAAGTAGCAGCCCCATATCCAGCTTTTCTACCTTCTTTAGTGACAAAATCAACTAAATCATGGACATGCAGAACATTTCCACAACTAAAGATGCCTTCTTTCATTGTTTCTAAATTTTGTGAAACTAAAGCACCCCTAGTTCTAGGATGAGTTGGGACATTTACCTTATCTAACAAACCATTAAGTGGTATTAATCCTACTGATAACAATAAGGTATCAACTTGAAACTCTTTTTCAGTTCCTTTAATGGGATTAAAATTCTCATCTACTTTGGCAATAACGACTTTTTCTAATTTATCTTTACCTATAATATTAGTAACTGTATGTGATAAATATAAAGGAATATTAAAATCATGAAGACACTGAACTATGTTTCTATTTAATCCATTTGAATAAGGCATTATTTCAGCTACACCTAGAACCTTAGCACCCTCTAAGGTCATTCGTCTTGCCATAATTAAACCAATATCGCCGCTGCCTAGAATAAAGACTCTTTTACCAACTAAATAACCATCTATATTTAAATACTTTTGGGCTAGACCTGCAGTAATAACCCCACTTGGTCGATCTCCTGGGGTATTAATCGCACCTCGAGTTCTTTCTAAACACCCAGTTGCTAAAATAATCGCTTGTGCTTTAACTTCTACCAAGCCGTCTTCTTTATTAGAATAAATAACAGTTTTATCTTCTTTTATTTCTAAAACTAAAGTATCAGTTTTATATTCAATTTTTCTTTCAATTAATTGATTAGCAAACCTTTCAGCATATTCAGGACCGGTTAATTGTTCTTTAAATTCATGAAGACCAAAACCATTATGGATACATTGTAATAAAATACCACCTAGATGTGCTTCAGCTTCTAATAATAATATATCTTTTATCCCGTGGTCATAAGCACTTATAGCAGCAGCTAAACCAGCACTTCCACCACCAATAACTACTAAATCATAATTAGTCTTCACTTTTTTCACCTAGTTTCGTTTGATACTTAATAAGATAAGAACCTAGATTATCATAAACAACTTCATGTTCTTTAATGTTTAATTCTCTTGCTAGAATTTTAACTACATGAGGTTGACAAAAGGTTCCTTGGCATTTGCCAAAACCTGGACGTACCCTTTTTTTAACACCTTTAACACTATTAGCACCGGCATTTCTTCTAATACAATCTATAATTTCACCTTCGCTAACTTTTTCACATCGACAAACAATTCTTCCGAATGTTGGATTTTCTTTAATTAAGTTGTTTCTTTCTTCTAGTGACATTCTACTTAATTTAATCATTTTTCTTCGTTTAGGATTAAATTTAGGATTCATTTCATATGGATGTAGTTTTAAAACTAAATCTCTAACCATATTAGCAATACCACAAGAAGCTGCAAGACCAGGAGATTGAATACCTGCGACATTAATGAATTGTTTATTAACAATTGAGTAATCAATAATAAAATCATCAGTATTAGAAACAGCCCTTAGGCCACTAAAAGTGCGAATGACTTGATTATAAGGTATCTTTTCAATAATTGAGTTAGCTCGTTCTTTAACTGCATCTAGTACTTCTTTTTCTGTTGAAGTATCATCTTTTGCATCAATAAAATCACTTGAAGGACCAATTAAATAATTATAATGAGTAGTAGGCGTGATAACGACACCTTTTCCTTTAGATGTTGGAACTCTAAAGAGGGTGTGTTTAACAAAATTATTATCAAAATGATCTAAAACAAAGTAAGAGCCTTTCCTAGCTTTTATTTTAAATGATGTATCATTAATTAAAGCGGCTACTTCATCAGCGTAGACACCTGCTGCATTAATAATAGTTTTTGTTTGATATGTTTTATTATTTTCACAAGTAACAGTAAAGTAATTATCTTTATAAGCTATAGCCACAACTTTACTATTTAAGGCTAACTCAACTCCATTATCCATCGCATTTTCCATTAATCCAATTGTTAGTTCAAAAGGATTTATAATAGCGCATGTTGGAGCGTATAAAGCCTTTAAGACTTTATCTGAAAGATTTGGTTCTCTTTTTAAAACTTCCTCTTTATCTAATATCTCAACTTCAACCCCATTAACTTTAGCTCTTTCTTTTAGTTCATAAAGTGTTTCAACTTCTTCTTCATTTAAGGCAATTGTTAATGAACCGTTTCTTATAAAAGATACATCTAAATCTTTGCAAACTTGATCAAAAAGAGGATTAGATAATACATTTAATCTGGCCTTTAAAGTATTAGGAAGTGGATCATAACCAGAATGAATAATCGCACTATTAGCATTCGAAGTTTCACTACAGACATCATTATTTTTTTCAAGCAAAATAATCTTAGCTTGGTATTTGGCTAATTCTCTAGCTATAAAACAACCTATTACTCCACCACCAATAATTAAAATATCATACATTATTTTTATTCCTCCATTTTAAAGACTCTTGTTGCTTCAACAGCCTTTTTCCAACCCATATAAACTTTATCACAATCATCTTTACATAACTTAGGTTGATATACCTTTGATAAACTGTGGAAAGTTTTAATTTCATCTAAATCTTTATAAAAACCTACAGCAAGTCCAGCTAGATAAGCAGCACCTAAAGCAGTTGTTTCTAAAATCTTAGGTAAGACAACTTCACATTGTAATATATCAGCTTGGAATTGCATTAAGAAATTATTTGATGTAGCACCGCCATCAACTCTTAAAGAATTAATTTTTAAATTGGCTTCTTCTTTCATAACTTCAATAACATCTTTTGATTGGTAAGCAATTGACTCTAAAGTCGCTCTAATTAAATGTTCTTTAGTTGTTCCTCTAGTTAAACCAAATATTGCTCCTCTAGCTTCGTTATCCCAATATGGAGTTCCTAGTCCAACAAAAGCAGGCACTACATAAACACCTTCAGTTGAATTAACTCGGGTTGCATAAGTTTCACTATCTTTCGCGGATTTAAACATTCTAAGTCCATCTCTTAACCATTGAACTGCTGAACCACCAACAAAGACTGAACCTTCTAGAGCGTATGAAATCTTACCATTTATATTCCAAGCAATGGTAGTTAATAATCCGTTTTTTGAATAAACAGGTTTGTCACCAGTATTCATTAACACGAAACATCCTGTACCATATGTATTCTTGATATCACCCTTATCAAAACAGCATTGACCAAATAAAGCTGCTTGTTGGTCACCTGCGATACCACTAATAGGAATCTCTTCATCATATCCCCAAGGTGATAACTCTTCAGCATAGCCATAAATTTCACTTGAAGTTCTAAGTTCAGGCATCATTGATTTAGGTACATCAAAGATTGCTAATAATTCATCATCCCAAGTTAAGGTATTGATGTTAAAAAGTAATGTTCTAGAAGCATTTGAATAATCTGTTACATGGACTTTTCCTGCAGTTAAATTCCAAATTAGCCATGTATCAATCGTTCCAAATAATAATTTACCTTCAATAGCAAGTTTTCTAGCGCCTTTAACATTATCTAAAATCCATTTAATTTTAGATGCGCTAAAATATGGGTTAACAACTAAGCCTGTTTTTTCCTTAATTATATCTTCATGTCCTTTTTTAATTATTTCATCACATATTTGTGTAGTTTGTCTAGATTGCCATACAATCGCATTATAGATTGGTTCACCTGTTTCTTTATTCCAAACAACAGTTGTTTCTCTTTGATTAGTAATCCCAATAGCTGCAATACTTCTAGGATTAATGTTTTTCTTAATCATAACTTCAGAAACAACTTCTTTGACACTATCTAGTATTTCTTTAGGTGAATGTTCAACCCATCCAGGTTGGGGATAAATTTGAGTGAACTCTTTTTGGGCAACACCAATAATTTCACCTTGTTTATTAAAACAGATCGCTCTTGAACTAGTCGTGCCTTGATCAATGGCAATGATAAACTCTTTCATATTGTTACCTCCATTATTTTATATATTTTATGCGCTTACATTATACCATTATCTCTTTGTCTCTTAAATAAAAGAAAGTAAAAAAAGTATTATAAAAATTAGATTATTAAATTATTGATACATTTAAATGTTTTATCTTGACTTGACAATGATAAAGTTTAAATGATATGGTTAAAGTACCATAAAGAGAAGGCGAGAGACAAGCTCAAAGACCCTTCAGCAACCATCCTAATAAGGAACGGTGCTAAAGCTTGAACGATGGTAATCATATTTGTTTTATGAAGATTCCATCGCTATGGTATCTTTTTTTCTTTCTCTTTAATGGTAATGTAAGGGGGAAAGAATAGATGAAAAGTAATCAAAACAATGTTAAAAAAGAAAAGACAATACTCAAATTTGATGTTAAAGATTGGTATTATATCAAATCAGAAAGATATAAAAATCTTAGCGAAGAAGAGAAACAAAATCCATTTTTAATTTATATGTTAGAAACATGTATACCTAATCAAGAAAAACTAAAGTTAAAAAACACAAAAAAGGCTTAAACCATTTAAAAAGGTAAAAGCCTTTACTATCTTATCTTATTATAATCCGCATTTTAATTGTGCTCCACAGTTAGGACAAGTATTACATCCTCCACTTGTGGTTACAATTCCTTC
>DUOZ01000026.1 GCA_012838555.1 bacterium | reverse complement strand
TAATTGTGCTATTATTTAATGGGGTGATGATTATGAAAAAACTAAGACTTCTAAGGGAAGCAAATAATTTGACACAAAAGCAAATGGCCAACATTTTAAACGTGACTCAAAAATCTGTTTCTACGTATGAGAATGGTCTAACGGAGCCTGATATCTCCACAATGATTAAAATCGCGGATTTCTTCGACGTATCATTAGACTATCTCTTAGATCGTAAAACAACTAAGACTGAGACAACTAGGATCACTATTGATATTAGTGCTGACGAATTATCAGTCTTAAAGAGAGTTATTGCTAGACTGGATGAACAACTTAATCACGAAAGGTATAAGGCAGCTCTAGCACAAAAAGACAAAGAAGAGATTTAATTTCACTGATAAAATGTTCTGGTCCTGTACTTAGAACATTTTTCTTTCAAATTATTAAATTGTAAAAAACTACCCACGTTGATTATTAGCATAATGTAGGTAGTTTTTTTATTTTTTTGTTACAAAAAAGGTTTAACTATAACTACACAGTTAAACCTTTGAATTTTTATTAATTTAAAGTGTTATCTAATTAATCATCTACATCAAATACTTCTAACTTAGCTGCAGGAACTGCTGGTTTAGCATCACCATGTCTAACAAAGAACATTGTAAAGAATGCTAATCCTGAGAAAATCGCTCCATAAGGGAATAATGATTCATAACCAATGTTATCAATAAATAAACCTGATAAGATTGGTGTAACTATTTGAGCTGCCATTGAAAAAGCATAATAGTATCCAGTATATTTACCGATATTACTATTTTTTGATAATTCAACAACCATTGGATAAGAATTAACATTAATACAAGCCCAGGCAACACCTGCTAAAAATAACAATACATAAGCAAAGGCATTAGGTTCTGGCAAGAATGTAGCTAAGCCTAAAGTTAAAGTAAGAAGAACGACACCTACTAAAATTGTTCTTCTACGACCAAATTTAGAAGCCAACATTGCTGAAGGTAAGAATGCTAATATTGCACCTGCATTAGCAACTAATAAGAGCGTGGAATAATTTTTGAAATTCCAATGATACATTGAATATCTTGAAAAAGCTGATGTAACAGCATTATATCCCATAAACCATAAGAAGATTGAAGAAAGGATTAAAAGTAAACTAATCATTTCAGGTTTAGATAATGGTTGTTCAACTTTTGTTTCTTCTTCGACTTCTTCAATGCCGAATCTAACATCATCTTCTTGTTTTTCTTTTACTAAGACTGGTTCTTTAATTGTAATGAAGAGTACTGCTACTAATAAGAGCATTAAAGCAGCAATAACACTAAATAAGACAATATCATTTCCTTCGACTTTAATTACATTACCAAATTCATCTTTTAATGCTTCTAATCCTGTAAGTAAAGGAACAGAGACTAAAGCAATAACGCCACCTAAAGCACCCATTAAGTTGATTATCGCATTTGCTTTTGAACGAAGTGGTTTTACTGTAACATCTGGCATCAAAGCAACTGCTGGCGAACGATATATACTCATTGAAAATAATGTTAAGAATAATGAAATCATTAATAAAGGTAAAGTCGCTCCGCCTATAACTGATGCTAATGAGTCAATAACAGCAGTTAAAACTAAAAAGATAGAAGCTGCTATGGTTCCCAAAACAATATAAGGCATTCTTCTACCCCATTTAGTTTTTGTTTTATCTGAGATAGATCCAAACACTGGTAGCATGAAGACGGCTAAAATATTATCCCATGCCATAATAAATCCTATCAGCCAGTTTTGATCAATATATTTAGATAAAATTAATTGAATTTCACCATCATACAAAGACCAAAATAAAGAAATGGACATGAAAGCAAAACCTACTAAAATAGTCTTTTTATAGTTTAATTTCATAATTGTATGCCTCCTACCTACGAATGTATTGTATCATAAGATGAAAGGGTTAACAATAATGAAAAAAACTAGTCAATCATTTCATTTTCATCTTCACCTACAGGCTCTATAATTGTGGTTATTAAAGTAATCGCTGTAGCGCCAACTAATAAAAAGGAACCAAGAACATAATATAAATTATACTTGTTAGGTTCATTTAAATAAGATTTAAAATCAAGGATTAAAAAGTAAATTCTTGAAATAATTAATAAAGTTGCAATAATAATTTCAATTTGTTTTATATCATTAGGATTCACATCAATAATATTTAATAAATCCTTCCTAAGTAAATCGTTACGTTTAATTCCAATTAATGTAGCAATGATAAATAACAAATAAAAAAAATCGCTATCTTTAAGATCTTTTAATTCATCTAGTAGTAAAGCTGTGTCTTGGCCCATATTCTTCACCACATTATTATATGCATTAGAAAAAAGGATGGTATATTCCATCCTTTTAAACAGGTATTATCTTAAACCATTTTAAATTTAATCCAGCTTTTTCAATTAGTATTGTTACTAATTTTTCTCCTGGTTCATCAACTTCAAATGTCATTGATTCAACAGTGGTGAAAGTAGACCAACTACCAGTACTACTAATATTAGTAGTGTTAATTGATTCTGTCCCAATTCGAAGTTGAAGTTTTCCGCCACCATTTTCAGAAGAAACACGATACTGAACCCTATAAGTTCCTGCTTGAGTAATATTAACTTTATAACGGAAATAATCATTATCATTTAAATATGCTAAATGATAACCTCCACCTAAATCAGAAGAAAGCTGTAATTCCATATTCTTATTTCTTGTATCTATAAATTTAGTTGCATCGATTAATTCACCATCTGCTGGCCAATTAGGTGTTTCAATAACTCCAGTGACTTGAGGTGATAAATTACCAGCATAATCTTGAGCAATAATTGTTACATTATAAGCTGTATTAGCATTTAAGTTTGTTAAACGATACATATTAGTTTCTGATGTTCCTTTTTTAACTCCATTAACATAAATATGATATTGTTTAATCCCCATATCATCACTAGCTGCATCCCAAGTGATATTACCTTCTTCTGGAGAGAATGAATTAGCAACGGCGCGGATATTTTTTACACCACTAGGTGCTTCTTTATCATTAGTTACATAGTCCTTTTGATAAACGTGAACATAGTCAACAACCATTTCATCAACACTAAAGTTAGGGTCAATTGATCCACCCATACCGCCACCAAT
>DUOZ01000025.1 GCA_012838555.1 bacterium | reverse complement strand
TTGTAGGACCACTAACTAACCTAATTTTACCTCCCATTTCATTAGCAATAACATTTGCTAATGTTGTTTTACCTAATCCAGGAGGACCATAAAGTAAAACATGGTCTAAAGCTTCATTTCTAGTTTTTGCTGCTTCAATAAAAACTTTTAAATTGTTCTTTACTTGATATTGACCTATATATTCATTAAGAGTCTGAGGTCTTAATGACAATTCGTTTTCATCTTCACTTGTTTTATATCCACTTACTAAACGACTATTTTCATCCATCATTCATACCTCATTTCTTACTTTGTATTCATCATTTTTAATGCACGTTTAATATATTCTTCAGCATTAAGTTTCAACCCATTTAATTTTGCTAAAACTGTATCAATATCACTTACTCTAAAACCTAAGGACTTTAACGCTTCTCTAGCATCTAATAATTCTTTATCTGTTGTATCTTTACTTATAGTAGAGGTATCAATAACCAATTTACCTTTTAAGTCTAAAATAATTTGTTGAGCTGCTTTAGGACCTATTCCTGGCAACTTCTTCAAATAGCCTGTATTTTGTGTTTCAATTGCTTGAACTAAATTATTTACACTTGTCGCACTTAAAACATTAATCGCCGTTTTAGGACCTATTCCTTTAACTTCAATTAACTTTAAAAACAGTTCTTTTTCTTCTTTCGAGGAAAAACCATAAAGAGTCATACCATCTTCTTTAACATGAAGATAAACAAAAACTTTTGTAATTTCATTACGTTTATAGTCATTAGGATGAGAAACATAAAGGTAGTAACCTACTCCATTAGTTTCAACAACAATATAATCAAGACCGACTTCGCTAATTTCACCAATAAAATAACTATACATGATATGCCTCCTTGTAATAAATACGAAAATATTAATCTTTTCACGTAGTAATTATAACTTATTAAATAAAAATATTAAAGTAAATGCAAAAATCAAGTTAGTACATAACAAAAAAGGCCCATCATGTTCCTCATACAACAACAATAAAAGTTATAGAGGCTTGGTGGGATCTATTAAAGTAATATTAACAAATCTAAAATTGTCTTGTCAATTTCATAAAAAAGAATCGATTTCTCGATTCCTTATTAATTATCTTTCAAATGGTTTAGGTTGAATTGCTAAACGACGTTTATGTTCACTAGATAAATGAAGTCTTCTTATGATTTCATCTTTTTTCTTATCAATACTCTTACCTAGTAAATATTTATCAAGTTCATCATAAGATACACCAAGTTCACTCTCATCAGTTTGACCTTGATATAAACCAGCTGAAGGAACTTTTTTAATAATTGATTCAGGTACACCAAGTAATCTAGATACTTCTTTTACTTCACCTTTTGTTAGATGGATAAGCGGAACAAGATCAACTCCACCATCTCCATATTTAGTAAAGTAGCCAGTATACCATTCATCTAAATTATCAGTACCACAGACTAAATAATTTCTAGCTTGACCTAGAGCATATAAAGTAACCATTCTTAATCTTACTTTAATATTATTTAAAGCATTTTTATTTTTAGAATTAGCAATAATTTCATCACTATCTTTTAAATTCTTAACTAATTCATCAAAGGCTGATGATAAATCAATTGTTAAATGAGGAATATTAAAAGTTTTAGCTACTAATAAAGCATCTTCAACATCTTTAGAGTTAGAATGACACGGTAAGATAAGGGCTAAACAATTTTGGTTAACAGACTTTTTAAGCAATCCCGCAACACAAGCAGAATCTAATCCACCACTTAAACCAAAAATATAGCCATTAGTCTTTGTTTTTTCATTTACATCTTTTAACCACTTTGACAAATATTCAATGTATTCATTTAGAGTCATACTATCCCCCCTACAGGGTTAGTATACTATTTTTTTGGTGGTATTAAAATAATATTTTTACAAAATGGACAAATATATTTCTCATCATCATTAAAACTTGCCTTATCACCTTGATAAATACTATCGATGTTTTTAGTTATATTTTTATCTCGTTTTTCAGGTATTTTGATTTTTTTACCAAGTCCAAAAACTTCATTAAAATTAATTTCTACTAAATCATCAACACTAACACCGTATTTATCTGCAAGGCTTTCTAAACTATCATTTTCTTTAATAATATGGTATTTCATAATAAAACCTCCCTAAATAAATATATGAATTAGGGAGGCTTTTTATTATTATTCAAAGTACTCAAATTCAAAGTCTACAATTCTAACTGTATCTCCATCTTTAACGCCACGTTTTCTTAATTCATCTTCAACGCCCATTTTTCTAATAATTGAAAGGAAATACATTAATCCATCATCTGTAGATAAGTTTGTTCTTTGATAAAACTTTTCAATTTTGTCTCCATGAACAATCCAAGTTTTGTCATCAAAACGAGTTATTTTGAAAGGTTCTTCTTCCTCTTTGAAAGTATATACAACCTTATTTTGTGCTTCTTCTTCATCAAATAATGGGAAGTGAGGTGTTGTCTTTAATAATTCATTAAGACGATAAACAAAAGGTTGTAAGCCTTTTTTAGTTAAAGCACTTATAGGGAAGATTTCATAATTATCGCCTACTTTTTGTTTAAATTCTTCTAGATAAAGAGTAGATATTTCTTCATCCATTTTATTAGCAGCGATAACCATCGGACGTTTTAATAAATTCATTCCATATTTTTCAAGTTCGTTGTTGATGGTAATAAAATCTTGATAAGGATCGCGATCTTCCATTGAAGCCATATCAATAACATGAACTAAAACACGACATCTTTCAATATGTCTCAAAAATTCTAAACCTAACCCTTTTCCTTCACTAGCACCTTCAATTAAACCAGGTAAATCGGCCATAACAAAACTTTCACCTTCATTGACTCTTACAACACCTAGATGTGGTCTTAAAGTTGTAAAATGATATGGAGCAATTTCAGGTGTTGCATTCGAAAGAGCAGTTAATATCGTAGATTTTCCTACACTTGGGAAACCAACTAAACCAACATCAGCTAGTAATTTAAGTTCTAAAACAATATCTAGTTCTTCACCTAGTTCACCATTTTCAGCGATTCGAGGAACTTGGTTTATTGATGTTTTAAACTTAGCATTACCTCTTCCGCCTCTTCCACCTTTTGCAATTAAATATTTAACTCCATCTTCTTTAACATCAGCGATTAATCTTTTGGTTGTTTCTTCATAAACGACAGTACCAAGAGGAACTTTTACTACTACATCTGGAGCATTCGCACCATACATTAATTTACTTTGGCCTTTGCCACCATCTTTGGCTTCAATTTTGTGCATAAATTTGAAGTCGATTAAAGTATTTAATCCGCTATCACCAACAAAATAAATACTTCCACCTTTACCACCATCGCCTCCACTTGGACCGCCTTTATCAATGTATTTTTCTCTTCTAAAGGAAATCATTCCGTCTCCGCCTTTACCGGCTTTAAGGTGTAATTTGACGCGATCAACAAACATGATTTATCACCATCCTTTACTATTATAGACAAAGAAAACTCCCACCAATATAATTCGTGGGAGTCAAATTTTATTAAGATAATGGGTATACTGAAACTTTGGTCTTTTTCTTACCAAGTCTTTCATATTTGACTTGTCCGCTTACAAGTGCAAATAATGTGTCATCGCCACCGATACCAACATTAGTACCTGGATGAATCTTAGTACCTCTTTGACGGTAGATAATGCTACCTGCATGACAGTATTGACCATCGGCTAGTTTTGCTCCCAGTCTCTTAGACTCAGAATCTCGGCCGTTTTTTGTTGAACCAACACCCTTTTTAGAAGCGAAATATTGTAAATCCAATCTGAACATCATGGTATCCACCTCCTGTTAATCAATTATGCTAATATATTCTTTATATGATTCTTCAACACTAGATAATTGGATTAGCATAATCTCCAATATCTCTTGTGACTTTTTATCTTTAATATTTTTTATTTCAACTAAAGCATTATCTTTTTCGTTAACCTTAACTTCAGGCATAGGTTTACTCTTAAGTGATAAGGCATTTAAAGTTCCAAAGACAATGGCACTTACCCCCGCACAGACTAAGTCAAATCCAGGTTCACCACTATAAGCATGACCACTTATAGTAATACTTTTAAACCCATCATCCTGGTTTCTAATTACTTTAACCTTGATCATAGATTAAACAATAATATTTTCAATTAGTACACGAGTGTAAGGTTGACGATGTCCTTTTTTACGATGACGACCATTGTGCTTAGCTCTATAAGTGTAAATAATGATTTTTTTACCCTTACCTTGCTTTTCAACTTTAGCCTCAACTTTAGCACCCTTTACATAAGGATTACCAATTTTAAGTTTTTCGCCATTAACAAGCAATACTTTGTCAATTGTAACAGTTTCACCTTCGTTAGCTTCTAATTTTTCAACAAAAATTGAATCACCAACTTTGACATTAATTTGCTTGCCACCAGTTTCAATAATTGCGTACATAAATTGCACCTCCTATAGTCCGATTTATGGAATTAGGACTCGCCTTTAAGGTAGACTTTTGTCTTTTAAAACCTCTTTAGAGCGGTTGTAACCCTCCATATAGGGATGACAACATGAATATTATACCCTAACTATATTATTAAGTCAAACTAAATTACTCAAACAAATGTTACTATTTTTCGATCTTTTAAAGGATAAATCAATGTTGTTTCATCTGCTCAAGTATCTTAATTATTTTAGCTCCATAATTTTCATCTTGAGCCCCTTTTTTACTTAAATCTTTAACATAAATAGCACTACCTCTAGTCACATATTTAAACCTTACATCAACATTTTCCCCATTTAAAGGTTCTTTACTTCCATAAGCCTTTAAATGCTGAATTTGAGCTCTTATTCCAATTCTAGGAGTAGCAAATGATAAACCAGATACACCATTTCCCAAAGCGCCTAATCCTGCAAAGTTATTTTGATGTATCTTTACATCATTATTAAATCTAAAGTAACCTGTTTCTAAAATTGATTGGGCAAAAGCTACATCCCATCTAACATTTTCTATCTCTGCTTCTTCTTTATAGATTAAGGCTAAATAAGGAGCATTAGGGTTTATTTTATGAAGGAAGCTTTCAGCTTGTTCTACACTAACTTCTGCTTCACCCATTATGGTGTATTCTTTAGTAATGTTTTGAATTACTTCTTCACTATATTCAATATTTTCAAAAACCGATAAAGATGAATCAGTTTTTAAATTTGATTCATCTTTATCTATATTAAATTTATAATTTGAGTCGCCATTAATAGTAATTTGACTACATGAAACTAATAATGATATAGAAATAATGAAAAACATTAAAATGAATCTGTATTTTTTCATATTGCACCTCCTACATGTCTCATTTTAATCTTTATTTGATAATTATTAAATGAAAGATATTACCAAATAAAAACTTGATACATTTGTTATATCAAGTCTAAACTACTATAAATATTCGACTTACTTTTCCTTCTTACGCAATTTTTTATTTAAGACCTTGTTTTAAGATCTCCATAGCAAATTCTTTTTCATCCATTAATTTTCTTTTATACAAGAAAACATTTTGAAAAGGTCGATAATAATCTTTTTTAGTGTTAAGTTTGGTTTTCTTATAAATCTTTTTATTCATTCTAGAAACAATAAACGATAAGTAATACTCTTTAAAATGGATTATATAGTAAATTTGCATATATGCTAGATAAAAATAAACAATAATATTTGCACTTCTAAAAGCTAATATTACCATTGTTATTAACGAAAGTAATGATAGAAACAAATTAACCTTCTTTAGTTTCTTATAAGTAAAAAACGGTGATAAAATAATTGATAATAATCGATGTCCATCTAAAGGATAGATTGGTAATAAGTTAAAAATAAGAATTACGATATTTGCCTCTAGTCCTTGTTGATAAAGTAAATAAGAGATTAAATCATATCTAAACATTAAATGTAGCAGATAAAGGTTTACTATGTACATTAATGGACCAAATAAAACAATTAGAAATTCTTTTAAGATGTGAACATGTTCTAAATCATCAATTTCTAAATAAAAACCAAATGGAAGGATATTTAATCTACTTACCCTCACATTTAATAAATAAGCCATGATACCATGACCTATTTCATGAATAAAAGCGACAAAAAGGTGAATAAAAAGCGGTCGGTATCGGCCGCTTAAGATTGCAAATGTAATAATTATTAAAGTCGAAGTTTTTAACTCGATTTTAGTCAAAATATTCAAGAGCTTCTTCATAAGTTAAATCGACTCCATTTAATTTAAATGATATCCTTAAATTTGAATCAAACGAACCAATTAAATCACCATCATCTACCCAATCATCTATAGAGACAAAAACTTCTTTTACATCTAAATAGAAGATGTCAATTTCTTTTGTTGTCCTTATTACTACAGTGGAATTTCCATCATCATCATTTATTAAAGCTACTTTTCCATTACCTATTGCATAAATCTTTCCATCTTCATTTGTATATGATTTATGTCCCATGTGGTAGTATTTAGAGATGGTACTTACTGTCTTTTCACTATTTTTAAAACTTTGAAAGATATTAAAATCTAAAATATTGTTTGTTATTGAACCAACGACTAGATTTACATAAGTAAAATCTAATTTATAACCAAATCGATCTTCAATAAATTTAGCTTTAGGATCATTTTTTGCATAAATTAAAAAGCCAATTAATAAAACTAAAACTAATAAAATACGATTAACTGTTTTAAGTAAAAAACCTTTAAAAGTTAGAAGTTCTTTTTCTTCAACAGCAGGTTCTATATCAATCGGATTCAAATTTCCAACATTACGATTACGAATTCTTTTTTTAATTTTCTTAATTGGTTCCATTTTAAACACCTTCCTAGAAAATCATATGAAAAAAAAGAGCGTATTATGACGTACTCTCTTCTTTTAATTGCTTTTCTTTCTTTAATTTAAAATATGTTAAAACAGAAATATTTATAACAACCATGACTGGAATGGCAATAATAACACCTGCAAAACCATATAAGGTTGAGCCTGCAAAGACAGCAAATAAGATTAGTAAAGGAGAAACTTTTAATGATGAGGAATAAACTCTAGGAGAAATAAAATACTCATCTACATTAGACATTATTGTTAATACAATTATTGCAATAATATAAACTGCAGTTGATGTGGTCGGTGGCATAGTAATTATTCCTATAATTGATGCCATTAATCCTCCAATATAAGGAATGAAAATACTAATACCAGTAATAAGTCCCATTGCTAAAAAGTTTTTATTACCTAGAGCATAATAAATTAGCATATATTCAATAATTTTAATAAAGAATAATAAAATATAAGCATTTAAATATTTCCTTAATTCTGTATCAATAACTTTAATATAAATTGGAAAGTCTCTATTGATTTTTGCTAAAAATGATAATAATTTTGTCTTAACATTAAAACTATCACCTAAAACATATAAACTAATGACAATACTAAAGATTGTCTGCATAACAAATGAGACAATCATAGCTGCGATTTCAGGAATAAAAATTGGGGCATTATTAATGAAGTTTGTTTTAAATTCTTCGATTGCATTTTCAATTTGAATGATCGCTTCATTTATATAAGTATCAATATTTATATTAAAATTGATTAAAACAAAATCACCAAGACTTTCTAGACCTGTTTTATAAGAAATAACTAAGTCTTCTACCCATCCATAAACTGTAGGGATGATAATGAAACCAATTAATACTATAAAAGCAAAGATAGATGTTGAAACTATTAAAATCGCTAAAGAGCGATGTATTTTCTTTGAATTTAAATAATTTACAAAAGGAACTAAGATATAAGCAATAACAAAACCAATAATAAATGGTAATAATATTTGCATGATTATATTTAAAACACCTATAATCGTCGGCCAAAGAAGGGTTAGTAAATAAAATGCCATTAAGATTAAGACTACTTTAATTAACCAGGTTTGAGAAATATTTTTAAACATAATAAACCCTCCCACTTACTAGGAGTTTAGCATATTAAAACATTAATATGCAATCATATATCAATAAATTATATTCACTTTTAGTTTAAAAAAGAGATAACTTTTGGTTACCTCTAAGAAAATATCTTTGCAAGTAGGCTTTTGCGTTTATATTTGACTGGTTGTACATCTTCACCATTAATCCGTTTTGCAATGTTTTTAAAGCATTGACAAGAGATAGATTTATGGTTGTAATAAATAGGAATTCCCTTGTTACCACTACCCATAATATTTTCATCATAATAAACAATTCCTAAAAGAGGGATACCCAATACATCTAAAGCATCATCAACCGTTAAAGAATTTTCTTGTTCAATTAAATTAGGATCAACCTTATTAACAATTAACTTTACATCAAGAATATTTCTTTTATTTAAAAGACCAATGACTTTATCAGCATCTCGAATTGATGAAATATCTAAGTTGATGACAACAATAGCTTCATTAGCATTATGAATTGCATTAATAAATCCATTTTCAATCCCTGCTGGAGAATCAATTAAAATATATTCAAAATCACTTTGAAGTTCATTAATTATTGTTTGCATATAAGTTAAAGAAACATCTTTAACATCTAAATTCTTACAAGCTGGCAAGATAAACAAATGTTCGGGGCATCTTTTATCTTTTACTAAGGCTTGATGTAGTGTGGCTACGCCGTTAATGACATCACCTAAATCATAAACAACCCTACCTTCTAAACCAAGTAAAAGGTCGAGATTTCTTAAACCTAAATCAGCATCAATTAAACAGACTTTTTTCTTTTCATTAGCAAGAGCACAACCAATATTAGCTACAATTGAACTCTTACCTACTCCACCTTTACCTGAGGTAATTACTATAATACGCGCCATTAAAATCACCCCTTCTTGCCTTGTATTCTTCAACAAGGTTCCTTACTACTTCACCATGTTCATATGATAATAAATCTCCATTTTTTGAAGAGAGTAATATTGGTCTAGAATCAAAGATCTTAACAATCGCATTTTGATAAATTGCCGAAACAACCTTACCTCTTTTTGAACGAACCATTGCATAACCCATTAATTTTCCTACAATATAAATATTATTTCTAGCTATAATGGTCGCTCCATCATGAACATCACCAATAACCATAACACTATTATCAAATTTCATAATTTGACCAGCGCGTATTGAACCTTCAACGACTTCTATTTTTTGTTCTTCATAATTAGAGGTAATTATTGAATCAATTAACAGTACTTTTTCTTTAATAAAAACATCTATTAATTCAAGTAATTCATTTGGTTTTAATACCCTTTTACCTAAAACTAAGGAGACATATGGAGGATGCATGGTTTGATTTTGTTTTAAGATCTTTAAGCGATCATGAATACATTCTAAAACCACACGAAAATCACATGACTCATTAATTGTCATTATTAAGGTGTTATTTTCACTTCTAAAATTAATAATATCCACATAAATCATCTCCTTTGAACTTATTATAAATACTTAAGGTGTCGAACGTTGTCTAATTGTTGCTAAATTAAATAATTATGAATAAATTAATAAAAATAAGCATAAAATTAACTTTTAAAAATAGAAAAAAAGTCTGGATTAAGTGACCTTTCCAGACTTAAATGAGTAGAAGTGCCCATCACCAATAATAATATGGTCAATCAAGGGAATCCCCATTTTCTCACCTAGTTCCATAAATTGTTGTGTCGTTAAGATATCTGAAGATGAGGGCGTGGCATCGCCACTGGGGTGGTTATGTACAAAAATTATTTTTGAAGCATTGCTTTTAACCGCTTCTCTAAAAACATCTCTTGGATGTAAGAGTGAGTAATCCAAGCCTCCTTTTGATATGGTTTTATAAGAGATAATTTGGTTTCTGGTATCGAGAAAAACTACTATGAAATGTTCTTGTTCTTCATATCTTAATTTAGGACCAAGTAATTTATAGATTGATTCCCCTGATAGAACCTTCAACTTATAAGCGTCTTTTTTACTTACACGCTTAGCTATTTCAAAAACAGCCATTAATTTAATTGCCTTTGCTTTTTTAATTCCTTTTACTTTACATAAATCATGAATATTTGTAAGCATTAATCCTTTTAGACCACCGAATTTAATTAATAGACTTAAAGATAATTCAATGACATTTTGATTTGATGTTCCCGTATTTAATATAATAGCAATTAATTCATGGTCAGAAAGGTTTTCAATTCCTTCAACTTGAGCCTTTTCGCGTGGTTTTTCACTATCTTTTAATAAAGACAAACTCATTTAAATAAATTAGTAATTAATTGAGGAAAGCCATTAATATATGTTCCCCATTCAAACAAAAAACCGCCTGGGAAAGTAACTTTACCTTTTCTAGATTGATATAACTTCCACACGATGACTGTAATAATAGCTACAGCAGTATAAGTAAGTACTAGCGTTAAAGTAATCGCTTCTCCTCCATATAAAGCTTTTTGCTCACTAATTGTTAATGGCGTCACTTGTAGATTTTGTTGAGTCATATTTTCACTCCTTTAGTTCACTTATTAAATACGCTAGTAAAAATAATTATCCATAAAAAAAGTGTTCTTTGTTTCTTGAAAATAAGAAATGTTTCAAAATGATATTATAATATGCTTAAAATTCTATATTTAACGTAGTTACGCTATTTTTTATATATCATATATTGATATTAGGAGGAGGATAAAATTGCATCTAACAAATTGTATAAGTTTTAGGGCATTAGAAATATCAAATACAATCAGATCTTTAGGGGAACAACATGGTACTTGGACTAGAATTACTATCCAAAGTATAGTATTTAATACTCCTGATAAAGATTTTAGTACTCAAAGACTATAAAGAAATCCCAAAGACTTCGCCAATGTGTTACGACCGTTTTACGGTTTTAAAATAGCTAATGAATTTGAACGTTTGTTAACTACACATTTAGTACTAGCAGCAGAACTAGTTAAGGCATCTATAGCAGGTAATACCCAACAAGCAGCGCTAATTGAACAAAACTGGTACCAAAACGGTATCCAGATTGCTCAATTCTTAAGTTCAATCAATCCATTTAATGATTTTGAAGAATGGAAACAAATGATGTTTGAACATTTAAACTTTGTAAAAACTGAAGCTGTCCAGTTAATAAATGGTCAATACCCTCAATCGATTAGAACATATGATAGGATGGAAGTACAAATCCTAAAAATGGCAGTTCTGATGACGAGAGTATTTTACAACAATTTAATATATTTTAATCAAAAGATAAAATTACTTAATTGATCCTTCTTTTGGATAGTAAGACTATCTAAGAAGGATTTTTTATTTATAGAAAAAAAAGGGATATTTCTATCCCTACTCCAATAAAACATATTATTTACTAGTTAAACTTTCAAGTAATTCTTTAGCTTTTTGATATCTAGATTGATAATCTTCAAGTTTAGCTTTTTCTTCATCAATCTTCTTTTGAGGTGCTTTAGCCATGAATGAAGGATTATTTAACATACCATTACATCTTGCAATTTCACCTTCTAGTTTCTTAATTTCCTTTTTTAAGTTATTAATTTGTTCTTCAATGTCTATTAAACCACTTAATGGAACGAATAACTCAATACCCTTTAAAATAAAGGTCTTACCCTCACCGACTAGATTAGTTTTAGAAGCGATTTCTAAAGTATTAGAAACAGCGAATCGTTCTAAATATACACGGTTATCATTTAAAGCATTAAGTAATTTTTCATCTTCAACTTGAATATATAAATCAATCTTTTTATTAGGTGCGATATTTTCTTCATTTCTTAACGTTCTTAAAGAAGAAACAACACTAATTATCGCTTCCATTACTTCAGCATAAAAATCAAAATCATGTTCGATAATTGATGGCCAAGATTCATTCATGATTGAAACATCATCACTATGTAAGGTTTGATAAATTTCTTCACTGACAAATGGCATCAATGGATGAATCATTATGATAATCGATTTTAAGACATAGTATAAAACATCTAAGGTTGTCTGAACAGCGTCTTTATCATTACTATTTAATGTAACTTTAGATAACTCAATATACCATGAACAGAAATCATCCCAGATGAATTTATATAAGTAATTTCCGCTTAGACCAAATTCATATTTATCTAGGTTATCACTCACTGCTTTTATAGTTTCATTTAGACGTTTTAATATCCATTTATCTGGAACAGATAAATTATTTAAATTTAAACCTTCAAACTGATAATCTTCAGTTAAATTATGAATAACAAATCTTGAAGCATTCCAAATCTTATTAATAAAGTTCCAACTTGCTTCAACTTTATCAACTTGATAACGAATATCTAGTCCAGGTGTTGAGTTTGTCGTTAAGAAATGACGAAGCGTGTCTGCTCCATATTTATCAATGACTTCAATTGGATCAATTCCGTTACCTAATGATTTAGACATCTTTCTTCCTTGTTCATCTCTAATTAAACCATGAAATAAAACATCTTTAAATGGACGAGTTTTCGTAAATTCAACACCTTGGAAAATCATTCTAACAACCCAGAATAATAAGATATCATAACCTGTTATTAAAACATCAGTTGGATAATATCTTTCTAAATCTTCAGTCTTATTAGGCCATCCTAGTGTTGAAAACGGCCATAAAGCACTTGAGAACCAAGTATCTAGGACGTCTTCATCTTGAATGTAGTTTTCAATATCTTTAGGTGGATTAGCTCCAACATAAACTTCACCAGTGTCTTTATGATAGTAAGCAGGAATACGATGACCCCACCAAAGTTGTCGTGAGATACACCAGTCTTCAATATTTTCTAACCACATTTCAAATGTTTTTTCAAACCTAGGTGGATAGAAATTAACTTTATTCTCTGTTTGTTGTAAATCTAAAGCTTGTTTTGCTAAAGGTTTCATCTTAACAAACCATTGTTTAGATAAGTAAGGTTCAACAATCGCGTCACTACGTTCACTATAACCAACTTGATTAATATGTTTTTCTATTTTTGTACACAAACCACTTTCTTGTAAATCTTTAACAAGTTGCTGTCTTGCATCAAAACGATCTAAACCTTCATACTTATGACCTAGATGATTAATTGTACCATCTTCATTCATACAAATCGGTTTTTCTAAATTGTATTTTTCACCTAAAATAAAGTCATTAGGGTCATGAGCTGGTGTACATTTCATAACGCCAGTACCAAAACTAACATCAACATAATCATCAGCTATTATTGGAATTAATTGACCATTACTTGGATTTATAACATTCTTACCAATGTATTTTTGATATCTTTCATCCTCAGGATTAACAACAACACAAACATCACCAAACATAGTTTCAGGTCTAGTAGTAGCAACCTCTAAATAATCCTCACTACCTTCAATTATATATTTAAAATAGTAAAGACTACTTTCAGTTTCTTTATAAATAACTTCAATATTTGATAATGCCGTTTTTTGAACTGGATCATAGTTAATAATTCTTTCACCACGATAAATTAATCCTTTTTCATAAAGACTAACAAAGACATGAGTAACAGCTTCATTTAAACCTTCATCTAAGGTAAATCTTTCTTTAGTATAATCTAAAGCTAAACCTAGTTTTTTCCATTGAGAGCGAATAAAATCAGCATATTCTTTTTTCCAATCCCAAGCGACTTCTAAGAACTTTTCTCTACCTAAATCATATCTAGAGATTCCTTGTTTTCTAAGTCTTTCTTCAATTTTAGCTTGTGTGGCAATTCCTGCATGGTCCATTCCTGGTAAATATAAAACATCATACCCTCTTAATTTTTTATAACGAATCATCATGTCTTGTAATGTTTCATCCCAAGCATGACCTAGATGTAATTTACCTGTGACATTAGGCGGAGGAATTACAATCGTAAAAGGAGGTTTTGATTTATCGTGTTCACTAAATAAATTCTTTTCTAACCAAAAATCATACTTTCCTTCTTCAACTTTTCTAGCTTCATACTTCGTGGATAATTGTTTTTTCATACTTACACTCTCCTTTAATAAAAAAAACGCCCCTAACAAAGGACGTAATATACGCGGTACCACCTTAATTCATATTAGAAAACCTAATATGCTCTTTAACTCCTTAACGCGGATAATCGGGAATTCCCTACTTATTTCAAGAACCCAGCTCCAAGACGACTTCAGTTCCTCTTACACTTTAGTCCACTTTCACCTAAATAGGACCTCTCTATAAAGCAGTTTAGAACTTACTACTTCTTTTCTTCGCTTTGTTAAAATATTACCAAATACTAAAACCTCAGTCAATGATTTTATTATATTTTATGCGTTTTTTAAAAGTTTGATGCATGATATAATAGAAAAGATTTAAGGTGTGTGAAATGATGAGTTATCGATTAATTTTACCTTCTATTGAAATAAAAGAGCAATTTATTGATTATGTTAATGAATGGAAAGATGAAGTCATGGTTCCAAGTTCTTGTGATTTAAGAGGAAAGAGTTTTGAAAAATGGCTGAAACAAAATATAGCTTATCGTTATGAAGCATATGTACCTTCTTTTATGGTAAGTGCGACCACTTTTTTATTGGTTAATGATAACAACTATATTATCGGAGCGATTGATTTTAGACATCGTTTAAATGATTCTTTAAGAATGCTAGGTGGTCATATTGGATACGGAATAAGACCAAGTAAAAGAGGTCAAGGATACGCTAAAATCATGTTAAAAATGTTACTTGATTTAATTAAACAAAAAGGTTATCAAAGAGTCATGATTTCATGTTTAAAATCAAACGAACCATCAAGACGTACAATCTTGTCTCAAGGTGGGTTTTTAGAAAATGAAATTGTCTATAAAGATGAAGTTTATCAAAGATTTTGGATTTATTTATGAAAGGTGATGGAATTGTTTTTACCAATTAATAAGAAAGATATGTTAGATAGAGGCTGGGACGAACTTGATTTTATTATCGTAAGTGGTGATGCTTATATTGATCACCCTTCTTTTGGTGTTGCGATTATTTCTCGAATATTAGAAGCATTTAATTATAAAGTAGGTATCATCGCTCAACCTAATATAAAAGATGTAAATGAATTTAAAAAACTAGGTATACCTAGATTAGGATTCATGGTAACAGGAGGCAATATTGATTCAATGGTCTCTCATTATAGTGTCGCTAGAAGAAGAAGGAAGTTTGATTATTATACTCCTGGAGGAAAAATGGGCAAAAGACCAGATGATGCTGTTATTACGTATTCTAGAATAATTAGAAAGTTATACCCTGATACCCCAATTATTCTAGGTGGTATTGAAGCAAGTTTAAGAAGACTTTGTCATTATGATTATTACCAAGATAAACTAAGACCATCAATTTTAATTGATAGTCAAGCTGATATTATTTTATATGGTATGGCTGATAAATCAGTAATTGAACTCGCAGATGCATTAAAATACGGTATTAATATTAAAGATTTAACTTATTTAAGAGGTTCATCCTTTTTAACTACTAAGAAAAATGTTATTGATAGTGAGGCAATCTTTTTACCTAAATATAACGAATTATTAAAGGATAAATTAAATTATGCTAAAAGTTTTAAAGTCCAATATTTAAATAGTGATCCTTACAGTGCTAAAACATTAGTTGAAGAATATAATGAAGGTTATGTTGTCGTTAATCCGCCTGCTTATCCTTTAACTAATGATGAAATTGACTGGGTTTATAATTTGAATTATGAAAGAAAAGTTCATCCTTCTTATAAAGAAGAAGTAAAAGCAATAAGTGAAGTTAAACATAGTATCATTATTAATAGAGGATGTTATGGTAATTGTAGTTTCTGTGCATTAAATATGCATCAAGGTAGAATTATTCAATCTAGAAGTAAAGATTCCGTTATTAATGAGGCACATAAAATTATTAAATCACCTGATTTTAAAGGTTATATCCATGATGTTGGAGGACCTACTGCTAATTTTTATCATCCTTCTTGTAAAAAAGCAACTAAACAAGGTATGTGTTTAAACAGAAACTGTTTAACCCCTAAACCTTGCCCTAATTTAAGAGTTTCTCACCAAGACTATTTAGATATCCTAAAAGACTTAAGAAAGCTAGATGGGGTTAAAAAGGTCTTTGTAAGAAGTGGGATTAGATATGATTATTTAATTTATGATCAAGATGAAACTTTCTTTAATGAATTAGTTAAACATCACGTTTCAGGTCAATTAAAAGTCGCGCCTGAACATATTTCAGATAATGTTTTAAGATTGATGAATAAACCTTCAAAACATGTCTTTTGCACGTTTATGAATAAATTTTATAAATTAAATAAAAAACATAACAAAGAACAATATATAATCCCATATTTTATGTCCTCTCATCCAGGATCAACATTAAAAGATGCTGTTGAACTCGCTGAGTTTATTCATAAACATAATCTTTATGTTGAACAAGTCCAAGACTTCTATCCGACTCCAAGTACTTTAGCCACTTGTATGTTTTATACGGGTGTAAATCCTTTAACTAATGAAAAAGTTTATGTAGCAACTTCACCACATGAAAAAGCTCTTCAACGAGCTTTAATTCATTATAAAAATCCTAAAAATTATCATCATGTAATCAAAGCATTAAAGTTAACCAAACGCGAAGATTTAATCGGTTATCACCCTCATTGTTTAGTTAAACCTAAAAAAGCACCAAAAAAAGTTACTAATTAATTTTAACAAACTAAAAGCACATCATCTGCATATTATATTCTAGGTGGTAATATGTGGAGATGGTTATGGTACTCATTTATTGGAAAAATTAACGCTTGTATGAGACTCTCTTTTGCTAGACCCTTAGTGTTTTTATGTTGTTACCATGCTTTTTTATTACTTTTCTCTCCTTGTTTAGTATTAATCATACCATTAATCATCTACCTCTGTATCCTTGTCCTTCTTATCTGTATCTGCTAAAATCCTTCCAATTTCACGGGCGTTTTTTAAATGGTGAACAGAATTTGTAATATTGACTATTTTTTCAACTTCATCTTGACCTCTAAAATCAATGATTGGTATCAACATTAAAGCCATTAACCATTCCTTTTCATATTCATATAAATGAAATTTCTTTAAATATTCCTCAAAAAAACTACTTATATCAATACTTCCATGAAATGATTTATCAAAAAGATGTTTTAAATCATAAATCGGAGGACCGATTATCATTTTATGTGTCGAAATAATTTTATTTGATTTAACAATGATATGTGAGTAATCAAAATTTAAATAATTTAAACTCACTCGAAGCATTGTTTTTTCTTTTGTCTTATCTTTAAAACTATCTAAGTGTCTTTTTGCATCATATAAAGCCTGATAAAAAAGTTGATTGTTAAGCAAGAATAACCACTGTGATGGCGATTTATAATCTAGTCGCTCTATAAAACGGATATTATTCTCTAAGTCACTACTAGCTTGATTAATTAAATTCTCAATAAATTCTATTGATTCTTCAAAGAATCCTTTTCTTACTCTTAACGAGAAAAAGGATTGATTATGTAAATTAGCTAGTGCTCTTAAATAAAATCTTATTCTAATATCCTTAGCGACGACTGGTTCATCTTCATAAAAGTCATCAATTTCAAAATACCTATTTTCGTGGAGGGTTATATAATGACCATAAACATTTTTGATAGGTA
>DUOZ01000024.1 GCA_012838555.1 bacterium | reverse complement strand
GGGGTTTATTATTAAGGACTAATGAGACTGTCGTTATTGAAACATTAGCCATCTTAGCCACGTCTTTGATTGTGGCCTTTTTTAACTTCATAATCTAAAACACCACCAATTCTAGTAAAAAAGTAAAACGTTTTATTTAATTCGATTCCATTTTAACAATATTTGGTAGCGCTGTCAATAATATTTGGTAAAACCTTTTACTAATTTATAGTTGTATCCTTATAACCAATAAGGTATAAATGTTTGAAGTTTAACTATTTGTACTACTTTTATGAATAATAAGACTATGATATAATGAAAAATAGAAGAAAAGGGGGTATTCCCATGACTCAAAAGAGATTAAAATCAGGTCGATTATTAGATTCAAATGGTGTTTTAACTGAAGCGGGGTATGCTACGAGTTTGGTAAAAGATTATAGTCGTGATGATATAAAAGCACCTAGGTTAAGAATTAAAGAGTGGGATTATTACTTTATTGGTAATGATCACTATGGCGTAGCTATGACAATTGCTGATAATTCTTATATGGGTTTTGTTGGTTGTACCTTTTTCGATTTCGATAATAAAAATTATAAAACTAAAAACTTTATGACTTTTATGCCAAAAGGTAAAACGAACATGCCTTCTACATCAAAAACTGGAGACGTTTTCTTTAAAAATAAAAAGATTGATATTCAATTTTTCAATGATGGAAGTAAACGTCATTTATTATGTCAAATTCCTAAATTTGATAAAAATAAAGAAATATTAGTCGATGTTTTATTAACTGATGAGCCTGAAGATTCAATGGTAATAGCGACTCCTTTTGGTAAAGGAAAATATGAAAAATACTTTTACTATAATCAAAAGATTAATTGTTTAAGAGCAAGTGGAACAGTTAAATATGATGATAAAGAGTATGTCTTTAACCCAGAAGATTCTTTTGCTGTTTTAGATTGGGGTAGAGGTGTCTGGCCATATAAAAATACCTGGTATTGGTCATCAATGTCAGGACTTCATGAAGGGGTTAGAGTTGGCTTTAATTTAGGTTATGGTTTTGGTGATACTTCTAATGCTAGTGAAAACATGATTTTCTATGATGGTAAAGCTTATAAACTAGACCAAGTTAAATTTAATATTCCAATTAAAAACGGTAAAGAAGATTATTTATCAACTTGGACAATTGAATCTAATGATGACAAATTAAATTTGACATTTGAACCAATAATTGATAGACATTCAAGTGATAATGTATTAATTATTAGTAGTGCTCAACATCAAGTTTTTGGATGCTTTTCTGGGACATTAAGGGTTGAAGATAAAACACTAGAAATTAAGAATTTACTTGGTTTTGCTGAGAAAGTATCAAATAGGTGGTAAAGAGGAGATGATGCTCCTCTTTTTTTATGCACATGTAGGTAGTCATATGCATATCTTAAATTGAAAGAAGTGATTTGATGGATAAAAAAGTCTATCTTTTCGGAAACGATCCAAGGTATAAATATGTCAAATCAATATTAAAAGAAAAAGGTTTTGTTATCTTAGATGATTTAAAGACAAAACCTGATTTGATTATATTTCCTATTTCAGGAGTTCATAAAGATGGATTTTTAGATGAAGTCATGATTGATGACTCTTTTTTTAGCAAGTATCAAGACATTATCTTTGTAAGCGGAACTAATACACCTTACTTAAAAGAAAAACAAGAAAAGTATAATTTTAAACTAATCATTTTAAATGAATTAAATGAATTTAGTGGAATTAATTCAATAGCGACTGCAGAAGGTGTTTTATCATTAATCTTAAAAAATAAAACAAGAATCTTACCTCAATTAACAATTATGGTGTTAGGCTATGGAAGAAGTGGTCATGCAATTGTCGATTTACTTACTAGAACAGGTGCTCGTATCATTATTGTAGCAAGAAGAGAAATCTCAAGGGTCGAAGCCTATACCATGTCTAAGGATGTCACCTCTTTTGATGAGTTTACCGATTATCTAGATAAGACGGATATTATTGTTAATACAGTACCGTCATTAGTTATTACTAAAGATGTTTTAAATAAGTGTAATAAGGATGTTTATATTATCGATATTGCTACCAAACCTGGTGGAGTCGATTATGATGAATGTAAAAAGTTAGGTATAAATGCCTATTTAGCACCAGGCTTACCTGGAATATATGCACCTTATTCATCTGCGTATTCTTTAGTTAATGCTCTTATTAAGGAGTTGGGTATGTAAATGAAAATCGGTTTTGGTATCTCAGGATCTTTTTGTAATCACGCCCATGCTCTAGAAGTATTAAAAGAAGTAAAGGACAAGGGATATGATGTAACTTGTTTTGTCACTGAACCAGTTTTAACATATGATACAAGGTTTGGTAAAGCTAGAGATTTAATAAGTAAAATCATTGAGATAACCGGAAAAGAACCAGTAACAACGATTGTTGAGGCAGAACAATATGGACCTAAATATAAACTAGATGCCTTTATTGTTTTACCAACTACTGCTGTTACTTTATCTAAATTAGCAAATGGACTATATGACGATGCTTTAACTCTAGGTGTCAAAGCTCATTTAAGAAATAATCGACCTGTTATTATAGGTGTATCTTCAAATGACTTACTTGGCATTTCAGCAGTTAACCTAGCGCGATTACTAAACTATAAATATATTTACTTCATACCATTCTATCAAGATGATCCTTTTAATAAACCTAAATCATTAATGGCTGATTATTCTTTAACAATTCCAACGTTAGAGATGGCTCTTAAGGGAGAACAAATCCAGCCTATCTTACTACAAAAGTGAAAGGAGGGAAATGATGTTAGGACCTCTAATAACTGCAATACCAACACCATTTGATGAAAACAACCAAATTAATGAAAGATTAGTTGTTCGCTTTATTAATTACTTAGCTAACAATGGTAGTGATGGAGTCGTTGTCGCAGGTACTACTGGTGAAGGTACCTCATTAAGTGTCGATGAGAAAATTAGATTATTTGAGTTAGTTTTAGATAATGCACCTAAAAAGTTGAAAGTCTTAGCCAATATTGGAACTAACTATACTAAAGACTCTTTGGATTTATTAGAAAAAATTGATCATTTACCTTTTGATGGATATATGGTAATCGTACCTTATTATGTTAAACCAACTCAAAGAGGTATGTATGAACATTTTAAAACAATTGCTAATGCAACCAAGAAACCAATAATGGTTTACAATGTTCCATCTCGTGTTGCGGTGGCAATCGAATATGAAACATTAGCATGTTTAATCACTAACTGTCCGAATATCAAAGCCCTCAAGCATGCAAGTAATGATTTAGAAATGATAAGCAAATTAAAAGCAAATTATCCAAATTTTGAAGTTTATAGTGGTGAAGATAAAAATTTATTAAAAGCACTGAGAAAAGGTGCAGATGGCGTTGTCTCGGTCATATCGAATGCTTTTGGTAACGATGTTAAAGAATTAATCGAAGACTTCAACATCGGAATTGAAAATGAAAAATTGAGTGAATATCTAAACATAATATCGGATTTAGCATTTATTGAAACTAATCCTGGTCCGATTAAATATATCTTAACGAAAAAAGGATTTGATTTTAAGAAGTTAAGACTTCCATTAGCTAAAATCGATCCTATGAGCGCAAAAAAAATTGATGCAGTCTTGGGCGATTAGAAGTGTCTATCATGGACACTTCTTTTATTTTGTCTTCTATTTATGTATGATAAAATTAGTTTAAGAAATAGAGGTGTAATTATGTTTAAAGATAAAATAGTAGTAAAGGAATCGGAAAAGGAATTAAAGAAGCCTTTTTAAAAGAAGGTGCTATAGTACTTGGTATGGATTTATTAGAAGGAGAATATTTTCAAGGTGATATAGTGAACAAAAAGTTTTAGATGAATTTGTTAACAAAGTTAAAAGTGAATATGGAAAAATCGATTATTTAATAAATAATGCCATGATTTCTAAGGGTGGTATTAATGATTGTAGTTATCAAGATTTTGAATATGTTTTAAAAGTAGGATTAGTAGCACCTTTTTATTTAGCAAAATGTTTTAAAGATTCATTTAATGACTTTGGAGCGATTTTAAATATTTCTTCCACTAGAGCATATATGAGTCAATCTAATACTGAAAGTTATAGTGCTTCTAAAGGTGGAATTAATGCTTTAACTCATGCTTTGGCTGTTTCTTTACAAGGAAAGGTTAGAGTTAATGCGATTGCACCTGGTTGGATAGATACTTTTCCTTATAAGATGGAACAAATGGATTTAGAACAACATTTAGTTAAACGAGTTGGAAGTGTTGATGATATAGCTAATATGGTTTTATATTTATGTAGTCCTAAAGCTGGTTTTATAACTGGTCAAACCTTCATAATTGATGGAGGAATGAGTAAACAATTAATTTATCATAATGATGAAGGATGGAGTTTAAAAAGATAAAAAATAGAGGTTTTGCGACCTCTATTTAATGTTTTATAAGAATTCTTTAAAGACTTCATATTGGCTCTTTAAGATATTAGCACTCTTAACAATTTGTTTGATTTCTTCATCTGAATAATTTAAGGTGATAATATTTTTAACACCTTTAGAGTTAACAACCACAGGTAATGATAAGTAAACGTTACTAATTTGGTTATCAAACATTGATTCAATATAAGAAGAAACAGTTAAAACAGAGTTTTGATTGTTTAAGATGACTTCAACAATTTTATTGATTGAAATTGCGATAGCATAAAAAGTCGCACCTTTTCTTTCAATAATTTCATAAGCAGCACCTCTGACTTTATCTAATAATTCTTCAAGGTGTTTTTTGTTATTGTAATTGCATTTACCACAAGTGTTGCAATAATCAAGTAAAGGCATACCACCGACAGTTGTAACTGACCAAGCAGCAACTTCAGAATCCCCATGTTCACCAAGAACAAAGGTGTGAATATTTCTAGGATCTATACCTGTATCTTCACTTAGAATTGCTTTTAATCTAGCTGTATCTAAGACGGTTCCACTTCCAATTACTCTAGAAGCATCTATTCCAAGTTTTAAATAAGTAAAGTAAGATAAAATATCAACTGGATTAGTTACAACTAAAACAATTGCTGCTTCATCTAAATAAGGTTTCATATTTTTTATAATATCATCAAAGACCCTTAAATTCTTTTTAAGTAAATCTAATCTAGTTTCATTGGGTTTTTGAGCGACTCCTGCAGTGATGATAATAATATGTGCATCTTTAATATCTTTATAATCACCGGCATAAATCTTCTTAGGACTTAAAAAAGCCATACCATGTTGTATATCTAAAGCATCACCAATTGCTTTATCTTTATTTATATCTATAATAACGATTTCATTAATGCTTTCGTTAAACATCATTGTATAAGCTGTCGTTGAACCAACGGCACCTGAACCTATAATAACAACTTTTCTATTTTCCATTCTCTCACCTCAAAATTATTATTACAAACTTTTAAATAGTTCACTATTAATATGCACTTTTATTTTCTTGATAATCTATATTGCTTTTAATCAGTAAAAAGAAATGTTACTATTTAAATAGATTCATTTCCTTAAGTGGAGGTATAATATGAGTAATGCTAAAGTTGTTTCAGTTTCTAGACGAAGTGATATACCTGCCTTTTTTGGTGAATGGTTTATGAATAAGATTAAAAAAGGTTATGTTGATTCGCTTAATCCATTTAATCCTAATTATGTTAGTAGGATTAGTTTAAGAAAAGAAGATGTTATTTGTTTTGTTTTTTGGAGTAAAAATCCTAAACCTTTTATTAAGTATTTAGATGAATTAGATAATCTTGGATATAAGTATTATTTTCAATTTACTTTAAATGCCTATGATAATGATTTAGAAATAAATGTACCAAGTTTAGATGAAAGAATTAATACCTTTATTACTTTATCTAATAGAATTGGGAAAGATAAAGTTATCTGGAGATATGATCCTATTATTATTAATGATAAATATGATGTTAGTTTTCATATTAAAATGTTTAAAAAGATGGCAGATGCTTTATCTAGTTATACTAATAAAGTTATGATTAGTTTTATTGATTTATATAAAAAGGTTATAAGAAATGTTAAAGATATTGAAGAAATTAATGAAGAAACTCAAAAAGAAATAGGATTACAATTTGCAAATATTGCAAGAAATAATCAACTTGAAGTTAATACTTGTTCAGAAAAAGTAAGTTTAAGTGAATTTGGAATTAAAAAGGGTAAATGTATAGATGATGAATTAATTCGTCAAATAATATTAAATGATGACATAATTTTAAAGAAAGATTTAAATCAAAGAAAGGAATGTGGTTGTATTGAAAGTGTAGATGTGGGTGTAAGTAATACATGTAAGCATTTATGTTTATATTGTTATGCTAATTACAGTGTTAAAACAGTTTTAAATAATATAAAGAAATATGATGTTAACTCATCATTACTATGTGGAAAAATAAAAGAAGGAGCCTCAATTTATTATCGAAATGGACCTAAGGCGAAGAAATGATTTCGTTAATGAAATTTATATAAATAATTAAACGGTTTTATTAACCAGCAAAAAAGATAGGTTTACTATAATTAAGTATGTATGCGCTTTTATTGGTAGTTTTGATAAATCCCTTGAATAATATTCCTTGAATTGAGGGTTGGAGTTAACTATAATATGATAAAGCAAAGGCATTAATAATAATACCCTAAGAGGTATTAATAGTCGTAACTATTTGTTTAAGCGTTTTTAAGTCTTTGTGTTGTATTAAAAAGTAAAACTAGGAAAAAATTAAAGTAGTTAATAAAGCTTAAATGCTTTTAAATATTGGAGGTTAATCATGAAAAAAGATGTAATCAAAATTTTTGCGTTGGGTGGACTCGACGAAAACGGTAAAAATATGTATATTTTAGAAATTAATGATGATATTTTTGTCTTTGATGCAGGAATTAAATATCCAGAACGTCAACTTAGAGGTATTGATATTATTATTCCAGATGCAAATTATTTAATTATTAATAAAGATCGAGTTAAAGCTTATATTATTAGTCACGGTCATGATGATGTTATGGGTTCACTACCTTATATTGTTAAACACGTTCCTGCGCCGGTTTATTGTACTAAAATTACAGAATTATTAATTAAAGATGCTGCTAGACGTTTCAAAGTTAAATGTGAGTTTGATTTTGTAAATGTTGAAGTAGATCAAGATATAAAAATCGCTGGAAGAACGTTTAAATTCTTCCCAACAACACATTCAGCATGTGATAGTGTTGGTTTTGCTGTTGAAACAAGCCAAGGTCAAATTGTTTATTTAACTGACTTTATTTTAGATTTTAGTTCTCCGGATTTATACCGTACTGACTTAAGAAGATTAGCTAATATTGCAGATCAAGGTGTTTTACTCTTAATGTGTGAATCAGCGAATGCTGATATGCCTGGACATACATCACCTAATCATAAGTTAACACCACATATTGAAAATATTTTTGAAGACCATAAAGGTAGAATTATTACTGCACTTTATACTCAAAATTTATATCAAATCGGCGAAGTAATTACTCTATGTAAGAAAAATAAAAAGAGAATTTTATTCTTCTCTATAGAAATGCAAAAATTAATTAAAGAGTTTGTTAAACTTGGAATCTATGATATTCCAGATAATATGTTAGTTGATTATGAAGCATTAACTAAGTCAGGAAATGATGATATCGTTGTTATTGTTACTGGTATTGGTGAAAAATTATATCGTGTATTAGAAAAAATGGCTCAAGGTGATACTGATAAGAATTTCCATGCTCTTTCAACTGACCAATTTGTTATTGCTGCAGCTTTAGTTCCGGGAATTGAGGTTGTTGGAGCTAAGTCGATTGATGATATTTATCGAACTGGAGCCAAGGTTTTAAATGTTTCAAATAAAAAGGTTCAATCAATGCATGCTCATGAAGAAGATATTAAATTAATCTTATCTTTATTTAAACCTAAGTATTACATGCCAATTAAAGGTGAATTTAGACATCTTGTAGCTAATGCTAAAATTGCGATGAGTATGAATGTTGGTTATTCTCATAACAATGTCTTAGTTTATGATAATGGAATGGTCGCTTTATTTGAAGATCAACAATATAAAGGTATCCAAGGTGAAGTTACTTATGGTGAAGTCATGGTTGATGGTCTTGGTGTAGGTGATGTTGGTAATATTGTTATTACTGACCGTCAAAAACTTGCAGATGATGGTGTCGTTGTTGTAGGTATCACGATTGACACAAAGGCTAAAGAAATTGTCGCTGGACCAGATGTTCAAATGAGAGGGTTAATCTTCTTAAAAGATGCTGAATATATTTTAAAAGAATTAGCGCGAATCATGACTGATGAACTTGAGGATTATTTTACTTCGCACCGAATCGGTAAAATAGAAGATACTAAAGTTACAATTAGAGATAAAATGGTTAAATATTTAAGAAGAGAAACAGGAAAGATTCCAATGGTTCTTCCTGTTGTTATTGAAGTTTAAGCTAAAAAGTCGTAATACGACTTTTTTCTTTTATCAATTTTCGCTATAATTTACTATAGAGGTGGAAAATAATGGCTAAAGATAAAAGACGAAGTGGTGAACATAGTAAAAAACATGTTTTTTCTCAAGAAGCAATATATGTGATAAGTGGCCTATTTCTTTTTATCTTTGCTATTATGGGAATTATTAATCGTAGTGGTATAATTGGAAACTTAATTAGGTACGCTCTAATTTATGTTATTGGTTCGATGTATATATTGCCTTTAGTGGCTCTAGCAGGTTTTGGTTTATATCTTTTCTTTATGAGACAAAAACCAAAAATTAAAATTGGTGTTTTTACAGCTTTTTTCTTACTTTTAATTGTTTTTGTTTCTATTTATTTAAGTAAAGATGCCGTCGAATCAAAAGACGTTTTTGATTATTATAATAGTTTGGTAGAAGACTTAAGAGGAAATGACTTTTATATTGATCGAAGTCAAGTCAGTAAACTTGGCGGAGGGTTAATAGGACACGTCATCTTTTTTGCTTTTGCTAGACTTTTAAATACAGAAGGAATCATAATTGTTTGTTATTTAGTTATTTTTGCTTCTTTATTTGTTTTATTAAAACCACTTTTATATCGTTTAGTTAACTTTGTAAGAGGTTATATTAGTAAGAGTGGAATTTTAGAAAAAAAACTAAAAAAAGAAAAGAGTAAGGATATTGATGATGGTGATGATATACCGCCTGAATTTTCCGTTGATGATATTATTATTAATCCAAGTGATGGAGGTCAATCATTCAACGTTCCTTTTAATGAACCTAATAGGCAAGAAAGTGTCATGGTTCAACCTCGCACTGTAAGCCAAGAAATAGCAAAAGAAGAAGATGTTAGAGTAACTAAAACAAATGAAGTCCCTCCTCAAAATGTTTCTAGACCAAGTTATCAACATCAAGAAGTACCTAAGTATGAATTTCCTAAACATGAAAGTTACAATGAACCTCAAACAAGGAAACAACCTAAAATCGAATATACTCAATATACACATGATGAACATGCTGAAGTTATACAAAGTGAACCTAGTTTAGATAAAGAAGAAAGACCTACCGATTCAACCCAAGGTTTTTCTTATAAACCAATTGTTTCTGATATTTATTTAAAAGGTTATTCTAGAGGTCATATCGAAGAACCTTCTTCTGGTTATCAAGAACCTAGTATTATAACGCAAGTTAATGAGACAAAAAGTGTGAAAGAACCTTCTGAACCATTTATGGTTAAAAATACTGAACCTAGTAGTGAAAACAAATCAAAACCTAATACAATTTCTTATGAATCATTTGTTTTACAAAAAGAAGAGGACAAAAAAGAAGAAGTTAAACAAACTGAATCTTATTTTAAAGAATATAAATTACCGCCTTTCTCTTTACTAAAAGATTCTAATCAAAGTAGTTTAGAAGATAATCATCAATATGCAGAAGAAAAAATTGAGTTATTACAAGAGAAGTTAAAAGAATTAAATGTTAAAGCTGAAGTAGTTGATTATACAGTTGGTCCGACTTTTACTAGAATTGAAATTAGACCTGATCCAGGAGTAAAAGTAGCTCAAATAAATAGTATTAAAGATGATTTAATGCTTGGAATGGCAGTTTCTAAAATGAGAATGGAATCACCGATTCCTGGTAAATCTGCGATTGGAATTGAAATTCCTAATGAAAAACGAAGAATGGTTAGAATTAAAGATATTTTGAATCTTCAATCTGATTATTTAGATAAAGTAATGATTGCCTTAGGAATGGATGTTGATGGTAAAGTAATTAATGCTAATGTTTCTAAAATGCCTCACTTATTAATCGCAGGAGGTTCTGGAAGTGGAAAATCTGTTTGTATTAGCACAATCATTACATCTTTATTATTAAGATATTCACCCTCTGATTTAAGATTATTATTAGTTGACTTAAAACAAGTTGAGTTAAGTAATTATCAAGATTTACCACATCTAATCTGTCCGATTATTACTCAACCTAAAGAAGCTGTGATTGTTTTAGATCGTTTAGTTGATGAAATGAAAAAAAGATATGATTTATTAAAGAAATATCAAGCACGTGATATTAATCAATTTAACCGTTATGCATCTTTAAATAATGTTGATAAGATTCCTTACTTAATTGTTATTATCGATGAATTCGCTGATTTAATGGTGACTTCGAGTAAAGAAGTTGAATTTAATGTTCAACGTTTATCTCAACTTGCTCGTGCCGCTGGAATTCATCTTATCTTTGCCACTCAACGTCCTTCAGTTGATGTTATAAGTGGTGTCATTAAGAGTAACTTCTTAACTAGAATTGCCTTTAGAGTCTTTTCAGCAGTTGATTCAAAAACGATTATTGAGCGTTCAGGTGCTGAAGATTTATTAGGCGATGGAGATATGCTCTTTTCTAATAAAGGAACAATTACAAGAATTCAAGGTGCATTTGTTGATGATGAAGAAATCCATCGTGTCACTTCCTTTATTAAAAATCAATTACCTCCTTCATATTATAATGACTTTATCAATTTAGAAGTTAGAGATAATAATCTTGTTAATCATATGAGTAATTTTGCCGATAATAATGATGATGATGTAATATATGAAAAGATTAAATACTATGTTATGACTAAAGAAAATGGTAAAGCAACCATCTCTGAATTACAAAGAAGATTTGCCATCGGTTTTGCTAGAGCAGGAAGAATGATGGATCGTCTTGAAAATGAAGGAATCGTATCTAAAGGAAATGGTGCGAATCCTAGAGATGTCTTAAGAAAACTAAATTAGGATGGAGAGGAAATTATGGAGCATGAAAAGATTAATCTAGGTGGTAATACAACACTTAATTTAATTAAGACGAACAAGTTTAAAAATATTATTGTATTATTAAGTTTTAAGGGGATTGTTAGTGAAGAAAATGTCACATATTTAAATTTACTAGCAAGAATTTTACCTAAGGCAACTAAAAAATATCCTTCCATGAATTTAATGGAAAGTTATTTAGAGTCAAACTATGGAGCTAGATTAACAGCATTTAGTGAAATTTTTGGCAATATTAATACCCTTAATTTCTTTTCAATTTTTGTTGATGAAAAATATTTAAGGAAAAGTGATAACTTACTAGAGGAACAATTTAAATTATTAAATGATGTTTTATTTAATCCTTTCGTTAGTGATAATAAGTTCGATGAAAAATATTTTAAAGAAAGAAAAACAAATTATGTTAGTTATTTAAAATTACTGGAAAATGATAAAGGTTATCAATCTTCAAAAGGTTTAAAAAAGATGTTAAATCGATTACATCCTTCATCAATTATGGGTGTAGGTTATGAAGAAATCGCTGTTAATATTAACAATGAAGATTTATATAAGAAATATCAAGAAGTATTAACATGGCCTTTAGATATTTATGTTTTAGGTGATGTAAGAAAAGAACATATCACGGCTTTAATTGAAAAATATTTAAATGTTAAAAATCATGAAACTGATTTTCAGTTCAAACCAATACATAAATACGAAGATGAAGAATTTGAAGAAAAAGTTGAACCTTTACCATTTTATCAGTCTCAATTATTACAAGCTTATTATTTAGATTTAGATGATAATCCTAAAAATCGTTATATTGGATTAGTCTTTAATACCTTATTAGGTGGAGGTACTGGTTCTAATAAACTCTATAATGTCGTAAGAGAACAACATGGTTTATGTTATAGTATTTATTCAATCTTTTATTGGACTTATAGTTTGCTTTATATAAGTGCAGGTATAAGTTTTGCTAATTATGAAAAAGCAACTTCATTAATCAATGAAGTGATAACATCAATAAAAAACAATGATGTAAGTGATGATGAGTTTAAAATGGCAAAACTAATTTGTTTAAGTCATATTCAAACTCAGTTTGATTCAATTAGTTCGACCTTAACATTCCATATTAAAGATAATTTACTAGGTCAAGTTATTTCTAAAGAAGAGTATGAAGAAAATGTTAAAAATGTAACTAAAGAAGAAGTAGTTGAATTTGCTAAAAAGGTTAAATTAATTAAACAATTCTTAGTTAAAGAAAGTAAGGAGGGCAACTAAATGAAAAAGACATATTACCCTCAAATAGATGAAACAATCTATTATGAAACCCTAGATAATGGTTTATTTGTTTGTTTACTACCTAAGAATGATTTTACTTTAACTTGTGGAGTGTATGCGACAAGTTTTGGAAATTTAGATTGTAATGGTAAAATTCAAGTAAATGGTAAATATGAAAAGATGCAATCAGGAATGGCACATTTTCTTGAACATCGTCTTTTTGACAATAAAAAAGGTAATGTTATTGATTTATTTGCAGATTTAGGTGCTTCTTGTAATGCTTTAACTAGTTATAATAAGACAGCATATTATTTTACTACCTCAAGAAATGTAAATGAATGTGTTGAAATTTTATTAGACTTTGTTAGTGAACTAAATGTCACTAAAGAAAGTGTTGAAAAAGAAAAAGATATTATTATCCAAGAATTATTAATGTATCAAGATAATCCAGATATTGTTTTAACTACTAATATCTTAAAAAATGCTTATCATTATGACATGATTAGAGATGATATTGGTGGAGACACTAACACTGTAAAAGCGACAACTTTAGAATTACTTTTAAGTGCACATAAGACTTTCTATCATCCATCTAATATGATTTTTGTTTTAATTGGTAATTTTGATCCAACTAAGATGATGCAAAATATTAGACATAATCAAAATAAGAAAATGACAGCGAAACCTTTAAAATATCAAAAGTTTAAAAAGATTGAACCTCGAGAGGTTGTTAAAGAATTTGAAAGTATAAATATGGATGTTGCTTTTGATAAAGTAGCGATTCTATATAAATTACCTAAAGTAAGAGTGAATGTAACATCTAAAAAACTTGAATTAAAAGCTTTACATGGACAAGTTGTCTTAGATGCTATGTTTAGTTCTAGTGGAGAAGTTAACCAATATTTAATTGAAGAAGGTGTCATCCCACGTTCTGTAAATGCTTCTTACATTAATGAATTTAGAACATCAAATTTTGTTTTAATTACTGCAGATGTCTTAGATGTTGATAGGTTTATTAAAATTGTAACTACTGCGATGGATGATTTTGAAAAATATTTAACCAAGGGTAAGGTTGAAAATAGTAAGAAGGCCTTAATGGGAAGATTTATTACTTCTTTAAATAATACTGAAAGAATCGGTGTAGAAGTTGCTAATGATTATTTTAAAGGTTTAGATTATTTAGATAAACCTGATATTATTGAAGAAATTTCCTTTAATGGGGCTAAAAAAATGGGTGAAAAATTTAAAAAAGCTCCTAGAACTGTTTATGTAATTAAAAAGAATGAACAAGGTAGTGAAAGTAGTGATTAAAGGCATTGGTGTTGATATTGTTTCACTTAATCGAATAAAAAACAATCTTTATCCTCTATCAGAAAAAATACTATCTAATAGAGAAAAAGAAATTTTTAATAATTTAGAAAGTGAAAGACGAAAGATTGAATTTCTTGGTGGTCGATATGCTTTTAAAGAAGCTTTATTTAAAGCAAGTAAGAATCCTCTTGGATTTGAAAAAATTACATTAGATATAGATGAAGATGGTTCACCTTTATATGAGGATAAAAATGTTTTAGTATCAATTAGTCATGAACATGATTATGTCGTTGCCTTTGTTGTTATTTTAGAAGAATAAATATTATAATTTTATTTAAAATCTTAATGCGGTAGCGTTAGGATTTTTTTGTGTAAAAAAATTGGTAAAAAGTTAATTTAATTAGTTGACATTTTTTTATTTGGAGCATATACTGTTACTGTAAACATATGAATAGTTGTTCATATGTTCAGTTAAGAAGGTGAGAACATGAAAAAAATTGAACAATGTGATAATGTTGTAATTCATGAAGAAATAGTTAAAAAAGTAGAAGAACAAATGAAAGATGAAGAAGAACTATTATCTTTAGCCGATTTATATAAAGTTTTCGCTGACTCAAGCAGGATTAAGATTTTATGGGCTTTAAGTGTTAGTGAATTATGTGTATGTGATTTAGCAGTTGTAGTTAAAATGACTCAATCAGCAGTTTCTCATCAATTAAGAGTCTTAAAACAAGCCAAATTAGTTAAATCTCGTCGAGATGGTAAAGTTGTTTATTATAGTTTAGATGATGATCATGTTCATCAAATTATCGCTTTAGGTCTAGAACATGTTTTAGAAAAGTAAGGTGTATAGTATGAAAAAAAAGGAAGTATGTTTAGTTAATGATTATCCAAGTGAAATAGTTAAAAAAGAGTATAATGTCCAAGGGTTAGAATGCTTAGAATGTTCATCCTTAATCGAAAATGAAGTTAAACAAATTGAAGGTGCTAGTTTTAAATTGGAAAATGGTACTTTAACTCTAATTAGTAAACAAAATAACGATTTAGATATCTTAATCAATAAAATTAAAACAATTATAAGTAAACATCATCCATCTATTATTATCAAACAGCCTAAAATTAAAAAAGTTAGCTATAAAGTATCTAATTTAGATTGTGCTAGCTGTGCATTAAAAATCCAAGATGGAATTAATAAATTAGACGAAGTTAATCTTTCAAGTGTCGATTTTGCTAAAGGTGAAGTTGATGTTGAGTTTTATGATTCATTTGAAGAATCTAATCTTGTTAAGAAAATAAAAAAGATTATTAAAGATATTGAACCTGGTGCAAGATTATTAGTAGATGATGAAGAACATGAAGAAGGAAACCATCATTTTGTCTTATTTAGAATAATCTCATCTTTACTCTTATTTGTTACATCATTAATCTTTCATGATAATAGGATAATCCATTTAGTTTTATCTTTATCATCGTATTTAATCATTGGATATGATGTCTTACTTAGATCAATTAAAAATATCCTAAGAGGTCAAATCTTTGATGAAAATTTCTTAATGAGTATAGCTACTGTAGGTGCTTTATTCTTACAAGAATATAGTGAAGCAGTCGCTGTTATGTTATTCTATCAAGTTGGAGAATTCTTCCAACATCTAGCGGTTGATCGTTCAAGAAAGTCAATTACTGAGCTAATGAATTTAAAAGAAAACTTTGCTTATATATTAATAAATGGTGAAGAAAGGCAAGTTAATGTTGAAGATGTTAAAGTTAATGATGTAATTGTTGTTAGACCTGGGGGAAAAATACCTCTTGATGGAATTGTTATTAATGGAAGTTCCTATTTAGACTTATCTAGTTTAAATGGGGAATCAATGTTAAAAGCAGTTAATGTTAATGATGAAGTTTTAAGTGGTAGCATTAATAAAAACAGTGCTCTAACTATTAAAGTTACAAAGGCATATGAAGATTCAACTGTAGCTAAAATCTTAGAATTAGTTGAAAATGCAACTAAAAGAAAAGCTAAAAGTGAAAATTTCATCACTAAGTTTGCCAAATATTACACTCCGATTGTCGTCTTTAGTGCTTTATTTATCTTCTTAATTCCAGTCTTATTTTTAGGTGGAAGTGTGAATGAGTGGTTATACCGTGCCTTAATCTTTTTAGTCATATCTTGTCCATGTGCTTTAGTTATTTCCATACCTTTAAGTTTCTTTGCTGGCATTGGAGCCTCCTCAAAACTTGGAATACTTGTTAAAGGTGGAAATTACTTAGAAGCATTAAATGAAGTTAATACAGTTGTTTTTGATAAAACTGGTACCTTAACTAAAGGGGAGTTTAAGGTAACCAAGGTGCATCCAATTAACACTAGTAAAGATGAATTATTAGAATATGCTGCTTATGGCGAGGCTTATTCTAATCACCCACTTGCAAAAGCGATTAAAGATGCTTATCAAGGTAAAATTGATTTAAATCGAATTACCTCTTATGAAGAAGTACCTGGAATGGGAACTAAAATCATTCTTGATCATCAAGAAATCTTATTAGGTAATTATAAGATTTTAAATAAAGAAGTAAGTGATGAAGAAGGAACAGTTGTCCATGTAGTTAAAGATAAAGAATATTTAGGTTATTTAATATTAGAGGATGAAATTAAAGAAGATGTAAAAGAAACAATTAAAAACTTACATGCTTTAAATATTAATAAAACAATTATGTTAAGTGGAGATAAAGAAGTAGTCGCTAAAAATGTAGCAAGTAAGATTAATATTGATGAAGTATATGCTGAGTTATTACCTCAAGACAAGGTCGATGCTTTAGATAAAATTAAACAAAATAGTAAAGGTAAAGTAATTTATGTCGGTGATGGAATCAATGATGCTCCAGTATTAGCGATGTCTGATATTGGAATATCTATGGGTAAAATCGGTTCTGATGCTGCAATAGAAGCTTCAGATATAGTTATTATGTCAGATGAACCTAAGAAGATTGTAACAGCTTTAAAACTAGCTAAAAGAACTAGAAGAATTGTCTATTCTAATATTATCTTTGCTATTGGTGTCAAGTTATTCTTCTTACTACTTGGTGCGATGGGTATTGCTACGATGTGGGAAGCAGTCTTTGCTGATGTTGGTGTCTCTTTAATTGCTATTTTAAATGCCACAAGGTTGTTAAATATAAAAAAATTGAAGGATAATTAGCCTTCAATTTTTTATCATGATTTATTTACATACTATTGTTCATAGCCAATCTAGGATTGAGAATCAATAATGAGATTTAGTATTGATTGTTACATTAACACTAACATTTAATTCATTAGGTAAATCATAATCTTTACTATATTCTTTTTTAATAAAAGCTTTAAGATTATAAATATCAACTTGTAATGTTAAAGCTTTTTTATATGTAATAGTTATTTCTTCTTTAATAATTTCTTCAAATTTTGTTTTAATTTCAACTGGATTAATATCATCATAAACAGTAACTAATGAAATGCTTGTGTTTAAGTTAATTGATAAATTATTATTTTTGTAATTTAGTGTGACGATATTATCACTAACTATTCCTTTTAAAGTTGTTTCATATCCTTGAGGTGTAATAATCATCCCACTTATTTGGTCCATCCATCTTAAACCTTTATTATCTTGATTTGATAAACATTGTAATGCAAATTCTTGAGTGTAAGAAGTAAAGCACGTTCCATCTAAATAAATATAGTTATCAATATCATCTAAAGTTAAAGAAGGAAGATAAATCCTTTGTAAATTATCTAAATAATGACTAGCGATGTTAATTAAAGTTAATGGTTTAATAATTGTCTTAATTGATGTACCTTCCTTGGTAGTGATAGATGGATAAATTGAGATGTCATAAAAGTTTTTACCGTTTTTAAATAAATCAATAATATTTTCATCACTTAAATATAAATAAGTACTCTTTACAAATTTAGGATCAGATAAATAATATAAGAGTAAACCAACAAAATCCGTATTATCAGTAAGTGATTTAGAAAGAATAATACTTTTTAAAAATGAAGTGTTTATATTTTTAGTAATTGATGCATTTAAGTTACTTTCAGCTTCGGCTAGACTGGTTCCACTTCCTTTAATTATGTTGTTTTTATTTTCGTTTAAATCATCATCGATAAAATAAATAATAGAAAAAATTCCATCTTGAAAGTCAATTCCCATTGATATAGGAAATAATGAAGTAGATACATTAAAGTAGGAATAACATCCATTGGTTAAAGTTAAAATAATTAAAAGTAAGAATATTTTATACTTTTTCATTTAACAATCTTTCCTTTCAGGTAATTCCATAAAGATGAAAAATCTAAAGGTGAAAGTGGATATAAGTATGTTTGGTCAAAGACTTTTTTACTGGATATAAAGATAATTGTGAAGATAACGCTAAATGCAAAACCTAGCATGCCAAGTATTAATGATAAAATTAGAACAATTAAATGGATAATATAGAAAGCTTCATTTAGTTTCTTTTCAATTGATAATAAATTAATTGAAATAAAACTTATTAAACTAAATAATAAGATATCGGCATTTATGAAATTTGTATAAAGCAGTGATATCAAGGATAAGGCCCCGATAATAATGGTTAAATATGACTTTGTGAATTGATTTAGTAATTTGATTAATAAGAGAATGACTTCGATAATAATGAATTGAATCGATAAATTTAAGACTAAATTATCTTGTATATTGATGTTTGATAATAATGAATAAGGCATTAAACTAGGATGATATAGGTATAAAGAGGCGACTAGACCACTTAAAAATAAACCAATAAATATGGCAATGACTTTAATAATTCTTTCAATAAACAAATAAGGATAATTATTTAATGATAAACCTAATAAACCAAAAAGATTATATGGACCAATTAAAGCTTTTTCTTGTCCATCCATAAATATAACAAAATGACCTTTATCTAATTCTTTTTTAATCAGATTCAAATTTGTCGTTTGACCAAAAACAGGTAAAAAACTACGATTACAACCACTGGCGATGTTATGTAAATCATCCATTGACATAACAGAAGATAAGGTACATCTTTTTAAACTTTTATGAATGTCATTTTGTATTTCTTCATTAACTAATTCTTCTTGATAAATTAATCTAACATTGGTTTTTGTGCTCTCTCCGATATCATAAGATTTTATTTTTAATTTAGGTGTTCTAATTACATTTCTAAGTTGTAAGGTGTTATCTTTAATATTTAGAGAAACTTCATTTATTGTCTTTACTTCTTTAAAAGTAGGAATTGATGAAATGATTCCAGTTAAAGTATCATAGACTAATACTTCCATGGAAAAAATCTTCTTTTCAATTAAATCAAGATTTTTTAATGATATTTCTTTGATGCCATGTAGTTTTGTTTCATCTAGATGATAGATTTTATTATTTAGAGCTTCTAATAAAACACTTTTAATATTATCTAAACAAGTATTTTCTTGATAAATTAAAACAAAGTATCTTTCTTTACTACTTGTCTCAGGATGATATATTGTTTCAAATATAATATCATTACAATCACTGAAATGATCTTTAAGTTCTTGGATATAATCTCTTTTAAACAGACTTAACATCCTTGCCACCTCCTTTAATGATTAAAATAGTAATTAACAAGGCATAAACAAGTAAAACAAAGATGCTAATGAAAAAGAGATTCATCATAATATCATTAAAGACAGTTACATTTAATAAGAATAAATAAGTTGCTAAACATGATATAACAATTAATAAAGCAGTTATAAAGACACCTTTAATGTTCCACATTTTAGCAAAGAGTGAACAAGTAAATAAGATTCTTAAAAAATATGAACCGATATAATAAAATAAAGTGATTAAGGCAATGTTTTCATTGTAGACTCCCATTCTTACATATAAGGAACTTTCAATAAAAGGTGAATTTAAAAATGGTAAAAGGACACCAAATTCCCAACCTTGTCTTAAAAGAGTATAAGAAGAAAGTATTGATGCAATAAATGGTAAGAAAAATAAGTATCTTTTTTTATAAGGCGTATCAGCATCATCACAATATAAAATAAAGATAAATGGTTCTAGAAAAATTGGGATGATAAAGATTAATAAAAGAATTAAATTGTTATTAGTTACAATTTTTAATTTGTTTAAATTTGAATAGTCAATTGATGTAGGATTAAATAAATAAAATAAATAAAAAGTTAAGACGATAAAGATAGTTATGCTTGATATATGGATTAAACTATTTCTACCTTTTATTATTGCATAAATTGTTAAAATCAATAAAATTAGGAAATATAAAACTAAAGGAAGTTCACTAAAAAAATAAGCATTCAATTTATTAGTAGAAAAATAGATGGTAATAACTAAAGAAAAAATTAAATAAATGGATGCTAAAGTGCGAATAATTAGATAAAAAGGCGTGGACTTATCAACTATAGTCATGTGATTTAATTGTTTTCTTCTTGTTTTTTCATAAATTGGTTTTAAGATAAACATGATAAAAGGGACTAATAGATTAGCAATTATTAATAATAAAAGGCTACCTCTTCTTAGTTCTTTTAAGATGATTTCACCAATTATTCGATTAGTGAAAAAAGTTGAGGAAAGAATAAAAACTAATAGAATAGAAGTTGAACTTATTCGTCTCATAATCATCTTCACCCTCTATTACATTGTTGGCAAAATTAAAAGATTAAAAATAGAAAATAGATAAAATCCTAATTTTATTCTTAATTTAGAATTTTATTAAGGAGATGATTAATTTGAACGAAGTTTTTTTAATTGGTAAGATTCACTCATTAGGAGAGAATCGGAAAGATGGACTTTTTACCTTGGAGGTGAAAAGAAATTATAAGGATGAAAATGGTCAATTTATTTTTGATTATTTTCCATGTAAGATTTGGAAAGGTGCGATGGATGTTATGATTAGTAATTGTAAGGTCGGTGATGTAATCGCTATTAAAGCAAGACTGGAAGAAGATTCTGATAGTAAGATTATAATCATTGTTGAAAAGCTAAAATTTATCTATAAAGACAATCGTTTTCAAAAAAATTAAGAATTGATTTCACTCACCATTATAAAAATTAATGTGTTTCATTTATGGTAAACTTCGACTTATTTTGCTATTATAAATAGGAGATAAGGAAGTGGAATAAATGAAGCAGTATTTAGATTTATGTAAGCATGTCTTAGAAAACGGAACAAAAAAACTAGATCGCACTGGAACAGGTACGATTTCAACTTTTGGATATCAAATGAGATTTAATTTAAAAGAAGGTTTTCCTCTTTTAACGACAAAAAGAGTTTATACAAAAGCAATAATTAAAGAATTATTATGGTTTTTAAGTGGTTCCTCAAATATTAGACCACTTGTTTTAGATAATGTTAGAATTTGGAATGAATGGCCTTACCAAAAATATCAAAATTCAAATGAATATCAAGGTGAAACGATTGAAGAATTCATTGAAAAAATTAAAATAGATGAAGAATTTGCAAATAAATGGGGCGATTTAGGTCCTGTATATGGTGTTCAGTGGCGTAATTTTAATGGTGTTGACCAAATTAAGCAGCTTGAACAAGAACTTAAGACTAATCCTTTTTCTAGAAGATTAATCTTAAATGCTTGGAATCCACCATTAATTGATCAAATGGCTTTGCCACCTTGTCATATGATGGCTCAATTTTATGTAGATGGAGATGGAAAGACATTATCACTTCAACTTTATCAAAGAAGTGCTGATATCTTTTTAGGTGTTCCTTTTAACATTGCCTCTTATTCATTATTATTACATATGTTTGCTAAAGTATGTGGCTTTGAAGTTGGTGACTTTGTACATACAATCGGGGATGCACACATTTATTTAGACCATGTTGACCAAATTAATACTCAACTAACTCGTGAGCCTTTACCATTACCTAAATTAAAGATTCTTAGAGATGTTGAATCAATCTTAGATTTTAAATATGAAGATTTTGTGATTGAAGATTATGAGCATCATCCAGCTTTATATGGGAAGGTGAGTGTTTAATGATTAAAATGGTTGTTGCCATGGATAAAAATCGTCTTATAGGTAAAAATGGACAGTTACCATGGCATAATAAAGAAGATTTAAGACATTTTAGAAATACAACAATTAATCAAACAATTTTAATGGGTTCAAAAACCTTTTTAAACCTTCCTAAAAAATTACTAGATAGAAAGATACTAGTTTTAACAAGAAATAGAGATTTAGTTATAGAAGATGAAAATGTTAAAATTGTTCATGATATAAATGATATTATAAATAAATATAAAGATAGTAATGAGGTATTATATATCTGTGGAGGGGCTAAAATATATGAAGAATTCTTTCCTTATGCAGATGAATTAATTATTTCACTTATTGAAGGTGATTATGTTGGTGATGCATATTTCCCTTCATTTGAAGAAAGTTTTACTTTAATAGAAGAAATTCAAAATGAAACCTTCATTTTAAGAAGATATCAAAAGAGGTAATGTTGCATGTTTAAGTATTTAGTGTTAATTTTAAAATTAGGTCTCTTCATCCTCTTTAATTATCCTAAGATTCTAAGATATTCAAGAAAGAAAGATAAATATCCTCTTTCAGTTCGTTATGAATACGGTAGGAAATTAATTAAAAGGATTGATAAAGCTTTAAAAGTTGATTTTCATATCTGTGGAAAGGAAAATATGATTGATGAAGGTAATGTTGTCTTTTTAGGAAATCATCAATCAAATTTTGACCCTTTATTATTAATTGATTTATTTGAGACTCCGACAACATTTGTTTCAAAAATTGAAACCTTGAATTTTCCTTTTGTTGGAAGAGTTGCCACCTTTTTAGATGTCTTATTTATGGATCGAAATGATTTACGTCAATCTTTAAATATTATGAAGGAAGTCGCTAAAAGGTTAAAAGAAGATCAAGCGCGTTTTGTTATCTTTCCTGAAGGAACAAGAAGTAAAGATGATTTAAAAACAATCGCTGAATTTAAACCAGGGGCTTTTAAAGCTCCGATGAAGGCTGAGGCTACAATTGTACCTGTTGCCATCTTTGGTTCATATAAACCTCTTAATACGAAGTATCATCAAAAGAAGTATCGTGTTGACATTCACTTTTTTGAGCCAATTAGGTATGAAGATTATAAAGATTTATCAACTTATGACTTAGCTAGTAAAGTTGAAGAAATGATTAAAGAAAAGGTAAGTGAGTTTAGACTTAATCAACCTGATATGGTTGAATTATTAAAAAATGAAGATTAAAAGTTTAAATAACAAGAAAATTATTAATATGGTTTATGGGATAGTACCTAAACCATGTTTTTTTGTTTATTTTCAAGAAAAAATACATAATTCAAATTTATTGATACTTGAAAAGTTTTATTTAGTGTTGTATTATCATGTTAGTAGAGTTTTTACACTTTTTGGCAGATAAAATGAAGATATTAGTTAAATAAAGGGGGAAAAATTAGTGGAATCAGTATTATTTTCACCTATAGGAGTAAATGATCCATTTGGATTTAATAATGAAGGTGGCTATAATGAAGGGGCTTTACTAACAATAATCAGGGAAACTAAGCCAAGTTATATTTATCTTTATATGACAAATGATGTAACTTTAATTGAAGAAAAAGACAAAAGGTATACTAAAGCATTAGATTTACTAGTTAAAGAATTAGAATTAGATTGTGAATATGAAATAATTAATGAAGTTGAAGAATTACCAAATCGTTATGTTAATTATTATAAAAGATTTGCTAGAATTTTATCAGATATTAATGAAAAACATCGTGCACAAAAAATTGTTGTCAATGGTAGCTCTGGAACTCCGACCATCAGATCTGCCTTGATGTTATTATCGACAAACCTACCATTTAATATTACTGTTAAACAAGTTGGTGTCGTTGAGTTTACTTATAATAAAGAAGAATTAGAAGAGTATAATGTTGAAGAGATTAAAGAACAAGTCGATATAGAGAAAAATGAAAAATGTTGGACTATCGATACTAAATACTTAACATCATTAAAGCTTAATAAGATTGTTAAAGATTTTATTAAGGATTTTGATTATGTAAATGCTAGAAAATTAGTATTACAGCCAATGTTTAGGTTAAGAAATAAAGAAATTAAGGACTTATTAGATTTAGCATGTTATCGTTTAAACAATGAATTTGATAAAGCATTAGAAATTGAACAAGAAAAAGGTTTTGATGTTTTACCATATAAAGAGAAAAAACTAGGTGAAACTTTTGAATTCATTGTTAATTTATGGATTATGTTACGTCAAAAAAGACATAATGAATTTGCTCGACTTGTGTGTCCGATTTTAGATAGAATTGCAAAAGAGTTAATTACTGAAGAAAGATTAAATCAATTAACAGATGTGAATAATAATTATGATTTATCAATTAGTGATGATAAAATAATCGCTAATCATCCTGATTTAATTAATTATTTAAATAGTGTTAATTTTGTTAGATTAAGAGGAAGAGCTTCATTCTCTTTCTATCGTCATGTAATAAATTATTTCTATCAAGCAAGTGAAGATAATAATAAAAAACGTAGGTTAAAAGAAATTTTAACAGATTTAAGACGAGTTGAAGACCGTTTAAAATATTATGTTAATCATACCATTGCTCCGATTGAAGATAAAGATATTCAAAAATGGACTGGTTTAAATAGTGATAGTATTTTAATGAAAATAATTTCTCTTCTAGGCTTTGCCTATCCAGGATATAACTTTAGTGAATATTTTGAACGTAATAAAGGTTTACGACAATTTAATAGAATGTTAATGGATAAAATTGATGAAAACTTCTTCGAGGACACTCAAAAATCAACTGAAACTTCATCTAAGACAGACAGTGAAACTGAAGAAGTAGAACAAACTGTAGAAGTAGAACCTGTTGAAAAAACAGAAGAAGTTGAATCTATTGAAGAAGTAAGTGAAGAATTAGAAGAAGTAGCAGTTTAAGATAATCTTAAACCTTTAGGGAAATGATTCTTTAATATTCCCTTGCTTGCTTTCCCCCATCCTATATTGTATCCGTTTATAGTAACTAACACATATCCTTTTTGGTACGTGCAAGGTATGGTTAATCCTTGTAAATAATTACTAGCTAAAGTTGATGGATAATCTAAGTTTAAGACTTGGTTTACTTCATCAACTTTTAATGTTAAAGCTAAAGTATGAGATGGAATGAATCTTTTATTTCTAATTTCACCTAAATGTAATCCATCCCTTAAGATTTTAAAATTCGTTGGAGGAAGAAATGTCGATGTAGCTAAATATAAATCATTATTTATTAGTTTAAAGTTTCCTTTTAACTTAACTTTTAAGTTTTCTTTTTCAAACTCTAAATAAGGTAAAATTAAATTATGATTAATTTTATTTGTCTTCTTTAACGGTTTAATAGGACCATAATCATCATTACATTTAATTAAGCAAATAAAATGTCCTTCGCCTTCAAATTTAAATGGATATAGCCTTATGGCTTCTTTTAAATTAATACCTCTAGAAAATGAGGGATGCTCAGGTATTGGAATTAAAGAAGCATTAGTATTTTTAAGTAAATGATTAATAACATCTTCATTTTCCCTTTTTTCAAAAGTACAGGTAGAATAAACCATAATTCCATCTTTTTTAAGAAGTTTATAGGCATCAAGGATTAATTCTTTTTGTAAAGTAGATAGTCTTTTTACTTTTTCAAGACTCCAGTCTTCATAAACAAGTTTATTTTTTCTAAACATTCCTTCACCTGAACATGGTGCATCTAAAATTACTTTATCAAAATAGCCACTTAAATTTGATGCTAGTGTCGATACTTCAGTTGAAGTTACTAAAACATTTTTACAACCCCATTTTTCAATATTTTTAGAAAGTTCTAAAGCTCTTGTATAATTTATATCATTTGATAATAAGAATCCATCTTCATTTAATAATGTTAAAGCATGAGTACTTTTCCCTCCTGGAGCAGCACATAAATCAATAACTTTATCATTTTCTTTAATATCTAATAAATGAGTAACCATCATCGCGCTTGGTTCTTGAATATAATAAAGACCTGCAAGATGATAAGGATGACTTCCAGGTTTATATTCATCTTCATCATATATAAAAGCATAATCAATAAAAGGATGACTTTTTAAATTAGGAAAAGACTTTTTTATTTCAATTTGTGTAGTTTTATGTAAATTAACTCTTAAACCTTTCTTCTCTTTTTGATTAAATGCTCTAATTAACTTATCTATTTCATCTTTAGTTAAAAACTCTTTTAATGAATTTATAAATTCCATCTTATCACATCCACTTTCATTCTATCTTAACCTAATATAAAAATCTATTGATAACATTATTTTGGATTAAGATTATTGATTTAAATCTAATTCTTTTATGAAATCGTCTTATCGGTTTTTTCAAATTATAACGATTTAATAGGTTTTTATATTTAAATTAAACTTTTACTTATATGTTGGTGTATAATATATTTGCATTTATATAAAAAAGGAGCGTTTAAAATATGAGAATGGTAGATTTAATAATTAAAAAAAGAGCTGGTGAAGTTTTAACTAACGAAGAAATTAAGTTCTTTATTGATGGTTATGTAAATGATTCTATTCCTGATTATCAAATTAGTGCCCTTTTAATGGCGATTTGTTTTCAAGGAATGAATGAAGATGAAACTGCTTTTTTAACTAAATGTATGATTGAAAGTGGAGACACCATTGATTTAAATAAGATTAATGGTATTAAAGTAGATAAGCACTCAACTGGTGGTGTAGGTGATAAAACATCACTTGTTTTAGGACCAATTGTTGCTGCTTGTGGTGGTAAAGTTGCTAAAATGTCAGGAAGAGGACTTGGTCATACAGGTGGAACTTTAGACAAATT
>DUOZ01000023.1 GCA_012838555.1 bacterium | reverse complement strand
TTTATAGTCTTTCTAATTAAAAACAAAATAAATATTTGGCAAGGTAAATTAAGATACGGATTGTTAATCTATGTTATTTTGTTAACACTAATTTCATTAAGGTTACCAGATGAATATCCAGCTTATTTATTATTAATTGTTTTAATTCCAATTCTTTATTTAATTCTTTACTTATTTATTTCTTCATCAATAAAAGGAGATAAAAGACGATATATTGGTGAACTATTTATGTTAGCAGGTTTATTCTTATCAATACATGCTGTTAATTATGTAATTAATACCGATTTGCAAATTGTAGTAGATAATATTAAAAGAGGTATTTCAAGAGCTTATAGTTTCCCTCAAGTTAATATAACAGCGATAATATTAAATATGACGATATTAACAACAATTAGTATTATTGTTTTAAAACCAAAGAATATTATTTATCAATTAAGTTTAATACCTCAATGTTTTGCAATGGTTATAACTGCTTCAAGAGCAGGTATTCTCTTATGTGGTTTCTTTTTAATTATTAGTGTCTTTATTCTATATCATAAAAGACCATCTAATTTTTATTTCTTTAGTAGGTTTATTTTTGTTCTAATAATTTTATTTGTTGTATTAGTACCTACAGGTTTATTTAAGAATATATTAGATCATTTAATTGAATCATTTAAGGTTAAAGATCCTACAACTGGTAGAATTGATTTAATCAAAGAAGCACTAGAACATTTTAAAAATAATCCTTTAATAGGTAAAGGGATTTTAGGATTAATAGAAATAAGAACTAAAGTAATTGATGGAAATACAATTACTTTATACTCATTCTATTCATTCCATAACTTTGTTGTTCAAGTATTAGCAATGTCTGGAATACTTGGATTAATCTGTGTTATCTATCATTACTTTGAAATCTTTAGATTATTATTTAAAAAAGTTGATAGTCATAGACTTTGTATTATATTAGTTATAGTTTGTTCAACAATACATGGACTAGTAGATAATGTCTTTTTTATGATTCATTATACTGTTATGTCATTTATCTTATTTGGTATGCTTGAAGCATATGATAAAAGTAAACTAAATAAGCAAAAATTAATCAATAAACAATAATATTTATGTTAATATTATAATAGTAATAGTTCGGAGGTAATTATATGAATATTGCACTTATTGCACACGACAAGAAAAAAGCTCAAATGATTGAATTTGCAAAAGAATATGAAAGCAAATTAATTCAACATAGGTTATTTGCTACAGGTACAACAGGAAAATTAATAGGTGAAAATACTGGATTAGTAGTTCATTGTTTTAAATCAGGACCTTTAGGTGGAGACCAAGAGATGGGAGCAGCGGTTGCTAATGGTAATCTTGATATGGTTATTTTCTTTAGAGATCCTTTAACAGCCCAGCCACACGAACCTGATGTCACTGCCTTATTAAGGTTATGTGATGTTTATCAAATAGCATTAGCTACTAATTATGAAACAGCCAAATTGTTAATGGAATCATTATAATACTTTCACAACTGACTTTTTATACTGTTATAGTATTGACACAACTACTGTAACATGTTAAGATGAAATTGAACTAAATTCATGGAGGTGTTGCAGTAGTAAAAGTATTTTTTTAACTAATTATTTGAAACTGATTAAATTAATCTTTCAGTTAAAATTGTTATTAGTAATTATGATATGAATAATATAAGGTATAGAGAAAGTCTTGTCTGTCTTATCGTTTATAACGTACAACAAAAGACCAGCACATTTTAACTGATGATGTTGGTCTTTTGTTTAGATAGGAGTTAGTATGAAAGTAGTTAGTAAGAAATATAAAGGATTTACATTAATTGAAATAATAGTAGTTATAGCTATATTAGCTATTTTATCAACAATAATAATCATC
>DUOZ01000022.1 GCA_012838555.1 bacterium | reverse complement strand
TAAGATAAATATTTTTGACCATTCAACTAGTTTTAATTTAGATTGATAATAATATTCAATTGACTCAACATGATTTAAATGATTCGGAGTTAAATTTAAAATTGCACCGATTAAAGGTTTTAAAGAATAAGTATCTTCTAATTGAAAAGATGAAATTTCTAAAATAACATTAGTGTCATCATTAATTTGATCAACAAACTCAATTAAAGGTACACCAATATTACCTGCTAAAACAGTAGAAGGGTATACACTCTTAAAAATATTGTAAAGTAGACTAACAACAGTTGTTTTTCCATTAGATCCTGTAATTACTATATATTTACCTTTATTATTAAAACTTAAGGCTAGTTCAATTTCAGAAATTACTTTTATTTTATTTTCATAACAATACTTTAGCACATTATCAAAATGAGGTATTCCAGGACTTCTAACTATGACATAATCTTTTAATCTTTCATAATCTAAATTACTTATAGTTATAATTTTATTTTTGAATCGTCCTAATACCTCATTATCTTTTTCTTCATCTTTAACTAAAAATTCAAAATCAATTTTCCTCTTAGTTAAAAACTTAGCACAGCATAAGTTACTTATTCCCGCTCCATAAAGCAAATACTTAATCACATTACCACCCCCATAACGGTAGCAATAAAACAAACAATAAAGGCGATTAGCCAAAAAAACGAAACAATCCACATTTCACTCCAGCCTCTTTTTTGAAGTGAATGGTGAAAAGGAGCCATCAAGAAAACTCTTTTTCTTAGTAATTTATATGAAGTAATTTGAATAATATCACTTAAAGTTTCAAAAATCAGAACAAAGGATGCTATTGCAAAAACGACTATTGAATTAGTAGCTAGTGCTGAAATACCTAAAAGTGCTCCTAAAGCTAGAGCACCCCCATCCCCCATGAACACTTTTGCTGGATGAAAATTATATCTAATAAATCCTAAAATGCTTCCAACTTGAGAAAGAAGTAAAGAAGCAATTAAGATTTCATTCCTTTTTAATAAAAAGACGATTATAGGTAATGAACACATTAAAACAATCCCGCCTGCTAAACCATCTAATCCATCAGCAAGATTAACACTATTTGCACTCCCTATAACAATAAATACAAAAAAGATAATATAAATAACTCCTAAATATAGAAAATTGTGAAAAAATAATGTATCTATATTCCAATTATAAGGAGCAGAAAATCCCATAATATTTAACGCCCATAAAGCAACACCTATTTCAAGCAATATTCTAGTTAACGCACTTATACCTTTATAACTTTGATAAATAATCTTGCTTAAATCATCAACTAAACCAATAGCAAAATAACCTAAATAACAAAAAATAATTCCTTGAATTAATGGAAGTGTTAATGAATCAAAATTTAATATAATAAAAGTAATTAAAGTTGATAAAACAATTGCAATACCACCTAGATTAGGTGTGCCTTTTTTCTTAATATTACTTTCAATCGTAAAACTTCTTTCAACTTGTCCAATATAGTATTTTCTTTGAAAATAAATAACTAATTTAGTTAATATTAGTGATAAAAAGAAGGATACAACTAAAGTTAACATTAATTTACAAAAGATTATTAAGTTCGCATTCATATAAAGCCTCCTCTTTATCAGAGAAAAAGATTTTTTTATCTTTAATTATTTGATAATTTTCATGCCCTTTCCCTAAAATTAATAAAGTATCATCTTTATTTAACATCCTAATGGCATCTTTAATTGCTTGCTTACGATCAGGAATAATACAATAATTATCCTTATTAATTCCCTTAATAATATCAGCGATGATTTCTAAGGAATCTTCAAAACGTGGATTATCATCACTAATAATGACAAAATCACATAATGAAGTAGCTATCTTTCCCATTAAAGGTCGTTTTGTCTTATCACGATCACCACCACAACCAAACAAACATAAAAGGCGACCTTTTTTAAAATTCTTAATATAACGGATAACTTTTTCCATCGCATCAGGTGTATGGGCAAAATCAATTATGATATTAATATCATTAATATTTAATCTTTCCATCCGTCCACTTATTGGTAGTAGTGAATTAACCGCTTTTTGAATTTGATTATCTTCTTTGCCTAATTCTTTTAAAATAATGTAAGCTGGTGCAATATTATAAGCGTTAAACCATCCTAGTAGATTTGTTTTAAATTGAATATCATTTATATAAATTGAAAGGTTTCGATCTGTTTCTACGATATTTTTAATTTGATAATCTTGGGAATATTTACCATATGTTAAAACTTTACCCTTTGTATTTTTAATAATAAAAGATGAATTTTCATCATCAATATTAATTAAAGCAAGTCCATTGCTTTTTAATTTAGTAAATAATTTTGATTTTACAGTCAGATATTCGATAAAAGTTTT
>DUOZ01000021.1 GCA_012838555.1 bacterium | reverse complement strand
GTCAGCAGGGAGGTTAAACTCTATGTTTAAAAAGCTGGCACTTTCTTTTATTATAATATATTCAACGATTACAATTTCATCGACTAAATATGATAAGTTTTTATATAAATATAAAGTAGTTGCTCATGATAACTCTGCTTTAGGTTTAATTAATTTATACAATGCTAAACAACATTTAATCACCATTTATAGTGAAAAAATCTTATATAAAGATCCTTCATTACATCAACATTTAATAATTGAGAACCTTCAAGAGTTTGCATATGAAAACTCAGTTGCTAGATATGAAGAAGGAATGATTGTTATCATAATTGGAGAAGGTAAAGGTTCTATAATAAATGGAGAATTAAGAAAAAATTTCTGTGATGAGAATGTTACAAATAATCGCATTTATATAATCGAATGGTTAAAAGGTTTATGGGATTAACAAAATGGTTCATTGATTTGAATCATTTTTTTTATTTCCTTCCGTGGTGTTATTTTTACCTTTAATAATGTCTATCAAAAGTTATATGATATTGATTAAGCCTTTTCTAATAATTAAGAAAAAGCATATTGCTATTGTTTAATAAAAAACTTTATTAATTATCTTTCAAAATGGTATAATAACATTGTGTTTTTAGATGGAGGAATCAAAATGATAAGTATTAAAAATGTAACAAAGAAGTTTGGTGATTTTAAAGCAGTTGATGGTTTAACACTTGATATTCTTTCAGGTGAAATTTTTGGCTTTTTAGGACCAAATGGTGCAGGGAAAACGACAACGATTAAAATGATGACAGGAATTTTGTCTCCGAATGAAGGAGATATCGTTATAAATGGATATAGTATTGTTAAAGAACCATTAGAAGCGAAAAGACAATTTGGTTTTGTTCCTGATTCACCTGATTTATTTTTGCGTTTAAAGGGTATTGAATACTTAAACTTTATCGGTGATGTTTATGAAGTTGATAGTGAGACTAGACAACAAAGAATCATGGAGCTAACCAAGAAACTTGAAATTGATGACGCTTTAAATGATCGTTTAATCACTTATTCACATGGGATGAGACAAAAGATAATTATTATTGGTGCTTTACTTCATCAACCTAAAGTTTGGATTTTAGATGAACCTTTAACTGGATTAGATCCTCGCTCATCTGCGGTTTTAAAAGAGATGATGAATGAACATGTAAGCAAAGGAAATACCGTTTTCTTTTCTACACATGTCCTAGATACAGCTGAAAAGATATGTGACCGTGTGGGAATTATTAATAAAGGTAAATTAATTTTTGTTGGCTCATTGCAAGAAATGAGAGAACACGCAAGTGAGAATAAGTCACTTGAACGGATGTTTTTGGAGATGACTGACGATGAATAAGGTATTTGTATTAACAAAAGTTCTTTTTAAGAACGCATTTTTAGCAAGTAATAAAATTAAATTAAAAAACGTAATTATTACCTTTTCAATTGTTGGTATCTTACTTATAGCATCTTATGTTGTACCAGTTGTTATGGGTATTGGTGAGTTTGTTAGTTGGCTAGCACCTGTTGTTGACCCATCAATCCTACTTGAGATGTTTTTACCATCTATTGTCTTTGTATTGTTTTTAATGAGTGTTATCGCTATTATTTCTTATTATTATTTATCTACTGATATCTCATTATTACTTCCAATGCCATTTAAATCTAAAGAAATCTTATTAGCTAGATTTATTTTAGTTACATTAAGTTTATACTTTTTTGAGTTTTTCTTCTTTGGCCCAGTCTTAATTGGGTATGGAGTTGGTTCAGGTGCAGGTTTATTTTATTATGTTTACATGTTAATTTTCTTACTCACAGCACCTTTTATACCTATAAGTATCATGTCAATTATAATTACTTCATTAATGAGATTTGGGAACCTTTCTGCATCTAAAGATCGTTTTACCTATATTGTTATGTTCCTATCTTTAGCTTTTGGTTTAGGTTTTTCGATGATACCTACCACGATTGAATTTGATATTAATCCAGCCGAATTTGCAAGCCTTATTAATGAACTACAAAAAGTAACAAATTATGTTGTTCCATTCTTAAGACCAGCGATTAATGCCTTAAAAGACTCTAGTAGTTTTGTAGGACTATTATGGTTTATTTTATATTTAGCTATATCTGTTGGAGTAGTTTGTCTCTTTTTACTTGTGTCCTCAAATGTTTACATTAAAGGTGTAATGGAGGGTGGAAATGGTAAAAAGAAAGCTAAACGTCATCAACTTGATACCAATAAATCAATTAAAAAAGGTAGTGCATTTAAGTCTTATGTCTTAAAAGAATGGCGCTTAATTTTTAGGACACCTGTTTATAATACAAATTTAGTCTTAGTTGAACTAATACTTGTTGTTATATTTGCTGGTAGTTTTATTTTTGGATTAAGTGCAGAAGGTGGAGATATAAGTAAAGTTATTGCAGAAATAACAAGTTTTAAACTTAGTTCTCAACTTAATTATGTTTTCTTCTTTATTATGGCAGGTATTTTGTTCTTTAATGGTATTAGTTTAGTTTCGTCGACTGCCATATCTAGAGAAGGAAAAGCTGCATATTTTATGAAATACATTCCGATGTCACCAATTAAGCAAATTAATGCAAAGATTTTTATTGGAATTATTATCCACTTATTATTACCAGTGATTGCTTTATTTGCTACATTAGTTTTAGGTGTTATTGATATTTTCCAATTCTTCTACATTTTAATTCCTTTAGTTTTATTAAGTGTCTTTTTAAACTATTGGGGAATTCTTCTAGATATTGCTAAACCAAAACTAAATTGGGATAATGAAACAGTCGCTGTTAAACAAAATTTTAATGGTGTCTTATTTATGATTATTTGTTATAGCTTAGCAATAATCTTCATAGCTTTTGCTTTAACCTTATTATTTATTGATAATATTAGAAAGGCAATTCATGGCTTTATAATTGGATTAATTCCTACTTTAGTTGGAAGTGTTTTATTAATAGTATCCATCCTATTAATTCTTAACTTTGTTAAGAAGATTAAATCCCTAGCAAAATGGATGATTTTACTCAATATCTTCACTTTACTTATCATATTAGGTGGAATTTTAACATTTGGTGGTATAATGGAGTTTGTGCATTACTTGTATCAAGTTAATGCTGGAATAGGTATCTGGTCTATAGTAATCACTATTGCTTTAGGACTAGCAACCTATATATTGGTAAAATCTATCTCTTTAAAAGGGGATGCCATTTTTGATAATATAGATTAGGTGATGTTTAATGAATAAAAAAGATTATAGTGAGTATTTTGTTAAGCCTTCATTAAAAGAAGCAGTCAAAAGAACGAAAACAACTACAGAAATTGTTAAAGATGAATATAAACTTGATGAAAAATATTTACTTGGTAAAGATAAAACTTACTTTATTAGAACATTTGGATGTCAAGCTAATTTAAGAGATGAAGAGACAATCGCTGGTATTTTAGAATTAATGGGTTATACCAAGAGTGAAGATATCACTAAGAGTGATATTATCCTTTTAAATACCTGTGCAGTTAGAGAAAATGCTGAGGAACGTGTTTTTGGTGAAGTTGGTCATTTAAAAGCTATCAGACAAATTAACCCTGATGTTATTTTTGGAGTCTGTGGGTGTATGGTTCAACAAGAGTCAATTGTTGAAGAAATATTAAAGCGTGCTCCTCATATTGATTTAATTTTTGGCACACACAATATTAACCGTTTACCTGAATTAATTTATCAAACATACATGTCAAAAGAAAGAGTTGTTGAAGTCTTTTCTAAAGAAGGGGAAGTTTATGAAAACTTACCGGTTAAAAGAAATGACTCATTAAAAGCTTGGGTTAATATTATGTATGGTTGTGATAAGTTCTGTACATATTGTATTGTTCCATATACTAGAGGTAAAGAACGTAGTCGCCTTTTAGCAGATATCATTGAAGAAGTTAAGTGTTTAAAAGAACAAGGGTATAAAGAAGTTACTTTACTTGGGCAAAATGTTAATGCTTATGGTAAAGACTTAAAATTAGGTTATGATTTTGCAACCTTATTAGAAGAGTGTGCTAAAACGGGGATTGAAAGAATTAGATTTACAACTTCACACCCTTGGAATTTTACTGATAGAATGGTCGATGTTATTGCAAAATATGATAACATCATGAATCATATTCATTTACCAATTCAATCAGGTAGTGATGAAATTTTAAGAAAGATGGCAAGACGTTATACTTATGCTGAATATAAAGAACTTTATAACAAGTTAAGAGATACCTTACCTAATTGTTCAATCACTACTGATATTATCGTAGGCTTCCCAAATGAAACAGAAGAACAATTCCAAAAGACTTTAGATGCAGTTAATGAGTTAGAGTATGATAGTGCCTTTACTTTCATTTACTCTCCTAGAGAAGGTACACCTGCTGCGAAAATGGTTGATAATGTACCGATGGAAGTTAAAAAAGAACGCTTTAATCGTTTAGTTGAGGCTGTTACAAGATCTGCTAAAAAAAGAAACGAGGCATATGTAGGTAAAGTCTTGAAAGTTTTAGTTGAAGGTCCAAGTAAGAAAAATGAAGATGTCTTAAGTGGTTATAGCGAAGAGAATAAACTAGTTAACTTTAAAGGAAGTAAAGATTTAGTTGGTAAAATAGTTAATGTTAAGATAACTCTAGCTAAATCATGGACGCTTGAAGGTGAAGCCATTGAATAAAGAAATTGAAGAATTAGCACTTAGAATCAATGAAGAATTAAAAAATGAAGAGATTGTTAAAGAGTTTTTTAAGTATCAAGAAGCAATAAGAAAATCAAATCTTGATGAAATGGAAGAAGAAATCAAGATTTTACAACAAAAGATTGTTAATGCTTTAAATGATAATAAAATGGATGAATATGAAAAACTTAAAGATGAGTATTATCAACTTAAAAGTGAGTATGACAGTCATCCTTTATTAGTTAACTATCAATATCTAACTGAAAGTGTTAATGATTTATTACAACAAATTGCTTTTATTATCGATAAAGAGTTAAATGAAAAATAGCGGTGAATCGTTCACCGTTTTTTTTATTAGTCACGTATTACATGTCATTATCTTAAAAGGATATGCATAAAATTTTGATGAAAGGTGGTAATTAGATGGCATCGTATAGTGAAATTGTAACTAAAGCGGTCATAGGCAAAGGTAAAAAAAGTACTAAGACGATTCACGAAATACCAGTTGAAGTAAAAGTTAGTAAGGTATTAGGCTGCTGGATTATTAATAATGAGTTTGAATGTGTAAACTTAAATGACCATGTTGAAGTTCAAGGTAAATATGAAGTCCATCTTTGGTATGGTTATGATTTTGATACAAAATCAGATTTATTGAAAAAGGAAGTTAACTACATAGAGGAAATACCACTTAAGTTTAGACATAATGCTAGTTTAACACCTGAAGTTGAATTAAAAGGAATTTGTAGTAAATATCCGACATGTGTTGGGTTGACTTTATTAAAAAATGGTAATGTTGAAGTACAAGTGGAAAAAGAATATTTAGTTGATGTTGTTGGGGAAACAAAACTAAAGGTACAAATTACCCAACAGCAAGAAGAAGAATGGACCTTAGATGATGAAATAGATAGTAGTGTAGATGTAAACTACATTAAAGAAAAGAAAATTAGTGATTAACCTCCATGTGGAGGTTTTAATTTTAAGTAATCTAATTTACTTTTTCTTTTAGGTTATATTTAATGGGCATATCTGGTTAATTTATGATAAAATATCAACAGTTGAATGGGGGAAATAAAATGAAAGTTCATGTTTTTAAGAGTAAGGAAATGATAGATCAAGAAGTAGCTACTTTAATAGTAAGTAAAATAAATGCTAAGCCTAATTTTGTTATTGGACTAGCTACTGGTTCAACACCACTTGGGATTTATCAAGAATTAATTTCTTTATATCAACAAAATAAAGTAAGTTTTAAAGATGTAACAAGTTTTAATTTAGATGAATATGTGGGATTAGAAAAAATGCACCCTCAATCTTATCGTTATTATATGAATCATCATTTATTTAGTAAGACTGATTTTAATGTTGAAAATACATTCTTCCCTGGTGAAACAAGTGAAAATTATGATTTATTAATTGCCTCAAAAGGTGGAATTGATTTACAAATCCTAGGTATTGGTGGAAATGGCCATATTGCTTTTAATGAACCTGGAACATCATTTGATGCATTAACTCATGAAACACTTCTAGCACATCAAACAAGATTAGATAATTCTAGATTTTTTAATAGTTTAGAAGAAGTACCTACCAAGGCATTAACAATGGGTTTAGGTTCAATAATGTGTGCTAAAGAAATAATATTAGTTGCTACAGGTTTAAATAAAGCTGAAGCAGTAAAAAGTATGATTGAAGGCGATATTAATGTAAATTGTCCTGCTTCGATTTTACAAAACCACATCAATGTCCATATCTATTTAGATGAAGATGCTGCCTCATTACTTGAAGGTAATTAAGAAGATATTTTATTTTCATTGTAATTTGAGTGTGTTATAATTTTTCTAGAAGGAGGGGTTGAAAATGAAGGATAAACTTGTTAGTAAAAATGAAATAAAACAAGTTATCGAAGCCTTCAAAGAAGGTAAAGTCATTGCCCTTCCCACTGAAACAGTTTTTGGAATCGGTGTTATTTATGATAACATTAATGCTTTTAATAATTTAATAATCGCAAAAAACAGGCCTTTAGAAAAGGCTTTTCCTTTAGTTATAGGAGATATTTCCTGGATTAATGAGTTTGCTTTGTTAAATAAGTGTCAAGAAAAGATAATTAAAACTTATTTTCCAGGACCTTTAACTGTGGTCTTAAATAAGAAAGATAATGTTCCATATCATGTAACAAGTGGTAAAAATACAATAGCAATTAGAATGCCTGATGATGAATTTATTCTAAAAGTTTTAACAAATTTAAACAAACCAATTTTACTTACTAGTGCGAATAAATCAGGTGAAAAACCAGCTCGTAATCATATTGAAGCATTAGACATTTTTAATGATAGTGTTGATATGGTTGTTATAGGTGAAGCGATGTTTAACGTTCCATCAACGATAGTAGATTTTACTAGTGATGAGATTAAGTTAATTAGAGAAGGCGTTATTTCTTTTAATGATATCGAAAGAATCTATAAGGAGGATGAAAAATGATTATAGCATTAGGTTCTGATCACGGTGGTTTTGACACCAAAAATTTAGTCGTTAATTATTTAAAGGAAAAAGGTTATGAAGTTAAAGACATTGGTTGTAATTCTACAGATTCATGTGACTATCCATTATTTGGTTTAGAAGTCGGTGAAATTGTTGCTTCTAAACAAGCAGATATTGGTATTGTTGTTTGTACTACTGGAGTAGGCATTTCAATCGCTGCAAATAAAGTAAAAGGAATTAGATGTGGACTTGCTTGGAATCCGACAATTGCTAAATATTGTCGTATGCATAACGATTGTAATGTTTTAGCCTTACCCGGAAAGTACCTCTCAGAAGAAGAAATCTATGAAATTGTTAAAGCCTTCTTAGAAGCTGAGTTTGAAGGAGGAAGACACCAAAGACGTGTCGACATTATTAATCAATATGACCGGGAGAGGTAAGGATGAATGATATTGAAATCTCCTCTTTTATTAAAAAAGAGTTAAATCGTCAACAAGAACATATTGAATTAATCGCTTCAGAAAACTTCGTTTCAAAAGATATTTTAGAAGCATGTGGAAGTATTTTAACTAATAAATATGCTGAAGGATATCCAAATAAAAGATATTATGGAGGTTGTGAGTTTGTTGATGAAGTAGAAATTTTAGCAATAAATCGGGCTAAAGAACTCTTTGGTGCTGAACACGTCAATGTTCAACCTCATTCAGGCTCTCAAGCAAATATGGCTGTGTATTTAACCATATTAGAGTATGGAGATACTGTATTAGGTATGGATTTAATTTCAGGTGGACATTTAACTCATGGTCATAAGTTAAATTTTTCTGGAATTAGTTATAACTTTGTTGGTTATGGCGTAAGTAAAGATAATGAAATGATTGATTATGATGAAGTTAGAAGTCTTGCCTTAAAACATAAACCTAAGTTAATTGTTGCGGGTGCCAGTGCTTATTCTCGATTCATTGATTTTAAGAAATTTAGAGAGATATCTGATGAAGTTGGCGCCTACTTAATGGTTGATATGGCTCATATAGCAGGTTTAGTAGCAGCTAAAATCCATCCTTCACCAGTTCCATATGCTGATTTTGTGACTTCCACAACACATAAAACATTAAGAGGACCACGTGGCGGTTTCATCTTATGTAAAAAAGAATATGCGCCACTTCTAGATAAAAGGGTATTTCCTGGAGTACAAGGTGGACCTTTAATGCATATTATTGCAGG
>DUOZ01000020.1 GCA_012838555.1 bacterium | reverse complement strand
CAAATAAGCTTTTCTTTTAGCCTCACTATGACTAATCCAACCTCTAGAAGCTCCAATTACTAAACCTGTTAGCATAAAACCACTAGCACATAATGATGACATTATTTTATTGCTTGTTCGATCTAATGTTAAACCATATCCTTTTGAATTTTCATCAAAATTAGTATGATCTATTAAGAAGCGAAAAGAATCATATGCTTCTTTTAATAAGACTTTTCGACCCATTAGTTTCCCCCATATCTATTAATAAGATAGGTAAAGAAAGGACTCGCCAGCAAGACGAGTCCTTACCTTGCTAATTAAAGTTATTTTACAAATTTAACAGAGATTATCTTGAATGAACCATTAGTTCCATTAACATCTGGATCAGCAAAGATTAAGACTTTGTTAATTCCATGTCTTCCATCAAAATTAGAAATATCAAGTTCTAAATCGCTAGCTTCACCAGTTAAAGTAACTCTACCTTCTTCAGCACCTGCTGTTCCTTCAACTTTAAGGAGTAATTCTTTTCCTTCTGCACCTTCAATAGTGAAAACTACCTTACTAAATTCAGAGAAATCTCCTTCAACAAGTGTTAACATACAAGCCCATGCGTGTTTGCCTTCTTCTTTTTGGTAAGTTACTTCAATATAATCACCATGGTTAATAACATAAATACCATCAAAGTCAAACCATGCATTATCAACTTCAAATGTATCTCCTTCTTCATATTTTGCAACTGGGCGTACAAACTTAAGTTCTCTAATTTCAATTTCACCTGTTTCATTTGCTTTACCAGGAGCTGCAAAGACTAAGATTTTTTGAAGTTGGTCTAAACCAGTTGAGTCAAGGCCTTCAAGGTCAAATCTTACTTCTTGTTCTTCACCTGTTAAGTCAACCCAATATTCTTTGTTTAATGGTGCATCAAGTTTAAATAATACTTGGTCGTCTGCTTTACCTTTGATTTTACCAACTATAGCGACAAAATCAGAAAGTTTACCAGATACTGGGGAATAAACAGTAGGGTATTCTTTATCTTTCTTATCATAACTAATAATAACTGTAGAACCATCTTTTGCTACTGAGTAGACTTTATCTCCATTATCATACCAATTATTATTAATATTCAAGTCTATTCCAGTACCTTTATATTCATGTACGATTACATCTGGTACACCTGGATCAGCATCATTTGTAAAGTAAGCATCTTTAATTCTTAAAGTACCGCTTGTCTTACTTCCAGGAGCAGCGATTAAGTATACTGCTTTTAAGCTATCTCTAACCGCTTTAGTTAAGATGCTAATATCTAGTACTAATTCATCTACTTCACCAGTTAAGTCGAAAGATTTCTCAACTTTACTAGCTCCTTCTTCAACTTTTAACATAACGCTACTTTCAGCTGCGCCTTGTACTTTAAAGACAATATATTTAAAGTCACCTAAAGGACCTTCAACTAATGCTTTAGCAGCACTCCATTCGCCAGCTTTATCATAAGTTAATACAGTGTCAGTATCTTCAACTTTAACTGTATAGTCTAATGAACCAGCATCGTGCCAGTAATTGTTAAAGTGGAAATCTTCTCCTCCACCTTCATAAACATTTACATCTGGTTCATCAACTGGATTTTCATTAACATTAGTGAAATAAGCTTCATGAATCTTAAATGTTCCTTCAACATTAGTTTCTCCAGGAGCAGCAAAGATTAAGATTTCTCTCATTCCAGCTCTTTGTTCCTCAGTTAAATTCTTTCCAATATCATAAACACAAACTTGGACAACGTCAGTTTCTGCTGCCTTACAAATGATTTCATAAGTTGGTTCTAATACTTTTAATAAAATACGTGTATTAGCAGGACCACTGAACTTAATTGTCACATAATTGAATTTACTAAAGTTTCCAAAGATCTTAGATTTAAATAAGCCATAAGAGAAATTTCCTTTATTGTAATCAACGATTACTCCATCATCGACATATTCAAATGTGTAAACTCCATCTCCATTATCTTGCCATTTGGAGTTAAAGGAGAATGTTTCACCAGTGCCATCATATTCATTAACATCATCTGGTATATTATTAAATCCAGTGTTTATAATAGCATCTCCGTCAGCAGTTAACGTGGTGAATTCAAATTTCTTGATTGTAAATGTACCTGCTCCATCCCTCTTACCAGGATGACCAAAGATAACAATCTTTTGAACTCCAGCTAAAACAGCTGTTTCAGGCATTAGATTCCATTCATATGCTGTTTCAACACCAGTTATAGCAATATCAACTTCAGCAACACCGCTAGTACCTTCAAGTTTTAGTTTCACCATTGCTGAACCAACGACTGTAAACCTTAAGGTCTTGAATGCAGTTAGATCTTGGTCGATATCTTTAACTGCTGCAGTCCAAGAAAGCTCACCCATTTCAGAAGTTTTTTCATAAGATACTTCTAATTGAGAGTCACTTTTTTCAAAAGTATAAATTCCTTCATCTATTCCAGCCCAGCCATCTAATAGTGACAAGGTTTCTTCTTGTTCTACTGAAGAAGTTTCCTCAGACGAACTTTCTACAGAAGAAGGAAGTTCAACATCAATACAGCCATAGACATTTGCTACTAGTGCAAATAAGGCTACCAAAGTAAAGATTTTTAAAAACTTAACTTTTTTCATCACTCTTTCCTCCTTTTGAAACTTTATTTAAACGTTTCAATTTTTTCTGTTTATATTATAGCAAACACATTCTTTTGTTGCAAGCGCTTTCTTTTGTAAATCGCTACTTGAATGTTCTTATCTTACAGAATTCCTTTTTAGTAAAGTACAATAAATTCATATTGTTTTTATTAAATTTAATATCTCTATTTTATACCCTAGACCAATTAAACCTTCTTAACTCCTACCAATAAAAAAGTTCTAGATTTTTGATACCTAGAACCTTATTATTTAAATTAATT
>DUOZ01000019.1 GCA_012838555.1 bacterium | reverse complement strand
GCAATGCATAACAGAGAATCAACTTTCTCCACAAGATTGTATTTTACTTGCTCACTGTTGACATGATCTTCAATAAAAGTTGTTTTGAAATAGTAGAGATTTGCTGGTATTCCATCACTATATTTTGATCCGTCTGGTCTAATGCCGGTAATTACCGTCTTCAATCGAGGATAAGTGATATTTTGACATATTTGGTTTTCATTATTCGTTCCTAATATAAATATTCGCTCCCCACCATCTTGTTGATTAAGTTCTAAAACCGCTTGTCCAGTTGTTCCTGAGCCAGCAAAAAAATCTAAGACAATAGGATTTTTAACTTTTACTAAAGAAATAAGAAATTTTATTAAACCAACTGGTTTAGGGTGGTCAAAAGGAGTGTAATTAAAAATATTTTTGATTTGGTTAGAACCATGCCTTGTACCTTCTTCCTCGTATAGGTTCTTATAAGGAGCGGATCCTCCTACTACTGGTCTTCTTTTTCTATAGACTTTCCAGCCATCTGCTTTCTTGCGAAAAATTATTTCACCTTTTGCTAATTCTGCTTTAAACCTTTCTTCTCCAAATCTCCAAGTCATGGCTTTTTTCACAGTTCTATCTGCTCGTCTTTTAAGCCATTCTTCCTTGGTAACATTTCCTGCATAAATTTCCGTTCCATCAGGTGCTATAATTGAATAATCCATTCCAACACTATAGGATAGTTTAGAATGAAGAATTTGTTCTGCATATGGTCCTTTTTCGTCTCGAAGTTTGAACTGTGCTAAATCTTGTGGTTCATAATTAAAAGCAACGTCCTTCTTCTTGTAACACAAGACATATTCAAAAATAGTTCCTAAATATTTAGAATCTCCACGACCATTAGGATTAGATTTCCAATAAACCGTACCAAGATAATTACGTTCTCCAAATATTTGGTCACACAAAAGCTTCAAGTTAAAAAATTCATTATCGTCAATGCTAATAAAAATAACTCCAGAGTCTTTTAAAAGTTGGCGAGATAAATTGAGCCTTTTTTGCATCATGCTCAACCACTTTGAGTGTCTAAAACCGTCGTCTTCGTTTACGAATTTATCATTATAAGTGAAGTCCCCATTTCCAGTGTTATACGGAGGATCAATATAGATTATGTCAATTGCTCCTTGCAAAACAAAATTTAAAGCGGATAAGGAATGAAAATTATCTCCTTCAATTAAAATATTGTTTATTTTTCCATTGATAATCTTTTTGTCACTTTGAAGTTCAAGTATTGGTATATTGCTTTCACACATCCTAACAACTTCTTCAGGTTCAATTTCCTTATCCCACAGTAAACCAAATTTTTTTGTTGCGTTTATTTCAACTTCGCGTTTTAATTCATTTAATATTGATATGCATTTCTCAGTTTCATTATTATGATTATTAGATAAAATCCATTTTTTTATGCTGTCAATCTTTTTTAATAGTTCATTACGTTTTTTTGTTAAATAATTTGACATTTATTCATCCTCCAATTTGATATTATTATCTTTGCAAAGTTCCACAATTTTTCTCTTGATTTTAGTAGTAGGTTCGTGTTTGCCTGTCTCCCATCTATTAATTGATGCAAATGAAACACCTAAAAGAGCTGCTAACTCTTCTTGAGTGATGATCAGCTTTTCTCTTATTTCTTTAACTAATTTTTTATAGTTCATAATATTCACCTTTTTTGATTGTAAACGTCTTGTAATTAGTATAGCACTTTTTTATCAAATCGTCCATAATTTATTAAATAAACTGTCAATTTAAGTCATGTTTTTCTCAAATAGTTTAAAAAGTATTCAAATCGTTAAATTGTAGGGTAATCGTTAAAAAGTATTCAAATCGTTAAAAATTAGGGTAATCGTTAAATAGTTGATTAGAAAATAAAAAAGAGACCTAATAATAGCCTAAAAACTGACTACTACAGGTCTCTACAAAACTGGGAATAGGAGATTTTCCCCTTTCTGCCAACAAGTAAAAAAAGGTCTGACATTGTATCAAACCTATTCATTCAATATGGCGGAAGAAAGGGGATTTGAACCCCTGCGAGTTTGAGCTCCTGCTGGTTTTCGAAACCAGTCCCTTCAACCACTTGGGTATTCTTCCGTGTAAATAATTATATATTAGGAAATAAAATCATTCAAGTTGAATAGTTTAGTAAAGAAATCCATAAATGAAACTTTTTCATTATAATTCATATACTAAAGTTCTTATAAATAACTTTACAACTATAGAAAATTTTGTTAGTATGGTGTCAATGAGGTGATCAAATATGGAGGTTGATCTTAGTATATCAAGTGAAATGTTGTCGAACCTCGAAGACATAATAAATGATTTAACTACTATTAGATTCAAAAATATTGCACTTTTAAATTTTGATTTTCTAACGAAAATCCATTCTTTAAAGCACCAATTATTAACACATAATGAGAAAGAACTTGCTAAGATTACTTATGAATTAGAAAAAATAGCAATGAGATTAGTTAAGGAAAATATTCATGTTTCATCATCACAAGTAAATATGATGTTGGATATTTTTCAAAATATTTATGAAAATTTAATTACGCACAATACGGCTAACTATGTTGATTATTATCAAAATATATTAAACAAACTATTATCTATCAACTTATTAAGAGAAAAAGCTTATAGTGATAATGATTGTTTTGTGAACCGGATTAGCACTAATAATAGTAAACAAAAAAGAGTCAATTTAGTTTTCCAAATAAGTTTTTTAGAGGAATTTTTAAATAGTGTTGAGAAAATTCAAAATCATATTTATTTGGATGAGATTGAGCGTAGCACCTTGTTAAATCTTTTCTATAATTTCCAATCAAAATTAAGCAGTTTTAGATATGAACATATAAGCCTATTAACTAAAAAAATGAATATTATTGCCAAATCTATAGCTGCTGATTGTGGAAAAGCAGTAAAACTTCATATTAATGCACAAGATTGTACTATTGATCGGGTTGTACTTGACTTATTAATTGATCCAATATCTCAAATTATTAAAAATAATATTGTTCATGGTTTTGAATCGCTAGAAGAAAGAAAGTCACAAAATAAAACCAGTTATGGTAATTTATATTTAAATTTCTATGAAGTTGATAATTATTTACATATTGAAATCATTAACGACGGTAGACCGATTGATTTTAAGAAGTTGATTAAGAGATTTAAAAATGAAAATGTTAAAATAGAAGAAGATAATCTTAATGATTTGCTCTTTACTCCTTTTGTTTCAGCTAATGAAAAACCTGATATTAATTCTGGAAGTGGGATTGGACTTGTTGGTGTTAAAGCATGTATTGATTCATTAGGTGGTAAAATTGATGTAATAAGCAATGATGAGTTAACGATGTTTACAATCATAGTTCCTAGTGGTTTCATATATTCTTCTTATAATGTTTTTAAAGTTCGTGGGCTTTATTTTGCGATTCCTACAAAACTAACAAAAACAATTAACTCTACATCTCAGGTTTTCGATTATGATATTCTTGATTTCAGAGAAATTAAAAATGATCATGATAATATTATTGATAAATCGTTTCTACTAAATAATAAATTAATTATTTCTGACTTTATCATTCGATATTATCTTATAAGTAATAAACTTATAGTCCCTAAAAACAAAGTAATAGCAGGAACTTGTAATTATAATAATCGTGTAATAATCATTTTAAATAGCGATTATTCTTTTAAATTAATTAAAAAGATGGCAGATACAGATAATTGTTTCAAGATTGTATTTAAAGATAAAGATAATAATTACGCAAAAATAAATGTTAATGACATAATCGAAATAAAAACTTGTAATAATCATTTAAATCCTTCTCCATGTTTGTGCGAGGTAACTTATTTAGATTATAACGAAATCTTAGTAAGGAAATTCAAAGAAGTGATTGATTTAATTCTCAATTAGCCTAATTTAGTGATATACTATTTAATAGGTGATTTAGAATGCTAATTAACAGTTACTCCATTCTAACTTTATTTATATTTATAGTAATCTTGGTTACTTTTTATTTAGTTTACTATATTGTAGTTACATTTGTTAGAGAACCCCTTTACCTTAATATAACTTTTTTTAATATGATTAAAACAATTTATTTTAAATTGGATTTAAACACTAAAGAAGTCACTCTTTCTTATCGACAAGATGATATTAAAGTTGAAACGATATCTTTACAAGATTTTGAGAAAACATTATCAAGTGAAAGGTTAAATCTATTTTATAATTACATCGATCTTTGTTTAAATCAAGAAACAGTAAGTGACGTTTTAAAATTACAATTAGCCATCGACCAAAATGTAAAAAAAGCCTTTTTTTATGATATGAAGTTTGTACGTAAAGATGATAAGAATCAGGTTTTACATTTTGTTTTAACATTAGATAAAGATAGTAATATTAACAAAGTCAATGTAGATGATGTCGTTGATTTTGATACATTTAAAGCGATAGTTAGATCAATGAGTGATGATGCATATACATCAGTTGGTTCATTAGTTTGTATCTATTTGAAACTATATGAAAAAATTAATGAACGATATAGTGATGAAATAGCTTATTATTATCGCGATACCTTATTAAAACGATTAAAAAGTTTAGTCAATGAAAATACGGTTGTTAGCGTTAATAATGATTATTTATGGATTTACCGTCATGGATTAACTAGGAAGAAACAACTTTATCGATTTATGAGTAAAATTAAAAAAGAACTAGGAAATTCGATAAAATATCAAAACTTAGAATTTAATGTAGATTATTGTGCCGGTACGACATTCTTAGGTCGATTTACTTTTAGTGTTGATATGGCGATTAACCAAGCGATTCAAGCATGTGATAATCATGCAGTTAACATTTATATTATTCAAAAAGAATTTGTTGAATACGATGAAAAGATGGAAAAAGTTAATACCGATAATTATTTAGATTATCAAGCCTTAAAACAAATGATTAATAAACAAGAATTTGTTCCAAGTTTTTATTATGTATTCTCATTATACAGTGGTCTAGTTAATGATTATTTTATTGAATTAACATCTGCTTCTAGTCATTTTAAATATTACGAAGATGCATTGAAATGTGCGATTAAGAATAAAGAAGAAAAAGAATTTATTGAAGCAAGTTTTAAAAGTACTTTAGAAACAATTTTAAAACAAAAAGCAAGCAGATATTCAACATTTATGTATGTTTGTGACGTTAATATGATATCTTCTTTAATTGATATTTATGTATCTTCTAGTAAATATCAAAGACATTCATTAATGTTTGCGATTGCTAATTTTGATTTTTCTATTGAGTCTAATTCATATGATAACTTAAGAGTTAAACTTTTACATTATAAGGAACAAGGAATCAAGTTTGCCTTAGTTGTAAATGAAGATATGAAAATGATAACACATCCTTTCTTTACTTTATTTGATGCCTTTATTGTTCCACCTTCGATGTATAAAAATATTAAGGAAGATGAAAAGGCCAAATTAAGTATTATTAGAATGATCGAGGTATTACCTAAGGATGTTAACGTTATTATTACAGGTGTTAATGATAAAGTAGAAGTAGAAATTTTAATGAATGGTGATATTGAATATTTCTGTGGTCCAATTTTGGGAAGTACTACTGATTTAAGTGAGAAGGCAGATATAATTACATTAAGAAAATTGCAATATTTAATAAGATATAAAGAAAGTAATGATATATATGAGTAAAACTTTATTGAAATATTTAAATAAAGCGAACTTAATAAATTTAATTGATAATGAAATTGTTTATAAGGAAACCTTAATTCAAATTCACAATATTTATTACAATAAATTAAGTAAAGGTTTGAAGGTTAGAGATATTTTTGAAATTAAAACAAATGTAAATAATCTAAAATTAAGTCACATGCAAACTAATGTTAATGTTTTATTTTATCAAGCGAATTCATTATTAGAAGAACATTTATTTTCCTTTATTGGTAGTTTTTTAACTTTTGAAAAAGCTAGGATGCATTTATTTTCCTTAATGGAGGTAATAGTTGAGGTTTCTAAAGCTATTTTAAATGTACCTTTATTTAATGTTAAAAGTATTAATGATAATGAATATATTCAATATACAGTAATTAATGGTAAAAATATTGAATTTTCTAACTTTAAAGTTTCACAAATTAATGACTTAGTCATTTTAGAAGGTCAGATTTTTTTAAGGGCATTTTTATCTTTACTCATTGTCCATCTTAACAGTAAAAAGGAATTAATCTTACCGCATACGATTTCACAATTAGTTGCAATTATTAAACCAGTTAAACCAGAAAGAATTGGTATAATGGATTATGTTCATCATATTGATTCAATATTTAATAATGCAAGTCTACCAGTAAAAATAATAAATTCATCGGAGTATAAAAATGGTAAATTTAATGAATTAAAAGAAGGAATTCCCTTTGTTGTCAGGATATCTAAGAAGGAAGTAAGAGATAAAACAGTAAGTATTATTGATAATTATTTAGAAGAAATTTACCATATAAATGAAAATAATCTGATAACAGAGTTTAAAACTATTATAAAAAATCAAACTGGAGAGATGTATAAAAGAGCATTAAAAAAATCTCTTAAATCAATTACTACTATTAAAGATTTACCAATCATTGATGAGAATCCATATTTAAGAATTACATGGTGTGGAGATAAAAAATGTTTAAATGAATTAAAAGGAAAAATTAAGCCAAATAAGATATATCTTCCCTTTAATCAAAATGTTTCTAATAAAGAATGTCTAGTATGCAAAAAGAAAGCCCATAAGAGTTTATTACTTGTGAAATAAGTCAACGAAAAAACTCAAATGGGCTTTTTCATTAAGTACATTTGTATATTTTGCATATTTTATAGCGGGAGGATAAAACTATGTTTTCAAAAGACGATCAAGAAAAAATGATGGCTGCGAGTTTTTACCCGCTATTTGAAGCCTTTTTTAAAGGGAACATTGAAAGTCGTACTTATGAACAATATGAACATTACCGCCCAATGGCAATTGAAGCAGGTAATGAGCAAACTAGAGCACTTTTAAGAATCCAGGCTCTTGTCTTTAACTTAATTGATTTAGGTCTTTACCTTGATACTCATCCAAATAGTAACGAAGCTTTTGAACTATTTAAAAAATATCAAAACGAGTTACGTCCTTTAATGAAAGATTATGAAAGTAAATATGGACCGTTTACTTTAAAAAGCGAAGCATTTGATAAATTACCTTGGGAATGGATCAAAGGTCCATGGCCTTGGGAAAATTAAGGAGGGACCTATAGATGTGGATTTATGATAAAAAATTAGAGTATCCTATTAATATTAAGAAGAAAGACTTGAAGATGGCAAAATTTCTTCTATCACAATATGGTGGTCCAAATGGTGAATTAGCTGCAGCATTAAGATATTTAACACAAAGGTATACTATGCCTGATGATTATGGTAAAGCATTATTAACTGATATAGGTACTGAAGAGTTAGGCCATGTTGAAATGATTAGTACAATGGTATATCAATTAGTTAAGGATGCTACTCCAGAAGAATTAAGAGAAGCCGGATTAGGTGCTTATTATACTGATCATGGTAAATCGGTATTTCCTAAAGATGCCTCTGGTAATCCATTTACAACAGCATATATTAACTCATTAGGTGATCCTCTTGCTGATATAGCTGAGAATATGGCTGCAGAAGAAAAAGCAAGAGCAGTTTATGAAAATTTAATTCACCTTACCGATGATGTGAGTGTAATTCAACCTTTATTATTTTTAAGACAAAGAGAAATCGTTCACTTTAACAGGTTTAGAGAATTATATGACTATTATGTAAAAAAATTCAATGCTAATCGTTAAAAGAGTTTGTAAACACTAGTTGTGTTTACAGACTTTTTTATTTTATGCTACAATAGAGCCATCGGTGGTGTTTTATATGCTTGTAAACCAAGATTTTATCTCTCATTTAATAAATTTTTTTGTAGGTGGACTTTGTATACTTAATGGTTATTTTGCTATTAAATACGAGTCGTTAAAAATTCTTTCAGGATATAATGAACACTCAATGCCTTATATTGATAAGAAATTATTATCGAGGTTTATTGGTACTTGTCTAATTAATGCAGGGTGTGTTGTAATTATTCCTAATATTATAGCTTACTTTATATTTCCTGATTTAAGCTTTATTGTTGGGATAATTTCATATGTTATTTTTGGTATTATCATCTTATTTATGATAATCGTAACTAATAAAGAAGGTAAAAAAGGCGGAAAATTTACTAAGAAAGAATAACCGAGAAATCGGTTTTTTTTAATATAAGTATTGAATTATCATCATATATAACGTAAAAGTTTGCGAAATGTTAAACTATTTTACTCTTGAAATTTCTTCATATAAGTATTATATTAAATTATGGATTTTCTATGATGGAAAAAGTAGGGTAACTGTCGTATATAATATTTGACGCCCACGTAAGGAGGTATAGAGTTGAAAAAAAGTTTAAAAAGAAATTCAATAAAAGATGATGCAGAAAGATTAAATGAGATAGTCCAGCTTTATAAAAAAGCATGTATTTATGCTGATTTATATGATAAGAAAGTGTACGTTATAAACGACAAGACGGATGAAGACAAAATAAAAAAGTATCATAACTTTAAAATAATGTTTGAATCATTTTTAAATACTTTAGAAGAAGATGAAAAATTAATCATAAAAAATGATTTTTATGAAAGAGTCCATGAAAACTGGTGGATTGGATTATATTCTAGGAGTACTTATTATCGTATTAAAAATAGAGCGATTAAAAAAATGTTATTTTATTATGAATAAGGAGGTGTAAGATTGCTCTATATATTAACCATTTTTACAATGATAGTTGCTTTTTTCCCTTCAATGAAAATTCAAGCTAGTCAAACTAATTGGGATTTTACAGTTACTTATTATTTAGATTATTATAAAATGAAACCAGTTGTTGAAATCAGATTAGCAAATAATGATATTCATAAAGATAGTTTATTTGATTATACTGTGGGCGTTATAAATGGTAGTGAATTAGAGCAGTTATACGAAAAACAAAATGATAGGTTACGCTATAATTGTACAAGGAAGGTTGAATTAGATAATTTTAAAGGGGATAGCAGATATTTATCTGTTATTGTATATACAGATGATAAAGAAGATCCGATAAAACAAATTACCTTTGAGATTTATAATTTTCCACAAAAAGATAAAGTAATAACCTTAAATCAGTACACCTTCAGTTATATCAGCGAAATAAAAGCTGATTATAATGCTCAAACTCTTGAAGTTAGTTATGAGCATATAGACTTTGGTGCACTATTAGAAATTGACTCATTATTTAGTGAATCGATTGTTGACTTTGAAAAATGGAGTTTTAAATACTACACAGAAGGTAGAGTTGGTACGAAAAATTTCGATAGTGCCCAAGTCTGCTTCAGTGAAGGTTTTAATGGAGATATTAGTTTATATGATGATAATAAAGGTTATTGTTTCACTTTAGATTATAAAAATAAAGGAAATCTTTATAGTGGTTTCATGTTAAGAAGCACTTATTATGATGAAGAAAATGACATTTATTATAAAGAAAATGTAGATGGAAAATTAAAAGAAGTTAGTGAATTACAATTAAGCAGTGAAACCAAAAGTACATATGTTACTCTTGAAATTTTCGGTCAAGGGGTTAATAAAATCAATTACCAATATAATTTTATTTATATTAATAACAGTAAACCTAAACCTCCCACATTTGAAATAGGAGACAGTTGTTCAACATCAAGATACTGTATTTATCAAACGAATGAACCTTTAGATCTTCTTAATTACAAATCCTATAAAGTAGGTGATTTAAAATAATGTATTATATTTTACCATTCTTTCTCTTTATTAATGTTATCGTGACTAATTTTTTCTATTCAAGCGCCTTATCAAGTATTGAAAGTGCGATTGATTCTGTCTCAAAAAGCACTTTGAAATTATGTATCGTAAAGAAGTTTGATGAAGTTAATGACATTGATGATTTATATATTGATCAAGAGAAGTTTGAGACATTATATTTAAAGCAATTTCAAAGTAATTTAGATTTTTATCTAGGTGTTGTAGAAGTTTCATTTGCCTATTATAATGCTCCATTAGAAAAAGAGTGTAACAATATTAACTTAAGTTGCAATGGAGTTCAAATTAAAATTAAATCACAAATTATTCCCTATATAGCCCCACTCGAAAAGTATATACGTTATGAAATTAAAGAAAATCAATTAAGTAGTTATGATTAATAAGAATTTAAATGATGAAAATTTAAGTGAAGTCTCTAAAAGTTTATTAACATTTCTAAATAAATCCTTTCTTTCTCGATTTATCAATTCAGATTTAGATATTACAGATATATCATTTAACGGTAAAGATTTATATATCTTTGACAATTTTAACGGTAGATATAGGGTTGATGGTTTAAACTTATCAACCTCAGAAGTCCTAAATTTTACTCGACAAATAGCTAATTTACTTGGTAAAAATTTCAATCATATGAATCCAATTCTAGATGTTTCGTTTGATCGATATCGATTAAGTGCCGTTTATACTAGTATAGCAAAAAGTAAAAATCAACCTGTCATTACCTTTTCGTTAAGAATAAGGTATGAAAAGTTAAGAATAAAAGAAAATGATACCAAAGTTTGTAAAAAAGAAGTTTTTAGATTACTTAATAGGTTCATTAAATCTCATTTATCAATATTAATAAGTGGACCTACAGGTAGTGGTAAAACTGAGTTACAAAAATATTTGGTTTCCTTAATAGATCAAGATGAAAAAATCATTTTAATAGAAGATAGTTATGAAACATGTTTAAAAGAGTTATTTCCTAATCATGATATTACAACTTGGATTACAAGTAATACCATAGGTATTTCAGATTTAGTAAAAGTTGCATTAAGAAATCAACCTGACTGGTTAATTGTTGCTGAAACTAGAGGAGAAGAAGTAATTGAAATGATAGAGTCAGTATCAACTGGACATCCTTTAATTACAACTCTCCATGCTAGTGACCCATTCACTGTTTTTGATCGAATTTACAATATGGGAAAAAGTAAAATCAAATTAAGTAGAACTGAACTTCACTCTATTTTAGCAGATTATTTCTCTATTATAATCCAAACAAAAAGAGTGAAAGTTAATGGTTCATTTCAAAGAACTATTACAGAAATTGTTGAAGTTTATAAAGATAATAATGAAATCAAATTTAATTTAATATATCAAAATAATCAAAATGAGTATATGTTTAAAGATTTGTCATTAAACTTAGCTAATAAGTTAAATATAAATCCAAGATGGTATAAGGAGGCATAAATGAAAGGCTTCATTAAATACATAATATCTTTTCTTATCTTTGATATCAGTTTTATTGTTATTGTTTATTTTACTAAAGATATGTTAGTATCCTTAATTTTATCATTATTATCACTTCTTATTTTTGCGAAGGTTATAATGCCTAATTATAAAAATGCTAAAAATTACTTAATTTCTGTAGATGAGGCTAATCAATTTATTAATAGTTTAACTGTACAACTAAGTGTTACACCATCTCTTGAGGAAGCTTTAACTAATATTAGTTTCTGTTGTTCAAAACAAATCCAGGAGATAATCAGTAATGATACTTTTGAAAGTGCGATTGAAAAGATTGAACAAATATCCTATTTAATAAATCAACCATTGATGTATGTATTTGTTACTGAATTAAAAGTTTATATTGAACAAGGTGGAGATATCTTAAATTTATCAAGCCAATTAATTAATCAAGTCAACCATTTAAAATCAAGTGCTTATTTATTTACTTCAATTAAGAAGAGAAAACTTAGAGAATTTTCGACAGTTTGGATCTTTAGTTTGGTTAGTCTCTTATATTTAAGATTAGGTTTAGAAGCTTATTATATGATGGTTCTAAATCATAGTGTCCTTTTTAAATATGCAGTTGCCTTTTTATTCCTAATATTGATATTGAGTTATGGTTTATATTTTAAACGATATGGTGACTATTACATGGAAAAAGGATGGGACATCTAATGTTTAAAGAGAAAGATTTGGAGTTTTTGTGTCAATCATTAGATGTTGATTTAAACCTAATAAATAAGAAGCGGACTTATACATTGATAGCATCATTTATCATATCAATAATTCTATACTTTTATTCTAAAAAAGTTTACTTATCAATTTTCGTTATAGTATTAGGATTATTAATTTCTAAATTTGAATATTGGGATTTAAAAAGCAAGTTTAAACAAAAAGCATCAACTGCACAATTATCATTCATTAGTTTCTTTGGTTATATTTTAGTTTTTCTAGAAAATAAGTTTAATCTATATCAAGCTATTAAAACATCTCTAGAATATGTAGATGAGTCGATAAAAGACAATGTAGAAACTTTAATTAAAGAAATTGATGAGGATAAAAGTGTAACACCATATGTGAACTTTTCAAATAATTTTAGTTCTCAAATTATTGGTCAAATATGTTTGTTGTTATATCAATTAGAAAACAGTGGTTATGATGCCATGTTATTAGAAAAATTTAGCCCGTTGTTAGAGAAACTACGATCTCAAACAATTGATGAGTATATCGAACATCAATCATCAAAACTTGATATATTTGGCATCTTTCCACTTATTGCAACAGTAGTAATCACATTTGCTTTAGTATTAGGTATTCTTCAATCATTGGCGGTGTTAATTAATGGGTAATAAAGTAAGTTTAGTTTTATCATGCATCCTTTTTATTCAATCGATGTTATTTTGTGGAGATTTAATTGGCTACCAAATTACATTTACTAAGTTATCAGCTCAAAGTGTTTATATTGTAAGGCAAATTGAAAAAGATAAAATGGTAACTGAAGAATTAATCCAAATGGTAGAAGATGATATGAATGCAAAATTAACTTGCTTAAACAAAGATTGCTTGATTGATGAGGATAATTTATTGGAGATTAAAATTACTGCGACATACACACCCTTATTAGGAGCTATTTGGGAAATCGGTGTTCCTAATATAACGTTGTATAAAAAAATATTAATTTTATAAGGAGGTGAAACTGAGTGTCAGAATTCAAGGCGCAAATTCTTGGCGTAATTCTTGTTCTTGGTATTTTTATCGCTCTTAATTCTACAGTCAGCGATTTCTTTGTTGATACTTGGAATGATATTACTAACCAGATTTCAACTATTCTTGAACAACCAGAAGAATTACCATAGGATCTAAAAGAGGCTATAAATGATTATTAAGTAATCAATCACAGCCTCTTTTATTTTGGTTAAATTGATAATGTAGTTTATACTAATATTATAATTAATGCCTAAAAGAGGATATAGAATAGAGAATGTTAGCGGGTCTACCTTATAAAGCTTGGTTAGATGAATTAAAAGAAGAACGTATGGCAAATTGCAGACGAGGAGCGCAAATATTATTATAAAATCTAGAGTTTGATGTTAATGATTATTAAACTTTATTATGTGGAAAATCCCTAATCTAGAACATTTTTATTGGGATAAAGTGGATTTAAGGTGTTAGGTTAAGCAAAAATACTAGAATGTTCTTATAACTAAGTGTATAATCTTAATGAGGTGTATAAATATGAAATATTTAGAGGAATTTAAAAAATTATTAAGTAAAAAAATAGGCGATGTTGATATTGATGAAAATTCAAATTTAAGAAGTTTGGGAGTTGACTCTTTAGACTTGGTTGAAATTGTATTAGAGATTGAAGACATGTATGATGTGTCTTTTGAAAATGATGAACTAAATTCATTTAAAACCGTCAAAGATGTTATAGTTGCAATTGAAAAACGCAAATCATAATTAAACTAACCAAACTTTGGTTAGTTTTTTGTAAGGACTGGTTTATATGGCGATACTTGATGTAAGAAGTTTAAAAAAAGAATTTGGTGGTAATATCGTATTATCAAATGTTACTTTTAGTGTTAATAAAAATGAAAAAGTAGCTATTATTGGTAATAATGGAAGTGGAAAGACCACCCTTTTAAAATTGCTAACTGGTGAGTTATCAAAAGATGAAGGAAGTATTACTTTTGCATCCCAAACAAGTGTTGGATATTTATCACAACATTTAATTGAAGATGTAAATAATACTTTAATTGAAGAAATGTTAATCATATTTAAAGAAGTAATTTCTTTAGAATCAAAGTTAAAACAAATAGTCGAGCTAATAAAGCATAATCCAGAGGATAACAATTTGCTTAATGAATATGGCAGATTAGAAACTCGATTTTTAAATTTAAATGGCTATGACTATCACTACATAATTGATACGATTTTAAATCGCTTTGGTTTTACAAAAGAGGATTATAATCGTCCGATTATGTCTTTTTCTGGTGGAGAGAGAAGTAAGATTGCTTTTTCTAAGTTACTACTAAATCGTCCTGATGTGTTATTACTAGATGAACCAACTAATCACCTTGATGTTGATACAATTGAATGGTTAGAAGAATATTTATCAACTTATGAAGGTGTTGTAGTAATTGTCTCTCATGATAGATATTTTATTGATGCTGTATGTAATCGAGTTTTTGAATTAGTTAATGGTGAAATTAATATCTATAATGGGAATTATTCGTATTATTTACAAGAAAAAGTAGTTAGGTATGAACAACAACTACAAGCTTATAATCTTCAGAAAAAAGAAATTGAGCACTTAGAAAATTTAATCGTTCGCTTTAAACCAAAACCATCAAAGGTTAAATTTGCTAGAAGTTTAGAAACTAAACTAGAGAGAATTAAAAAGAATGTAGTTAATAAACCAGTTCAAAGTAAAAAAGTTAAATTTAAATTACAAAGTAAAAATTTACATCGAGTTCAGCAGTTAACAATTGATAATTTAACAGTAGGATATGATAATCAAGGATTAGTTCATAACATAAACTTTGAAGTGTTTAACGGTGACAAAATTGGTATTATTGGTAAAAATGGCATTGGAAAAACAACCTTACTAAAAACCATTTACGGAGAGTTGCCAATTGTTAGTGGAACAATTCATAAACATAGACAACTCAAAGTGGGTTATATTTCACAAAATCTTATTACAATTGATTCTAATAAAACAATATTTGATTATTTTCATGATCATTTTCCTTTATTAGATAATACAACGATTAGAACACATTTAGGTAGTTTCCTTTTTAGAAATGATGATGTATTTAAAATCGTAAATACTTTAAGTGGTGGCGAAAAGGTAAGATTAGCTTTTGCGATTTTAGTGAGACAAAAATATGATATTTTACTTTTAGATGAACCAACGAATCATCTTGATATGGAAACTAAGAAAATCTTAGAATCAGCGCTTAAAGATTTTGATAATACAATTATCTTTATTTCGCATGACCGATATTTTATCGATGAACTAGCAGATAGAATTTGTCATATTGATGATGATTATAATTGTCAATTTTATGAATGTGATTATCAAGAATACTTAAACATTATTAAAGAAAAAGGAAATGAACAATTAGATTATATAGCCACTACAAAGAGCAAAATAAAAAAAGATAAAATTAATCTTAATAATAATAAACAGATTGTTAATTTAGAAAAGAAGATAAGTGATTTAGAAATTAAGATTGATGAAAAAGAAAAAGAATTATATTTAGAAGAAATATATACAAACATAGATAAGTTAAAAGAGGTAGAAGAAGAAATAGATACTTTAAAACAAGAATTAAGTATTTTGGAAGAAAAATATTTCTTATTGTTTGAAACGGACTAGGTTAATTTTGGGTGTTTTTTATTCTTGCAATTCAAAAAGTTTTATTGTATGATAATAACGCTTTGGACCGTTAGCTCAGGTGGTAGAGCAACTGACTCTTAATCAGTGGGTCTAGGGTTCGAGTCCCTAACGGTCCACCATTAGTTTATATTAAATTACGGGTTTGATAAATTTATCAAACTTTTTTGTTATATGCAAAACTTTATATTTTTAGTTGATTGATTGTCTCTTTTTCATTTTTAACCAACTAATAAATCCGTATATATCATTAATAAAAAATATAATAAAACAGATAACAACTGATAGGTATGTTATTTTAGACATTGTTGCCATTATCCATAATATAATTAAAACAATATCATTTGCAGCATAAGCTAAAGCAAAATATGCGCTCCTACGAAATGTCAAATAGACTGCAAAAAAACTAGTTGTGACTGATATTGTGCTAGGTACTAGATTAGTAGTATTAAATGCTTCTAAAATATAGTAAAAAGCAACTGTAATTATAATAGTTAAAACTAACATGAATATAATTTCTTTAATACTTAAATGATTAACTTTAACCTCAGCTTTATTACCATTATAAGGATTGCGCAACCAAGAAATTAACGCAAATAAAGCCATTGGAGCTGTCATACCTAGATATGTAATCATTTCGCCATAATAGGCAAAGGTAAAAGAAATAATTCCGTATAGAATACTGAAAATAACCATTAAAAATTGTCCAAAAGGATTACCTTTAGCATTAAAGATTAAAGAAGTTACTCCGATTAGTGATGCTATAAGTGTAAGGTAATTTGTTTTATCAAAAGTGTAAAAAGAAACTATTATTAATAAAACTGATCCAACCCACAAGGTAATTTCAGTTTTTGTAAAATATTTTAACTTTAAAACTAATCTATCCATACTTCCTCCAAAAAAATAAGCACCCAAGTACACATCTTCTAAGACCTAACGATGTGTATTCGAATACTTTTGCATTTCACTACCCGGTTGCAGTATTAATAATTTTACATAAAACTAGTATGAAAATCAATTAATGAAGGATTAAAGGGATATTTATAGAATTTCTTTTAAATATTTTTATCTAGAACATAGACAATCATTTTAAAAGTTTGAGGTTTTAGATATCCTTCTTCTAAAACCGTTTTTTCATATTTAAATCCAAAAGTTTCAAGTAGCTGTATAAGCTTCGATTCGCGATAATTTCATTTTATTAAAACCATAAGTAATAATTTCATTTAATGTTTCGCTCATAAACCCTTGTCCCCAAAAAGAAGGGTGTAATCCAAAACCTAATTCGCCAGAATTTTCTTCTTCTATTAAATTCCAAATGCTTATACTACCTATAACTTTTTTAGTTGTTTTTTCTTCAATTACCCATATTCTCCATTTATTTAAATCAACACCTTTATTCATATTATCGATATATTTAAGAGTCTCTTGTATTGACTTATCTGGAAGTGAATCGGTAAATTCTGAACATAATTGATGACTACGCATTTGAAATAAATCATCAGCATCTAAATGATTCATTCTTTTTAATATTAATCGATCTGTTTCTAATTGTTGTTGTTTACTTAAAATCATAATAGTATCTCTTTCTATTTGTTGGTAGAGCCAATACCACCAGTTCTTAATGTGGATGTTTCATCATCTTCAGTGATAAAATATTTTATAATAACTCCTTGAATAAAATGTTGTCCTTTTTCGATAATTATATCTTCATCACCATTATTAGTTATAGCTGCTAGGATATGACCCTCGTTAGATTCATTATTAAAGTAATCAGCATCGATTACTCCTGTACCATTAGCAAGAGATAGATGCTTTTTTATTCCAAGTGATGATCTAACAAATAAGAGTAATACTTTATCAGGATCTAACTCACATTTTATACCAGTTGGAATTATTTTCGTTTCGCCTTTTTTAATTAAAATGTCAAAGGGTGCAAAAAAATCATATCCTGCCGCATATGTAGTTGAACGTCTTGGTAAGAAAATATTTTGATATTCAATTTCTGCATTATTTTCTCTAAACTTTTGATAATTTTCTAAACTAACCTTATAAAACTTCATAAAACACACCTCTGTTCATATTAATTAGTATACATTGTTTTAAATAACTAGCAAGAAAAAATCTTTGTTTATTATTGTTTCTATCTACTTAATTAATTATAATTATTTTATAAAATAATCAAGGAGGATTTATGAAAAATATAATTGAAATTAGAAACCTAAAGGCTTCATATGGTGAAATAAAAGCAGTAGATAATATTTCTTTTAATGTTAAAGAAGGAGAATTATTTGCCTTACTTGGTAAAAATGGCGCAGGAAAAAGTACCACGATTAATGTTTTATGTACCTTAAAGGAAAAAGATAGGGGTACTGTCACAATCAATGGTTTTGATATTGATAAATTTCCTGATAAAGTTAAACAAGAAATTGGTGTTGTCTTTCAAAACTCGGTTTTAGATCCTTTACTAACTGTTGATGAGAATCTAAGAACGAGGGCAGCTTTGTATCACTTAAGTAAAAAAGATTATGAAAACAGGTTAAGTTATTTAGTCGAAAAATTGGAACTTCAAGATATTCTTAATCGAAAGTATAGAGATTTATCTGGCGGGCAAAAAAGGAAAGTTGATATTGCTCGAGCTTTAATTAATAATCCAAAGATTTTATTTTTAGATGAACCTACGACAGGGTTAGACCCTCAAATTAGAATTAAAGTATGGGAAATTCTCAATGATATTAAAGAAAAAGAAAATACTACAATTATTTTAACCACACATTATATGGAAGAAACAAAACATGTTGATACAGTTGTAATAATTGATAAGGGTCGTATTTTAGAAAATGGGACTCCTTCGTATTTAAAAGATAAATATGCTTTTGATAGCTTAAAACTTTATTATAAAGAAAATATGAAAAAAGAATTAATAAAAGGATTAAGAGATTTAAAGTTTAGTGAGGAAACTGATTGTTTAGAAATAAGAGTTGATAAAAATATGGATGTTTTATCTTTGCTCAATGATATCAATCCATTTATTAATAGTTTTGAACTTATTAAAGGTGATATGGATACAGTATTTATCAATGTTACTGGTGGAAAACAACTTCTAGGAGGGGACGAAAATGAAAAGTAGATTAACGACTATTTGGATCTTATGCAAAAGAAATATTCGTCTGTTTGTTCGAGATAGAGCCTCTTTGTTTTTTTCGTTCCTATCTCCGATTATCTTGCTCTTTTTATATTTATTCTTCTTAGCAGACTTACAAGTTGATAATATCGAATTTGCTTTAAAACAAGTACCAAATTTAGTCTATACAAGTAAAGATATTAGAGTTTTTGTTTATAGTTGGTTATTAGCAAATGTTGTATCTTTAAGTATCATTACTGTCACTCTAGGTGTTTCGGGAAATGTTGTTTTAGATAAAGAAAAAGGTGTAATAAAAGACTTTTCAGTTGCACCAGTATCAAAATTTGAAATTGTTATAAGTTATTTCTTATCGTTATTTATAGTAAGTTTAACAATAAATTTACTCTTAATCGTTTTGGGTCAATTATATTTACTGTCTATAGGTGGAGAGTTATTGCCTTTAATTGATCTACTTAAGTTCTTAGGTGTTTTAGTTATATCGTTATTTTCAGTTGTCTTACTAATTATGATAGTTGTTAGTTATTTAGAAACATCGAACTCGTATTCAGCTTTAAGTGCGATTGTGGGAACCTTTGCTGGTTTTTTAATAGGTGCTTATATGCCGATTAGTTTATTCCCTAAGTGGGTTCAATTAATTTCAAATATTATGCCGGCATCATTAAGTTCGGCTTTATTAAGAAATATTATGATGGAAGGTACGTTAGCGAACTTGTTAAAAAATGTTCCTCAAGAATTTTACAATCAAATAGAAGGAAATATTAGATATAATTTTTCTATGGATTTATTTTATTATGATTATAAGATTGAATCATGGTTAATGTTATTAATTGTTGGAGGTTCTGTCTTCTTATTTTTACTAATCAATATTTTTAGATATTCAAAGAAAAAGATTTAATTTGACCTAAAGTCGTCTTTTACATCGGAAAATGTTATAAAATCATTATTTATTTATATCTTTATTGAAACAACTTTAATAAATTTGTATAATTATAAATAGAAAAAGGATATATAATAATGTACCTTTTTTCATATCTAATTTTATTAGAGGATTTTTTATTTACTATTCGAAAGGAAGATTTTTATGCACGATGTAAGAGTATATAATAGTTTAAAAGATTCATTAGAAGTTTTTAAACCAATTAGAGAAAAAGAAGTATCTATGTATGTGTGTGGGCCAACAGTTTATGGACCAGTACATATTGGAAATATGCGACCAGTGGTCGTTTTCGATGTTTTAAAAAGACTTTTCAAATACTTGGGTTATAAAGTAACTCATATTTCTAATGTTACTGATGTTGATGATAAAATCATTGCAGCAGCGATTAGAGAAAAAATAAGTGAACTTGAATTAACCAAAAAATATGCAGAAAGTTATTTTAAATGTTTAGAAGAATTAAATGTTGAAAAAGCAGAATATACACCATATGTAACTGAAAATATGGATGGAATTATAAAATTCATTGCTGATTTAATTGATAAAGGTTTCGCTTATGAAGTAAATGGCGATGTTTACTTTAGAGTTAGCAAACTTGAGGGTTATGGTAAATTATCTAATTTAGATATTGAAGATTTAAAAGTTGGAGCTAGAATTGAAGAAAACTTAGATAAAGAAAATCCGCTTGATTTTACTTTATGGAAGAAAACAGATGTTGGTATTAATTGGGATTCGCCTTGGTCAAAAGGAAGACCTGGTTGGCATACAGAGTGTGTAGTTATGATTAATAACATCTATCAAGATGGTCGGATTGATATCCATGGTGGCGGATTTGACTTAAAATTTCCACATCATGAAAATGAAATAGCTCAGTCTCTAGCATTACATGGTCATCGAATAGCTACTTATTGGATGCACAATGGCTTTGTTAATATTGATAATCAAAAGATGTCAAAATCATTAGGTAATGTTAGACTAGCCAAAGACTTTTTAGAAACTTATGGCGGTAGTGTCGTTAGATTAGCATTATTATCGACGCATTATCGTGCTCCGCTTAACTTTACTGATGAAGTGATGAATAGCAATCAAGTTGAATATACAAAGATAGAGAATGCAATACGGTTAGCTAAGGTAAGATTTCAATTAAATAATATTGATTATCAAAACGCAGATTTGTTAGAAGATAAATTAAATGATTTTATAAACGAATTAGCAGATGATTTAAATACAGCGAATGCAATTAGTATTATCTTTGCCTTAGTTAAGGATTTAAATCTTGACATAAGAAGAAATAAACTTGATAGTTCTGCTCGGATTGTAAAAACATTAGATATTATGTTAGACGTTTTAGGATTTAAAGCCATTGATGTTGTCCTAACTGAAGAAGATATTGAGTTATTTAATAAATATCATGAAGCAAAAAGCAGAAAAGATTTCGCTTTATCTGATTCAATAAGAGAAGTATTAATGGAAAGAAAATTGATGTAGGGGGATTATAAATGGAGGAACTATTAAAATCAGAGTGGTTTTTAATTTTTGTTAGATTACTAGCTGCGGTTATTTTTAGTGGAATAATCGGGATTGAAAGAGAAATTCATGGTTCACAAGCAGGACTTAGAACGCATATTTTAGTTGGTTTAGGGTCTTCATTAGCAATGCTTATTTCAATTTATGGGTTTGAAGATGGAGATCCAGCTAGACTTGCTGCTCAAGTTATTCCAGGCATCGGTTTTATTGGTGCAGGTACAATTATGCGTCATGGAGCTGATATTAAAGGGTTAACTACTGCTGCGACACTTTGGTTAGCAGCAATGTTAGGTCTTGCAGCAGGTAATGGATATTATGTTGGTGGTATCATTGTTACCATTTTCTCATTATTAATTTTAACTTTCTTAAGATACTTTGAAGCAATGATAACTAAAAAATCACTTACAATTACATGCATTGGTCATGCTAATTTACCAGTAATTGGAACAATCTTAAAAATTTGTGATAAATATGAAACCCAAATTAAAGATTTACAATCTTCACTAGTAGAATATGAAGGTAAAGAATGTATTAAAGTATCATTTGGATTTATGAATCCTCATACGCCAAAAGTTGTAGTTAATGCTATTGTTGATGAAATAAATGAGTCAATTCTTCCTGTATCTTTATTTGTGAGAAAATATTAATTGATTCATGATTTAATCTAGATATAGAAAATTAAATAATATGGTAATAATATTAGACAGTTAGGAGGTGGAAACATGGCACAATATATCTACGGAAAAAACACCGTGTGTGAAAGAATTAAAAAAGGTGCTACCATCGAGAAAATCTACGTTTTTGAAAAACTTGGTGATAATAAAATCCACCACCTAATTGAAAAATCTAAGTTGCCATTTGAAATGGTAGATAGGAAATTTCTAGATAAGATAACGAATAATGCAAATCATCAAGGTTTGGTTGCGATTATTAGTTCTTATGATTACTTTACAGTTGAAGAAATAATAAATGAACCTTGTAAAAGCAATTTTCATTTACTCGTTATGCTTGATGGTTTAGAAGATCCACATAATTTAGGTGCTATCTTAAGAACTTGTGATGCTGTTGGTGTTGATGGGGTTATCATCCCTAAACATAATAGTGTTTCTTTGACACCTACGGTGGCTAAAGTTTCAACAGGTGCGATTGAACATGTAAAGGTCGCTAGAGTTACTAATTTAACTTCGACTTTAAAAGATTTGAAAAAGCATGGTTTTTGGGTAGTAGGAGCAGAAGCAGAGAATTCGATTGATTATCGAAGTGTTGATTATAATGTCCCAATTGTTCTAGTTATTGGTGGAGAAGGAAAAGGAATCTCTAGATTAGTTAAAGAACAATGTGATTTTCGGATTAAAATTCCAATGATAGGTCATGTTAATTCTTTGAATGCTTCTGTAGCAACTTCAGTGATTTTATATCAAATTTTCACACACCGGAATCCTATTAAATGAAAGGAAGGATTGTGTGTCTTTTAAAGAATTTGATGTATCAGATGATGAACTTATTTATCAATATCGAATGAAAGATGAACTTGCTCGAGAATTATTAATGAAACGTTATTTACCTCATATCAAAGTTTGGATGAGAGAATGCTTTAAAGGCTTTCCTACATATATGTATGATTTTGATGATGTGTTACAACTGTGTTGGATGGCTTTTTTTGATGCCATTGATGCTTATTGGGAAGAATATGGCATCTTTTATAGTTTTGCTAAACTTTGTGTAAAAAGACAGATATATTCTCATATAAGAGCTGGAAGAAGAAATGGGTTATTATATGCATTAAATGATGTTTCATTAGATATGCCTTTATATGAGGACAATAATGAAACAATAGTGGATAGACTTGAAACAAATATTATGTTAAGTAATCCCAAATATGGATACTTATTACAAGAAGTAATTGATATTATGGAATCAGAGGATGAAAAAATATTATCAAAAAAAGAAAAAGTTGCTGTTAGCTTAAAAATGGCTGGTTATAGTGCTCAAGAAATAGGTGAGATCCTAGAGTTGACACCAAAAGCAGCAGATAATGTAGTTAGACGGGGAAGAAAAAGGCTAAATAAATATATTAATAGTTAATATGTTAAAAAAATGGTATAGAATATAAATGAACATATGATTAAATTCTTGACTTGCATTAACTTGTTATGATAAAGTTATAACGCGTGAGGTGGTTTAATAATGCGCAAGAAAATTACTTTGGTTTGTTCTAAATGCTTATCGCGTAACTACTCTACCACCAAACAAAAATTCGGTGTAAGCGAGCGCTTCGAGATCGTTAAGTATTGCAAAAAATGTAATGAACACACATTACATAAAGAGAGTAAATAAGGAGCGATATAATATGGATGCATTAAAAAAGATTTTCAGAAGTATTAAACGTTATTTTGTAGGAGCCGTTAGAGAATTAAGAAGAGTTAGATGGCCAAAGGGAAAAGTTTTGGCTAACTATATTTCAATTGTTATCTTCTTTGTAATTTTCTGGGGTGTTTATCTTTATGTCATTAATGTCGTTGTTGTTGAATTGTTAAAATCTGTTGGTATTTTCTAGGAGAATATAGATGGAACAATTAGGCGAAAAACAATGGTATGTAGTTAATACATATTCAGGACATGAAAATAAAGTTAAACAAAATCTATTAAGACGTATCGAAAGTATGAATATGGAAGATTACATCTTCCGTGTTATCGTCGCTGAAGAAGAAGAACCCGTATTAAAAGATGGTGTTCCTACAGGAAAAACAAAAACAAAGAATCTTTATCCAGGTTATGTATTCGTTGAAATGTACATGACTGATGAAGCTTGGTTCGTTATTCGTAACACCCCAGGTGTTACCGGATTCGTTGGATCAAGTGGTAAGGGTACTAAACCGTTCCCTGTACCTAAAGAGCAAATTGAACCAGTGTTGAAGAAAGTCGGTATCATTAATCCAGAAATGTATAAAGAATATGTAATTGGAACAAGAGTAAAAGTCTTAAAAGGTCCATTTGTTGGTAGTGTAGGCGAAATTGAAGGTGTCGATATTGAAAAAGGAACAGTTAGTGTTCAAATTACTTTCTTTGGTCGTCCAACTTCAATCGAAGTCGACTTTGCTGATGTAGAAAAAGAATAAAATGGTAAAAAGTCTTGTCATTTGATAAGACTTTGTTGTTTTTTTATCATTTTAGATAAAAGTTCTTGCTAAATTGTAAGAATGTGTGTAAAATGATAAAGCACGTATTTTGTGTTTTTTGCGTTAGTGGGAGGATGTAAATCTGTTTTACCACAACACGGACAAGATTAATCAGGAGGTGTGTCGCGTGAGTAAGAGAATCGCAAAAGTCGTTAAACTTCAATTACCTGCTGGTGGTGCTAAACCAGGTTCAGCCCTAGCAAGTGCTGGTATTAACATGCCTAAGTTTTGTCAAGAATTTAATGATAAGACTAGAAGTTTAGAACCAGGTTCAATCGTACCGGTAATTATTACTGCTTATGAAGACAAATCATTTAGTTTTGTTGTTAAAACTACTCCGGCAGCAGTATTACTAAAAAAAGCAGCTAAAATTGAAAAAGGCTCAGGTAACCCTTTAACAAGTAAGGTTGCTACTATCTCAGCTGATGAAGTTAGAAAAATAGCTGAATATAAATTACCTGACTTAAATGCTAACGATGTAGAAGCGGCAATGCGAATCATCGAAGGTACTGCTCGTAATATGGGTATCGTCGTTGAAGGAATGCCGGAAAAGAATTAATTTGTAAAAAGAAACTTATTCCCAAGAGAGTGGGAGGAATTATTCCGCAATTACCACAAGGAGGATTAAATAAATGGCTAAAAGAGGAAAAAAGTATAACGAAGTCGCTAAATTGATCGACAAAAATAAACTATACACAATTGAAGAAGCGGTTGAATTAGTTAAAAAGACTAATCCTGCAAAGTTTGATGCTTCAGTTGATGTATCATTCAACTTAAATATTGATACACGTCAAGCTGACCAACAAATTCGTGGTGCATTATCACTTCCAAATGGAACTGGTAAAAATGTTACAGTATTAGCAGTTACTTCTAAAGTTGATGAGGCTAAAGAAGCAGGTGCTGAATTTGTTGGCGGTAAAGAAATTCTTGATAAAATCAAGAATGAAAACTGGTTTGGTTATGATGTAATTGTTGCTACTCCAGATATGATGAGTGAACTAGGTAAACTAGGTCGCTTATTAGGTCCAAAAGGTTTAATGCCTAACCCTAAAACTGGAACTGTAACAACTGATATTGCAAAAGCAATTAAAGAAATCAAAGCTGGTAAAGTTGAATACCGTGCTGACAAAGAGGGTAACCTACATGTGCTAGCTGGTAAAATCTCATTTGAGAATGAAAAACTAGTTGAAAACATCAAAGCAATTTGTGAACGTATCGTAAGTTTACGTCCAGCAGCAGTTAAAGGTACCTATGTCAAGAATGTTGTTATCTCATCAACAATGGGGCCATCAATCAAAATCAGTATTTAATTAATATTCCTAGTCATCAATATGCCAAAGACAGCAACGGTGAATAACTTAATAAGGTTGCCGAGGTGAAAGGTGATTAACTTTTAAAAGTTAACTAAACCTACGCCTTTGGCGTGGGTTTTCTTTTGATGCATATTGATTGCTATATAAATTTAAGCAAAAGGAGGTATGCTCTCGATGAAGGAAGTAATTAAGGCTAAACAAGCGGTTGTTAACCAAATTTCAGAAGAAATTAAGTCGAACCAATCAACTGTCGTCTTTGAATATCGTGGTTTAAGCGTAGCAGCAATTGAAGAGTTGCGTCGTTTACTTCGTAAAGAAGATGCTTTAATGAAGGTTTATAAGAACACATTGGTTAGCCGTGCAGCCGAATCACTTGGATATGATGAACTTGATAAGGATCTTGTAGGTCCTAATGCAGTTGTCTTTTCCAAGAATGATCCTATCGCCGGTCCAAGAGTATTAGCAAAATTCGCTCGAAGAAATAGAGCTCTTGTTTTAAAAGGCGGTATTGTTGAAGGTAAAGTATTATCTGATGCAGAAGTTAAAGAGATTGCAGCTCTACCTGGTAGAGAAGGTTTACTTTCAATGTTACTAAGTTGTCTAAACGCTCCTGTCTCAAGCTTCGCACGTGGTGTTAAAGCTGTGGCAGACGCAAAAGAAAATCAATAATTATTTATAAGGAGGAAATTAAAATGGCAAAATTAACACATGAAGAAATCATTGCTTCGTTAAAAGAAATGACAATTTTAGAACTAAATGATTTAGTTAAAGCTATCGAAGAAGAATTTGGAGTTACAGCAGCAGCACCTACAGTTGTTGCAGCAGCAGCTACTGAAGAAGTTGCACAAGAAGGACCAGCTGAAGTTTCAGTTATCGTTACTAACGTTGGTACAAGCAAAGTTAAAGTTATCAAAGCAGTTCAAGCTATCACTGGCTTAGGACTAATGGATGCTAAGAAACTTGTTGATGCTACTCCAGCTAAAATTAAAGAAAACATTTCACCATCTGAAGCTGAAAGCATTAAAGCTCAACTTGTTGAAGCTGGTGCTGAAGTCGAAGTTAAATAATTTAATTTATTAACTAAAACCTAAATAAACCTGCTTTACAAATGGGCAGGTTTTTGTCCTTTAAAAAAGAGGTGCATTAATGTCACACTATTTCATTGAAGATCCTAACTTAAAAGATGACTTTCGTGAAATTAAATTTACGATTTTTGAACGATCCTTTTCCTTTATTTCTAATTCAGGAGTATTTTCCAAGAATGAATTAGATTTTGGATCAAGACTATTAATTGAAGAAATTATTAAAATGGGTTTGTTTGGTAAAGTACTTGATTTAGGTTGCGGTATAGGAGTTATCGGACTAGTACTAGCAAGTTTTTTTCCGCATGCCCATTTTGTCATGTCTGATATTAATAACCGTGCTGTTAAAGTAACAGAAATGAACAAAAATCGACTTTCACTTAAAAATACAACTGTGTTACAAAGTGACATCTTTTCTAATATTAATGACAAATTTGATTTTATTATCACGAACCCGCCTATTAGAGCTGGTAAAAAAGTAGTGTATACTATTTTTGAAAAAGCTTATGATCACCTTAATAATCAAGGGGTTTTAATGATTGTGATAAGAAAAGATCAAGGTGCACCTAGTGCATTAAAAAAGTTAGAGACAATCTATCCTAACTGTAGCATAATTAAACGTAAAAAAGGGTATTATATTATTAAATGCCAAAAAGCATAGTTATATACTTGTAAAAATGTGTAAAGTTTGATAAAATAGTAAAATGCCAACTAATGTGCAAATCTCAGGTCGGGCAGATTTGCAAAATGAATAACGAGGTGATTTCTAGTGGGCGATAGCAACACTAAAATTAAAACAAACAAAATCATCAGAAGGGATTATTCTAAAGTCAGCGGTTCATTAGAACTACCACATCTGGTAGAAATCCAAACTAGTTCCTATAAGGACTTTATAGAAAATGGGATTGATGAAGTATTCAAGGATGTTTTCCCTATTCAAGGTCCTGGTGATTTAGAACTAGAGTATGTTTCAAATTATTTTGAAGATGAAAAATATGGTTTATATGAATGTAAGAATCGTGATTTGACTTATGCTGCACCTTTAAAAGTTGTTTTAAGATTACATAATAAAGCAACTGGTGAAATTACAGACGGTGAAGTCTTCATGGGTGATTTCCCTAAGATGACTGAAAGTGGAACTTTCATCATTAATGGTGCTGAAAGAGTAATTGTTTCTCAGTTAGTTCGTTCTCCTGGAGCTTATTTTAAGAAAGCCCTAGATAAGAACGGAAAAATCGAATATAGTGGAGATATTATACCTTCACGTGGTACATGGTTAGAATTTAAACATGACCCTAATAAAGATATTATCAATGTAAGTATTGATAGAACTAGGAAACTATCTGCGGTAGTGCTTTTTAAGGCGCTTGGTTTAGTTTCGTTAGATAGTTTAATTAATTTATTTGGAAAAAACAAGTACTTAATTAAGACTTTTGAAAATACAAAAACGAATATGGGTAGTGTAGAAGCTATGGTTGAAATCTATTCAAGATTAAGACCGGGCGAACCTGCAACAGAAGAGAGTGCTAAGAACTCACTTATCCAAAAACTTTTTGATCCAAAACGTTATGATTTATTAAAAGCTGGACGTTTTAAATTTAAAAAGAAATTAAGTGTCTATAACCGTTTAAGAGGACGCTATATTGCAGAAGACTTAGTCGATGTTAATGGTGTAGTTCTTTATAAAAAAGGAACTTATATTGACAAAGAAATTGTTAATAAGTTAAAAGAAATTGAATTCTTCGAGCAAGGTGCTCATCGTTATACTATTCCAGAGATTAAAACTGAACTTGAAGAAGAAAATACCGTTAATATTGTTAAAGTTTATATTGCTGAAAGCGAAGAAGACATTATTGATAATGATGATCATATTACCAATATTGTTGGAACAGACTTAACAATTGAAAAGAAATATTTAACTATTCCTGATATTATCGCTGCTTTCTCTTACTTGTTAAATATTACTGAAGGTTTTGGCGATACAGATGATATTGACCATTTAGGTAATCGTCGTGTTAGAACCGTCGGTGAATTATTACAAAATCAATTTAGAATTGGTTTATCAAGAATGGAAAGAAGCATTAAAGAGAAGATGTCTATTGCTGATGCTACTAACTTAACACCAAAACAATTAACAAATATTAAACCTTTAACATCAGCGATTAAAGAGTTCTTCTCATCTTCACAACTTTCTCAATTTATGGACCAAACAAATCCACTTGCTGAATTAACAAACAAACGTCGTTTATCAGCGCTTGGACCTGGTGGTTTAACTAGAGAAAGAGCTGGAATGGAAGTTCGTGACGTTCACCATTCTCACTATGGTCGAATTTGTCCGATTGAAACTCCAGAAGGACCAAACATTGGTCTAATTAATAACTTAGCAACTTATGCTCGTGTAAATGAATATGGATTTATTGAAACTCCATACCGTAAAGTTGAAAAAGAAGAAGTAAATGGACAAATCATTTGCCGAGTCTTAGAAGATACAGAATATCTTTCTGCAGACCTAGAATCTGAATATGTGATTGCACAAGCAAACATTAATATTGATGATGAAACTAAACAAATCTTAGATGAAACAGTTGTTGCACGTTTCCGTGGTGATAACATTATGGCTAAACGTGAAGATGTTGACTATGTTGACGTTTCACCTAAGCAAATTGTTTCAGTTGCAACTGCTTGTATCCCATTCTTAGAAAATGACGATGCTAAACGTGCTTTAATGGGTGCAAACATGCAACGTCAAGCAATCCCGCTATTACGTCCACAAGCTCCACTAGTAGGAACTGGTATGGAAAATATTATTGCTAAGGATTCAGGTGCTGCTATCATTAGTGATGTTGATGGTATTGTTCGATATGTTGATTCAAAACGTATTATTATCGAGCCATTTGAAAAGACATTAGATAATGATAGACGTGTTTATTACTTACAAAAATTCAATCGTTCCAACCAAGGAACTTGTATTAATCAAAACCCAATTGTAAAAGTTGGAGATAAAGTTCAAGCTGGTGAAATTATCGCAGATGGACCAGCTATGGAAAAGGGCGATTTAGCTCTAGGTCAAAATGTTATAGTTGCATTTATGACTTGGCATGGTTACAACTATGAAGATGCTGTTATCATGTCTGAAAGATTAGTTAAAGATGATGTCTATACATCTATTCATATTGAAGAATACTCAATTGAATGTCGTGATACAAAACTAGGACCTGAAGAAATCACTAGAGACATTCCAGGTGTAAGTGAAAATGCTAAAGCAAATTTAGATGCTGAAGGTATTATCGTTCCTGGTGCTGAAGTTAAAGAAAAAGATATCCTAGTTGGAAAAATCACACCTAAAGGACAAACTGAACCAACACCAGAAGAAAAGTTGTTAATGGCTATCTTTGGTGAAAAAACTAAAGAAGGTAAAGACAACTCATTAAGAATTCCTCACGGTGGTGCAGGTATTGTTCTTGATGTTAAGAAATTCTCAAGAGAAGCAGGAGATGAATTGCCTCCAGGAGTAAATCGTTCAGTGCGCGTTTACGTAGCACAAAAGCGTAAGATTTCTGAGGGTGATAAGATGGCTGGACGTCATGGTAATAAGGGTGTTATCTCTCGTATTTTACCAGTTGAGGATATGCCATTCTTACCAGATGGTACTCCAGTTGATATTATGCTTAACCCACTTGGTGTTCCTTCTCGTATGAACATCGGTCAAGTCTTAGAATTACACTTAGGTATGGCAGCTAAGAAACTTGGTATTCATGTTGCTTCACCAGTCTTTGACGGTGTAATGAGAAAAGATCTAGATGAAATTATGAAGGAAGCCGGAATGAGTGAAGATGGAAAGATAACTTTATATGATGGTCTAACAGGTCAACCATTTGAAGAAAAGGTTTCTGTTGGTATTATGTATATGATTAAGTTATCTCACATGGTTGATGACAAATTACATGCTCGTTCGATTGGACCTTATTCATTAGTTACTCAACAGCCATTAGGCGGTAAAGCGCAAAATGGTGGACAAAGATTTGGAGAAATGGAAGTTTGGGCTCTAGAAGCATATGGAGCAGCTCATACATTACAAGAAATCTTAACTGTAAAATCTGATGATATGATTGGAAGACAAAAAACATATGAAGCTGTTATTAAAGGTCAACCAATTCCTAAACCAGGTATTCCTGAATCATTCAGTGTTTTACAAAAAGAACTTCAGGCTTTAGCTATAGATGTTAAGTTAATTGACAAACATGGTGAACAAATAAATATTTCAGAAGAAATGGAAGAAGAGCTAAATCAAACTAACAATTTCTATAAGAACATGCTTGGTGAAAAAGATAGTCAATCTAATGATAAGGCGAATAAGGGTCAACTTGATTCAAATCTTGATGATGAATTAAGTGATGTCTTCAAAGAACAAAGTTATTCAACTGAAGCAGATATCTACGGAGACGACTCCGAAGATAGTTATGATTAATTAAGGAGGGGACAGGATGTTTGATATAAATCGCTTAGCTGCAATGCAGGTAGGTCTGGCATCCCCAGAAAAAATTCGTGAATGGTCTACCAGAAAAAATCCTAATACAGGAGAAATTTATGGTGAAGTTAAAAAACCTGAAACAATTAACTACCGTTCACAAAAACCTGAAAGAGATGGATTATTCTGTGAAAGAATTTTTGGTCCAACTAAGGACTATGAATGTTTTTGTGGTAAATATAAGAAAATTAGATATAAAAACAAGATATGTGAAAAATGTGGTGTTGAAGTAACAACCAAAAATGTTCGTCGTGAAAGAATGGGAAGAATTGAACTTGCTTCTCCAGTCGCTCACATTTGGTATTTAAAGGGAACACCTTCAAGAATGGCACTCGTTCTTGATATTTCACCAAAAGAACTAGAAGAAGTAGTTTACTTTATTTCTCATATTACTACTAAAGAAGGTATCTTAAATATTAATGGTGTTGAAGAAAAAGTCTTCCATAAACGTCAAGTTATTGATGAAAGACTTGCTCGTGAACTTTTCCCAGATGTTATAACTAAAATTTTAGAAACACTTAATCCAGAAAGTTCTGAGTATTCAACGGCTCAAGAATATTTAGATAAAATCCAAAATCCAAAAGAAACCTTCGACTTCTATACTTACTCTAACTTTATTAGTAAGTATACAGGTGCTGAATGGGGTATTGGT
>DUOZ01000018.1 GCA_012838555.1 bacterium | reverse complement strand
GCTATTATGAGTAAAAACACCATTGAAGGTTTGCCATTCACTTGTTATAAAATAAAGTTCTGCTAAACCAAAATTACTAAACCATGGATCATATGGTATTAATTCACCACTTTGAACTTGAATAGTTTTATTAATTCCGTTGGTTTTAGCTTTAAATTCAACTAAATAAGTCTTTCCTATTTCAAAATTTAAATTCATGACATCTAGTCTAGGTTCATAAATACCATTTCCGCATCTAACATCTGCTTTCAAAACACCATTTTCAATACTTAAAGCAACACTACCTCCACCTTCATACTTATTCCAAATAATTTCATTACTTGAAAAATCTCCATTTCGAATTAGATTGGTTTTTATTTTAGTAATCGAGGTACTTGATGAAGATGAAGAAGGCTTTGATGATGTTGATGAAGAGGTATTAGATGAACTAAAAATTGATGAAGAATTCTTTACAACATCGCAAGATACGATACTAATTGTTAATAATAAAATTGTTAGAAGGACTTTTCTCATCTTAACACGTCCTTTCTTCGTTAATATTATATATAAATAACCAAAATATAACAAACATCATTTTCCTATTTTTCACTTATAACATTATGATATAATTCAGATGCAGTAAAGAGGTGGTAAAATGATGAATCTAAACGGATTTGTCAATTGGTTTAATAGCCTAAGTATTAGTGTAGATTTAATCTTTTTAATAATCATCCTTGTCTTTTTAATAGGAGGGTTTATTAAAGGGTTTTCCAAGGGAGTACACAAATCTTTGTTTTACTTAATAATGACCATCATTTTAGTAGCATTAGCGTTTGTTTTAACTCCGCCTATCGTAACTTTTGTTAAGAGCATGGATCTTACTTCATATAACATTGTTATTGATGGAGTAAAAATTACAAGTTTGAATGATTTACCTCACCTCATTGAATCAATGGATAATTCTTTTGTTAAGTATTTAAAAGATACGAATTTAATTGATACAGTAGTTGAAATGATTTTTGCATTTGTTAGTTTATCGATTTTTACCGGATTAGTTTCTTTAATCTGGGTTTTAGGTTGGATTATAATCGGTCCTTTATATCATTTAGCTTTTAAACATTTAATTCCTAAAGAAAAACGAGAAAATAAACGTCGTTTTATTGGTGGGATTTTTGGAACATTAAGAGCTTTAATTATTTTATCGATGTTACTATTACCATATTCTATTAGTGACATTATTATTAGAGAAATTAACCAAGAAAAACATGATGAAAAGATGTCGTTTGTTTTTGATATCTCTAAAGCGTATGGAAATTCATTTATTGGTAAGATGATGGATTTCTTAAGTATTTATGGTGAACCATTAGATGAAACAATGCTAAGTTATCTAACTAAAATGGAAGTTAATAATCAACAGACCTCATTAAATAAAGAAATTAAAGTTTTTGCTAAGGCTTATAATGTCTTAATTAGTAATGAAGTATTAATGTTAAATGAGGGAGAACCTAGTTTTAATCAAAGCAAGTTAACAGATGAAGTTATTGAAGAATTTGTTGATACGATTTTTGATTCTAAACTAGCTAATACTTTATTAAGTGATAGTTTGATTATTGCCTTAAATACTCTAGATTACCAAGAAGAAGTTAATATTGATATTAATGAAATGGATAAAGAAGAAATAATAAATGCGATTAAAGGAATTGTTGATTGGGAAGAAGAAGTTAGAGTATTTATTAACATTTATCGTCAACTTGTTAATGAAGATAATGAGTTATTAGACTTTAATCTTGTTTTAAATAATGATGAAAAGGTTGATGTTATCGCATCAAATATTGATAATTCTACAATCTTTAAAGCTTCGTTCCCTTTAGTATTTAGATTTTTAATTAATGGTTTAGAAGAAAACGGTATTATTAGTAATATTAATCAAGAAAATATTGGTAATAGTGTTACTAAAATTAGACTAATTAGTGATTATAAGAGTGAAATAGAAACTTTTATATCTATTTACAAGGAAATAACAACTAGTGAAGGTGAAATTGATGATTTGTTAACTGTTTTTGAAGATACAAGTAAAGCTGAATTAATAGCATCAAAAATTGATGATTCAGTTATAATGAAGCAAATCATTCCTTATTTAGTAAGTGCCTTAATAAATCATGAAGAAGCTGGTGATTATTTCGCTTCTTTAGGTGTTTCAATTAATGATATTGATGTCTTTACTGAAGATATCTTATGGGGCAATGAAGTTAAGATTATAAGTAATGTTATGTCTTTACTAGGAACGTTTGATGTAAATGATTTAGTATATGATGAAATTAGTTCCTTATTTTCTAATTTAAAACAATCCAAATTATTTGCCCCTTTACTACCTAATATTGTTGATCATTTCATAGATGAAATATCAACTAATTATGATTTAAGCGAAGTTAATGATTACATTAATTTAAATTATCTACCTGGTTTAATTGATTATGATATTAAAAATGATACAGTATATTTTGAAGAACAAGTTAAAGGTATTATTGAAATCTTTAATCTACTTGGTAGTAGTGGTATTGAATTTAGTGATAATAGTTTTGTCCCAATCTTAGAAATAATTAGAGATTTAGAAAATAATGCTAGTTCAAAACAAGATATTACCATCAATGAATATCATGAGGATGGTACTTTAAGTGAAGTTAGTATTAAACCTACAATTATAAAACCTAGAGCTTTAGAAAATTTAGTAAAAACTATAGCAAGTCAAGACTTTGTTCTTGATTTACTTGGAGATGATGCGGATGAAAATCTTGATTATGATGCTTTATATAATGATGAAAATGAACTATCTAGACTAGGTGATATCATTAATATTTTCTTTAGTCAAAGTGATTTAATGACAGGTGAGGACACGATAGTAGCATCTAATCTAAATCTTATTAGTTCATCTAAATTATTAAAACCGGTTTTACCTTCATTAATTGAAAGTCAAATTAATTTATATTTAGGTTCTTCTAGAGAAATAACTGTAACTGAATTTGATTTAGAAGACATTGATTGGAATAAAGAAATTGAGGCTTTAAGATTTTTAGATAATGAATTTGTATCTAATACATCAATAGAAGACCTAAATGCTGTAACAATTGATAACTTATTTGCTAAAGTTAGAGTGACCAATCTAGTATCTAAAGTTATGATTAATGAATTAAATAACTATATGGAAGAATTAGATGCTTCTTATGAATTTGATAAATCAAAACTAGGTGAAAAGCAAGCATTCACATTTAATAAGTTATTAGAATTTAAAGATCGAAATATTAATCCTAATGATCGAAATGGAATTAGAACTTTAATTGGTGAATTTGGTGTCTTTGATGATACTTCAACATATGATAAAGAATTAGTAGTTTCAGTCTTGCCAAGTTTTGTTCAAAGAATAAATGAAAATAGAACCTTAAATAAATCGGTCTTTGATATTAATACATCATTTGTGGAAACCCGAAATGATTTAACTGCTGTGGTAGATGCAATAGAAGATTTTGAAAATGCGACACTAGCTAATATAGAAGAAAAAGCAGAAGCATTAGTTCAAGCGCTTAATAATGCTAATGATTTATCTAGTGAATTAATAGTACACACCCAAATTGAATTCACTGTACCAGGTATGGCTAAACCTTATTTTGAAGATAGAATTATAAATACTAGAATTCAATCTATTATCATTTATGAATAACCCTTAAGAGTTGGAAATATAAAAAAATATCTCCAACTCTTTTCTTTTATAACTTAGAACATTTTTAAATACTTTTTGCTTGTGAAACAATAAACAAAACGATATGTTATAAATAATATCATACGATATTAATATAAATTAAAACATCGAAAACGTTTTCAATATAAGTTAATATTTAAATAAATGCGTTTACATTTTAAGGGGGATAGAAATGAAGAAGAATTTGATTATGATGAACCATCACTAGCATTAATAAATGCTAAAATTGATGATTTAGTTGCAGAATTTGATGGAAGTAATGCTCAAGAATTAAAAGATTTGTTTGGTGTTTATCTAAAACAATTTGTAACACCGGCTCAAAGAGAAGCACTTAAAGAATTATTATTAAATTCATATGACGCTTCTTTATACGAAGAGCAAGAGCAAAATGAATTATTAGCAAAAATTGACGATTTATTATTAACTTTCGATGGTTATAATGAAGATGAAATTCTAGATGAGTTTATTACATTTAGAAATACTAAGCGTACTGCTTATGGTAAACATATTGATCGTTTTGAAGCACTAAATCTAGATGGTGATAATCCATTAGAATTAGAAAATGTTGCCGTAGGTGGAACTGTCTGGACTAATTCAACTTCATATAATCAAGGTACTCCTGAACTTGTCAATGATGGAAGTAGAGACACTGGAATCTTCCAAGATTCTAATGCAAATCCATTAGATGACCTAGTTGTTAGAATTGACTTTGGTGCTGTTAAGAGTGTTAAAGCTGCAAGAATTTATTGGGGTACTATTAATAACTATGCTGACTCCTTTAAAGTTGAAGTATCACTTGATGGAGTTAATTGGGATGCTATTTATGTCGTTAATGGTCAAACTTTATATTCTGAAAATCTATTCAATAAGATTTGTTTAGAAGAAAGTGTTAATGCTCGTTATATCCAATTTGTTGGTATTAAACGTTCTAAAATCTATGGATATGGCTTTAGAGAGTTCCAAGTTTATGGTGAAGATGTTGTTTTACCAAGATTATCAGCAGTAAGTGGTTTAGAATATGATGTTAATGATAATGTTGGAAAAACCATTTATGTTTCATATACACAAAATGCTGATGAAACTTTAACTCCAGCTTGGAATGCTGTTAGCTTTATTGCTAATATCTATCAAGGTGAAGAATTAGTTAAAACGATTGCTAATATTTCTAATCCTAGCAATACTTCTGGAGGAACTTTAAGTTTTGATATTATTGGTTTACCTCTAGGAGACTATACATTAAAACTAATTGCTCTAGGAGATTATGTTCATAATAGTTCATCACTAGAAAGTGAAGGAATTACAATTACTGTTACTGAAATGGCTAAATTAGAAGCGCCTAGTGATGTCTATATTGAAAACGGTAGAATCTATTTCATGGATAATAATCCTGACTTAGATAATGTTGTTTATAATCTAGTCTTTAATGATGGTATAACTACTATAACAATTGAAGATGTAGTCTTTGGTGGCAAGTTTGATACAACCAATCTAGTAGACTCCACTACTTATATGGTTAAATTAGTAGCTCTTCGTGAAGGTTATGCTTCAAGTAGTTCTGAGGAAATTGAATTTACTTATGAAGCACCTACAACTCCATCAGTGAAAATGGAAGGTAAGAGAGTCTATTTATATGGCTATGTTTATAGACAAAGCGAATCTAGACTAGTTCTTAAATTTGCTGATGATTTCTTTGGTCATTATCGTGTTTACGGTGATAACGGTGGTTTCCAAGTTGATTATACTAAGTGTAAACTTTATATCAATGATATTGAAGTCCCTGCTTACACATGGAAGAAGAATTATGGAGCTTGGATTCAAGCAGATGCTTTAGGTGATTTATCAACATTCACTTTTGCAGAGTTTAAGATTCAAATGTATGACTTAAATGGAAATCCATTCTATGTTCAATTTGAAACAGAATCCGCTACTTCTAATGAAATTAAATTTGCTGATCCGTTAATGAGCAGTAGGATGAGTGCGATAACTTCAGTCATTGCATATAACTATTCACCAACTAGTAGTACATATCACTTTGCTTCTTATTCTAAAGAAGATAATGAGGCAATTAATGCTATTCTTGCTAACTATCTAGAAGAATTATTTGATCTAGAATTAACTGATACTGCTGGTAAGATTAATAGTTTAAGAGATGCAACGCTTGCTCAAATCGCTACATTTGAAAAATTAGTCGAAGTTAAACCACAAGAGGTAGTTGAAGCTTCAACTGATAATGGTAAGGAAAAATTAATCGATGGCTCAACAACAAGTTCGAATACTTGGGAAGGCTTAAAGTCAGATAATGAGAAACCTTACTTTGTAGTTGATTTAGGTGAAGTTGTTGATTTAGAACGTCTATTAATCTATTGCAATAGTGCTAGTAATGTTCCATCTACTTATAAAGTTTTAGTTTCAGAAGATGGTGAAACATATGTTGAAGTTGTATCAGATGTTTGGTATCAAAGCACTGCAGGATACTTAGATGCTTGGATTAATAGCAATGCTAGATATGTCAAAGTAGAATTTGAACTATTAGGTAGTAAAGTTAATGTTCAAGAAATCTATTTCATCGGCAGATAAGAAGTTAAATAGAGTATAAGATTAAAGGCTTAATTGTGATTTTAAATCATGGTTAAGCCTTTTTAATGCATTTATCATAACTTAAAACGTTATTAATCATTTTTCTAAGTTAACAGAAACTTTAATTTTATTGCTCCTTTTTGCTATTAATTGTCTAGTTTAATTTATAAATGTTATAATGTTTATGTTTAATTAGGAGTTGAGCAGTAATGAAAGAAAAAGCACCATATACACCAATGATGATGCAATATTTAGAAATAAAAAAGGATTATCAAGATGCATTAGTATTTTATCGCCTGGGCGATTTTTATGAATTATTTTTTGAAGATGCTAAGACAGCATCAAAAGAATTAGAATTAGTTTTAACAGGTAGAGATGCCGGAGCAAAAGAAAGAGTTCCAATGTGTGGTGTTCCTTATCATGCTGTTAACTCATATTTAGAAAAATTAGTTAAGAAGGGCTATAAAGTTGCAATTGTAGAGCAGTTAGAAGATCCTGCTTTAGCGAAAGGTATTGTTAAACGAGATGTTGTTCAAGTTATAACACCTGGTACCTTAATTAGTGTTGGTTTAGAAGAAAGTAGTAATAACTATATAGCAAGTGTTGATGTTAGTGGTTCATTTTATATCATTGCTTATTGTGATTTATCTACAGGTGAACTAGGTGTAATGAATCTAGAAAAAGATGAAGACCGTTTAGTTAGTGAACTTGATGCACTAGATGTTAGTGAAATTGTTATTTCTAGTACCTTTGATAAAAATTCCTTTTCATCATTAACACTTAGAAAATCAATAATTGTATCTTATGAAGATAATGATGAAGTTACATTAGACTATAATGCTATCTTAGAAGATATAAAAGATATTAGACAAATGCGTACAATTGTACGTTTAATCAATTATTTAGTTAATACCCAAAAAAGAAACTTAGATTATATCAAGAAAGCTAGTATTGTTAAAACCAATCAATTTTTAAATATGGATTCTTATACTAGAATGAATTTAGAATTAACAAGAACGATTAGAAGTGAGGACAGATATGGTTCACTTTTATGGGTGTTAGATAAAACAAAGACGGCGATGGGTGGAAGGCTCATTAAAAATTGGATTGTTAAACCTTTATATGATCTAGAAAAGATTAATTATCGATTAGATTTAATTGAAGCATTTAATGATTCTTTTATTGTTAGAAAAGAGATTGAGAATAATTTAAAAGAAGTATATGATTTACCGCGAATTATCGCTAGAATTGGATATGGAAATGCTAATGGAAAAGATTTAATCCAACTTAGTAATTCTTTAAAGGCGGTTCCAAATATTAAACAAGTCTTACTTAATAGTGAGATAGATGTTTTAATTGATTTAGCTAACAAAGTTGATACTTTAGATGATATTGTAAATCTTATTGAAAATTCTATCGTTGATAATCCTCCTTTAAGTATTAAAGAAGGTGGATTAATTAAGCGTGGATTTAATAAAGATTTAGATGAACTCTACTCTTTAAGTGAAGGCGGAAAAGAGTGGATTTCTAACTTGGAAATAAAGGAAAGAGAACGAACAGGTATTAAAACATTAAGAGTTGGTTTTAATAAGGTTTTTGGTTTTTATATTGAAGTTAGTAAAGGTGCGACTTCATTAATTAAAGATGAATATGGATATGAAAGAAAACAAACTTTAACGAATTCAGAACGTTACATAACGCCTGAATTAAAAGAAAAAGAAGCCTTAGTTCTTCAAGCTGAAGAAAAAATTGTTAAGCTAGAATATGAAATATTTAACAGTATTAGAGAAGAAATTAAAAAGTGGACTTTGAAAATTCAATCTTTAGCAGATATTCTTGCTTTAATTGATGTTGTTCGTTCATTAAGCCAAGTTTCTATTGATAATCAATATGTAAGACCAACATTTAATAATGAAGGTATTATTGATATTAAAGAAGGTAGACATCCGGTTATTGAAAAGGTAATGAACCGAAATGTTTATGTTAGTAATGATGTTTATTTAGATAATGATAATTATGTTTTATTAATAACAGGACCTAATATGGGTGGTAAATCCACCTTTATGAGACAAGTAGGCATTAGTGTTGTTTTAGCTCAGATGGGTTGTTTTATACCAGCAAAAAGTGCCTCATTATGTTTAGTTGATGGTATTTATACTAGAATAGGTGCTAGTGATGATTTAGTTTCAGGTCAATCTACATTCATGGTTGAAATGATTGAAGCCAATAACGCTTTAAAAAATGCAACCGAGAAATCCTTAATTATTTTTGATGAATTAGGTAGAGGAACATCAACTTATGATGGTATGGCTTTAGCCCAAGCAATCATTGAGTATATTAGTGTTAATGTAAAAGCTAAAACATTATTTTCAACACATTACCATGAATTAACTAAACTTGAAGAAAGTTTAAATGGTGTTATTAATATCCATGTGGAAGTCTTTGAAGAAAATAATCAAATTACCTTTTTATATAAAGTTAAAAAAGGTTCTTCTAATAAGTCATATGGTATTAATGTGGCTAGACTTGCGAATTTACCTGAAAAATTATTAGTTAGAGCGAATGATATCTTGAATGAGTTAGAACAAAGGAAAGTTAATGTTACACCGATTAAAGTTGTTGAAAAGGAAAGAAATGATGATTCTTTATTAATAAAAACTTTAAAAGAGGTTGATCCTTTAACATTATCTCCTTTAGAAGCTCTTAATTTTTTATATGATCTTCATCAAAAAGTGAAGAAGATGTAAGGAGGTTGAGTATGAGTAAAATTAGAATCATGGACCAAACACTTGCAAATATGATTGCAGCTGGTGAAGTTGTTGAAAGACCTGCAAGTGTGGTAAAAGAATTAGTAGAAAACTCAATTGATGCTCAATCAACTAAAATCGAAGTCTTTATTAATAAGGCTGGTAGAGAATCAATTATTGTTCAAGATGATGGAGTAGGCATGGATAAAGAGGATGCTATTTTAGCATTTAAAAGACATGCTACAAGTAAGATTTTTGACCAACATAGTTTGTTTTATATTGAATCATTAGGGTTTAGAGGAGAAGCATTACCATCAATTAGTTCCGTTTCAAAGTTAACACTTGAAACTTCAACTGGTGATGTTGGTACTAAAGTTGTTTCTCATCCTAATGAAGAATTAGAAGTTAGTTATACAAGCGCTAGAAAAGGAACGATTATTAAAGTTGAAGATTTATTTTATAATACTCCTGCTAGATTAAAGCATCTTAAAAGTGATTATACTGAAGTTGCTAATATTCAAGACGTTATAACAAAACTAGCCCTAGCACATCCTAATATTGCCTTTAGTCTAACTATTGATGGAAGAACTACTTTTCAAACTTCAGGAAATAACAAGCTGATTGATATTATTGCTAGTATTTATGGTTTAGAAAGTGCTAAACAAATGACAAGTATTGAATTAGAAAATGATGATTTTACTATTAATGGATATATTAGTAAGATTGGATTAACTAAAGCTAATCGCTATTATATGACGATTTTATTAAATGGACGTCCAATTAGAATGAATAGTGCCATCAATGCCATTATTGATGCATATAAAACTTTTATTCCTGTTGATAGGTATCCAATTTGTGTACTTAAAATTGATACTGATCCAACTTTAATCGATGTTAATGTTCACCCTGCAAAACATGAAGTAAGATTATCAAAAGAAGAATCATTAATTAGTTTGATTAAAGAAGGTGTTAAAGAAAAATTATCATCTTTAGTTATGAATGTTAAAAGTGTAACTAAACAAGTTAATGTTAAAATCATTCAACCTAAACTAAACTTAGAGGTTAAAGAACCTATTACTTCTTCTTATAAAGAAGATATACCGCTAGTTAAAAAAGAATGGACTTTAGAAGATAAAGATGAAGTTAATATTGATGAAGTTGTAAGTAATGAATCAAGTGATATTAAAAATGAAGAAGTAAATAATGAAGTGTTACAAGAAAAAATCGAACAAGTAATTAAAGAAGTCAAAGAACCTTCTTATAATGAAATAATTATTGAAAACGAAGAAGAAAATGTAGAGTCATTTTTAAATAAATTAACTGTTATTGGTCAAATGCATGGAAGTTATATAATTGCATCTAGTGATGATGGTTTTTATTTAATTGACCAACATGCAGCGATGGAAAGAATTAATTATGAATATTATTCGAAGGTAATTAGTGATAATCGTTATATAACACCACTTTTGATACCTTTAATTATAGAGTTATCAATTTCTGATATTAATTTACTAAAGGAAAGACTTAATCTACTAGAGTCAATTGGTATTAAAGCCGAACTTTTTGGTAACAATGCGATAAGAATAAGTGAAGTTCCTTCTTGGATGGGGAATATTGATGTTAAAACCTATTGTGAAGATATGATTGATTATGTTTTAAAGAAAAATCCTAAAAGTGTTTTATTAATTGAAGAAGCAGTCATGACTTTAGCATGCAAAGCATCTTTGAAAGCTAATAAATCATTAACAATGGAAGAAATGCAGACATTATTAATCAGACTTGGTAAATGTAAGAATCCTAATAGTTGTCCTCATGGACGACCTACGATGATTTTTTATTCTAAATATAGTATTGAAAAAACATTTAGAAGAGTTGGGTGATTATGAAGAAAGTATTAGTAATTGTTGGTCCAACAGCAGTTGGAAAATCAACTTTAGGCGTTGAACTTGCCTTGCGCTTTAATGGTGAAATTATAAGTGGCGATTCAATGCAAGTATATAAAGGTTTAGATATCGGAACGGCTAAAATCACTAAAGAAGAACAAAAAGGTGTTCCTCATCATTTATTAGATATTCGTAATGTTGATGAAAAATATAGTGTTTCAGATTTTCAACATGATTGTCGATTACTAATAGATGAAATAACTAGCAAAAACAAACTGCCTATTATTGTTGGAGGTACTGGTTTATATCATAAAGCTGCAATTTATGATTATGATTTTAGTATGTCTCCTTCATATAATCCTAAACAAATGGAGAAGTATCAAGATTATTCAAATGAAGAGTTATATGAAGAATTGGTTAAAATAGATCCTGAATCAGCAAAAATTCTTCATCCAAATAATAGAAGACGTGTTTTAAGAGCGCTAGAAATCTATTATTCAAGTGGTAAAACAAAGTCAGAAATAATTGCAAGCCAAGAACATAAACCACTTTATAATGCTCTATTTATAGGTTTATATATGGATAGAGAACAACTTTATGAAAGAATTAATCAAAGAGTTGAACAACAAATTGAACAAGGATTAATTGAAGAAACAAAAAGAATATATGAATTAAAAAATGAAAAAATAACAGCTGTTCAATCGATTGGATATAAAGAATTAATACCTTATTTAGAAGGTAAAGTTACCTTAGAAGAAGCATTAGAAGAATTAAAAAAAGTTACTAGAAGATATGCGAAAAGACAATTTACTTGGTTTAGAAATCAAGTTGATGTTAAATGGGTTAAATCAAATCCAGAAAACTTTAATGAAACAATCAAAGAATCTTCAAGAATTGTTAGGGAGTATTTTAAATTATGAGTCATCGTTTTATTAGAAATGAATTATTACTTGGCAAAGATGTTGTTGAAAAATTAAATAAAACTAAAGTAATGGTCTTTGGTTTAGGCGGTGTTGGTGGATATGCTGTTGAAGCCTTAGCACGATTAGGAGTTGGTCACCTAATTATATGTGATAAAGATAAAGTTGATCTTTCTAATTTAAACCGTCAGATTATTGCTTTAGAATCAACTCTAGGAGAATCTAAAGTTGATATCTTTAAAGAAAGATTAAAAGATATTAATCCAAATATTAAAGTAGATGGGATTGATGAATTTTTTGATGAAAGTAAAACCTATTTGTTTGATAAATATAAGCCGGATTTTGTTATTGATGCGATTGATACAATAACACCCAAATGGTCATTAATTAAAACTTGTTTAGATCGAAATATTACTTTTGTTAGTTGTTGTGGCATGGCTAATAAGATTAATCCATTAGAAATAGAATTAACAACCCTAGATAAAACTTCAGTTGACCCTATTTGTAAAATATTGAGGAATCTAGCTAGAAAAGAAGGCTATGACCTTTCTAAAATTAATGTTGTTTTTTCTAAAGAAATCCCAATCAAACAAAATCAAATTATTAACGAAAGCGGAACAACAAGAAAAGAAAGAATACCACCTTCTAGTATTATTCTTGTTCCATCTAATGCGGGTCTTGTCTGTGCTTATTTTGTCATGGATAAGATAATTAATAGCTAATTTATGTTTTGAGTAATATAAACATTTTACATTTAATAGATTAAAATGTAAACGCTTTAATAACAAACGTGAATATGGTAATATAGACAGTGGAGGACGAAAATAATGAGATTAACTTATTTTGGCCACTCGGCATTTTTAATCGAGGGTAATGGTGTTACAGCCTTAATTGACCCATTCTTTCCAAGTGTTAAGCCTGATTTAAATGGAAATGGGTTGAATTATATTTTTGTAACACATGGTCATGCTGACCACCTTGGAGAAACAGTCGATTTAGCATTAAAGTATGATGCAGTTGTAATTTGTAATCCTGAATTAGGACATTATCTTTCTAAAAAAGGAGTACAAATTCATCCAATGCAAATTGGGGGTTCATTTGATTTCACATTTGGAAAAGTAAAAATGGTAAATGCAACTCACTCAAGTAGTATTACGGAAAATGGTGAGATTATCTATGCAGGACCACCATGTGGATTTTTAATTCATAGTGAAGGAAACAAAATCTATCATGCTGGTGATACAGGATTAATGATGGATATGAAGTTATTAGAGGATGAATCGATTGATGTTGCTTTATTACCTATTGGAGGTAATTATACGATGGATGTTGATGATGCAATTAAAGCAGTTAAAATGATTAGACCTAGTCTAGTTATACCAATGCACTATGATACATTTCCATTAATTAGAGCAGATGTTGATAAATTTGCTGAAGAAGCTAGAAAATTCTGTAATGTTAAAATCTTAAATTGTAAAGAAACGATTGTTTTATAAGGCTGTGAAAACAGCCTTTTAAAGTAGAAAAAGAATAAAAAAGAAGCTAGTTTCTGTAGCTCCTTTAAGTTAGTATTTATTTTGCTAAACGATAGATAGAAACAATGTCATCAAATTCTAATGTGACAAAGCGACCGATCGTACCATAGGTTTCAACAATTTTTTGTGCCATTAATTTAAATAATTCATCATCAGCTTTAATTTCACTTACTTCACTTAATCTAGTAGGTAAATCAAGACTTCTAAAGAATTTTTCTAATTCCTCTATACCTTTTAAAGCTGTTTCTTCTAAGTTAAATGGATTAACTTCAACATTGAAAACTTGGTTGGCAAATCTTACAAAACGTGGGATATTATGCTTATAAACATATTTAGCCCAAGCAGGAGTAGTAATAGCTAATCCTGCTCCATGAGCGATATCATAAATAGCACTTAATTCATGCTCCATATTATGAGAAGCCCAGTCTCCTACTCTACCTAAATCTAAACTACCATTATGAGCAATTAAACCAGCAAGCATTATTTCTGCTCTAATTTCATAATTATTCGGCTCTTTTAAGATGCGTTCTGCATTTTTAATAATAGCTTTCATTAAGCCTTCACATAATCCATCAGTAACATCTACATGTAATTCATTAGTAAAGTATCTTTCTAAGATGTGACAGAACATATCAACAATACCACATGCAGTTTGATATTTAGGTAAGGTGAATGTTAGTTCAGGATTCATAATTGCAAACATTGGACGTATTAATGGTGAATTCACACCTTTTTTAATAAGTGTTTCTTCATTAGTTATAACACAAGATACACTAGATTCGCTTCCTGCTGCAGGAATTGTTAAGATAACCCCTAGTTTTAATGGTTCATGTTCAATCTTTTTACCCATAAAGAAATCCCAAACATCACCATCATAATTAGCTCCTATAGCGATTGCCTTACTTGAATCAATAACACTTCCTCCACCAACAGCAAGAATAAAATCAATGTTATGTTCTTTACAAAGTTTAATTCCTTCTTTAACTAAAGAAAGTCTAGGATTAGGTTTAACTCCTCCTAGTTCGATAACTTCAATATTTTCTTTTTCTAAAGCACTTTTAACACGATCATAAAGTCCGCTTTTTTTAATACTTCCTCCACCATAGTGAAGTAAGATTTTTGAAGCATATTTTTTAATGTGAATTCCTACTTCATTTTCGCTGTCTTTACCAAAAATAATCTCTGTATAGTTGTGATATCTAAAGTTTTTCATATTAATACCTCCTATAAGTTAAATGTTAACCATCCTGGTTTGAAAATTAGTAATAATCCAATTAATATTAAAATTGTACCACCGATTAATTGTGAAATCTTCCCGTATTTTGTAGAAATACCTGTTATTTTTAAAGTTGTCATTGCGATGAAAAAGACAATTAAGTCATCAATTAAAAAGAATAAAATATAAAGTCCAAAATATAAAACATTTAATATAAATACATCATTATTCATTGCAATAATATGGGTAAAGATTAAAGGTAACCCCGCACTACAAGCTAACTCAACGACATTAACACTAATAGCAAGTAAAGCCATTAATAATAATGCAAGAATAAAGTTGGTGTTTTCTGAAGTAATAACTTTTATGCGATCAAAGATTCTTTTTCTTTTTGTTTTATCAACAATCGTACAACCTTCATTTTTTCTATTTTTGTAACATTTATATAAGTTATAACTCCCTCCTATAACAGCTACTAAACCTATCAATAATCTAACCCAAATAATTGTAGATACTGATATGACAATATTTAACCAAAATATCATCATTAATAAATAAACTAATGCTGATACTACTAAAAAAGTAATACCTAGTATCCACATCTTTTTACGGTCTTTCATATTTAATAACATAGATATTAAAAATAATAATACCCACATTGCACAAGGATTAAATCCATCAATTAATCCTAAAATAATCGATATAATTGGTAATGATACTTCTTTGATATTAATCTTACCAATAATAGGAAGATCAATCTCTTCATAATTAGGTGTATAAACATTATCCTCCATCCCATCTTCAAAGTCTGGAATTTCTACACCTAAATAAGTTCCAACCTTATCATTAAAAGTATTTTTAAGATAATAGTTAAAAGCTTTTTCTATTTCGATTCTAATAGTATCGTTATAACCAGAAAAAGTAGTGTTTCCAATAATTGTGTAAGGAACACTATTGCCTTCTATTTCGATAATATTTGTTCTAATATAATTAAATTTTTCTTCATTTATTTCATCATAATAGATTTCATATTTGTAAATATTGACTTTATTTCCGTATTTAACTGTAAAGGTATCTTCTAAATAAGTTAATTCTTTTTTACATTCTAAACAATCAGCATTATAAAAAACATAGATGTTAACGAAGTTATTTTCTTTTGCCTCAATGTTTCTAGGTGTAATTAAAATAAAAGATAATAAAATTGATAAAAAGATAAATGTTTTTTTAATCAAATTATTTTTCATGGTATTCTTCCACCAATTGAATAATCTCTTTTTTAGTAACGATACCGACTAATCTTTCAAGTTCATTATTATTTTTATCAAGAAAGATTGCTACTGGTAAAGTATCATCAATTTTGTATTTTTCAACTAACATATCTTCGTATTCATCATAATCATAGTATTCTGTTTCTAAATCGGGATAAATTGTTTCGACTTCTTCCCATCTAGGTTTCATTATGTGACATCCTGGACACCAAACAGCCCCTACTTTTATTACTTTCATTTTGACACCTTCCTTAACTAACTAAATATTAATACACATTGATTTTTTAGTCAATTGTTAAAAAGGTGATAAAAAACTAATTAATTACTTAAAAAATCGATAATATCTTCATAATTTGTTAAAGGTTCAATGCAGACATTGTTTTCACAAAAGTGTAATGTAAACTCATCATTAGTTACATAATAGGAAAAATATTTACTGTTCTTAATGTTATCTTTCTTTAAAATTATTACTTCTGTAAAAGGTTGATATTTTTTATGTAGTAATTCTTTAATGTTAAAGAAGTTTTGCTTTTCGTCTTCATAAATTAAAACTATTTTATTATAAGAATGAGTTTTAATGAAATATGTTGAAATTAAATGTAAGTAATTAGATGGAGTAGACTCGATTTTAGATGAAATAACACTAAATTGCTTAGCAGCTATTTCATCATAATGATAATTATCACTAATTAAACCTAATCGATATAAGTTAAATGTCGTTATTGAATTCCCTGAAGGAATCGCTCCATCATAAAATTCTTTAACTCTCATTATTAATTCATCGCTATCTTTTGAAGTTAAGAAGAAACCTCCATTTTCTTTATCGTAATAATTATTTATTAAATCATCTGTTAATTTTATAGCATAATCTAAATATCTTTCATTAGAAGTAGCTAAAAATAGTTCTATTAGACCATAAGTAAAATAAGCATAATCATCAAGATATCCGATGTACTTTGCTTCTCCTTCGCGGTATCTAGATAATAACTTACCTTCTTCATTAATTAATTTATTAATAATAAATTCGGCTGTATCAGTAGCAACTTTTATATATTTATCATCATTTAAATAACGACCACTAAGAGACAACAGAGCAATCATCATACCATTAATTGATGTTAAAATCTTATCATCTTTTAATGGTGGAACTCTTTTACCTCGATGGATTAATAATTTATTTCTTATTTCTTTTAATGTTTCACCTTCTAATAAGAGAGTATCATGATGTAATAAATTAAAGATATTCTTATTCTCAAAATTACCATTCATCGTTACATTATAATATTTAGATAAATAATTAAACTCATCACTAGTCAATATTTCTAGAAGTTCATTATAACTCCATAGATAATATTTTCCTTCTTCATGTTCAGAATCGGCATCTATCGCTGTATAAAAGCCTTGATTTGGTGCATACATCTCGCTAATTGAGAATAATAAAAGCTTTTCTAAGATGTCTTTGTATAACTTATTTGAGGTAGCTAAAAAAGCTTCTAGATAAGTTATACCTAATAAAGCATTGTCATACATCATTTTTTCAAAATGAGGTATTAACCATTTTTCATCAGTTGAATATCTAGAAAAACCATGACCTATATGATCAAATATACCGCCTTTATACATTTGTATTAATGTTTTTTCAACCATATTTAAAGCTTCTTTATTATTATTTAAAATATAATATCTTAAAAGAAATAGTAATTTATGTGGAGTCGGAAATTTTGGAGCAGTTCCAAATCCTCCATAAAGTGGATCAAATTGATTAACTAGTTCTTTAACGGCGATATGAGAGATGTTTTCACTTAAGACTCCGATGGGTTCACTATCTTCAAGGTGAGATTTAATAGTATTTGTTATTGAATCAGCAGAGTTAATAATTTCTTGTTTATTATGAATCCATTCATTATGAATATAAAATAGAAGTTCAATAAGACCAACGTAACGACCACGTCGTTTTTTTGGAATATAAGTAGCTGCAAAAAATGGCTTTTGGTTAGGTGTCATGATAATAGTTAAAGGCCATCCACCATTACCGTTAATTGCCTGGCAAAATTCCATATAAATATGATCAATATCCGGCCGTTCTTCTCGATCTACTTTAATTGAAATAAAATGATCATTTAAGATTTTACTTACTTCTAAATCATTAAATGATTCTTGTTCCATAACATGACACCAATGACATGTACTATATCCTATAGATAAGAAGATAGGTTTATCTTCACTTTTTGCTTTATTAAAAGCCTCATCTCCCCATGGATACCAATTAATTGGATTATATGCATGCTGGAGAAGATAAGGTGATTTTTCATAAATTAATTTGTTAGGTTGTTTTTTCATTACTTCACTTCCGATTTTGATATATTTTACATTTAATATTGTAACCTTTTCCTGATTTATTATAAATTAATATGCTTTAAGGTAAAAAGTCATATGATATTATCTATTAACATTAGAGGTGGGACTAACAATCGTTATAATAATGAATACTATTTCAATCATATATTAAATAAGGGATTATTGATTTAATAAATATATATATGTATAATAAAGGAGGTCAAAGGGAGTGACACCAATGGAATTAGTAAGTTATTTAAAAGAAAAATATGGCTTGAATACTCCAATTTTTTTAAATGAAATGAGTATCAAATGATAATATTCGTCAATGTTTATCTAGACTTGTAAAAATAAATCAGATAAAAAGGTACGTTAACGGGATATATTATTTTCCCAAGAAAACGATTTTAGGTGAATCAACTCTTTCCTTCGATGATGTTATTACTAAAAAGTATATAATGAATGATAATAATATTTTTGGTTATTATACAGGTTTAACTTTTTTTAATAAATTGGGTTTAACAACTCAAGTTCCTAATGTAATTGAAGTCACCACAAATAAAGAAAAATCAAATAAAAGAACTATTAATATAAATGGAAGGAAGGTTATTTTAAGACGTGGCAAAGTATTTATTGATAATGATAATTATAAAGTTCTTCAGTTTTTAGATATGTTCAATATGATTAAGTTGTATCAAATAGAAGAAAATTATGATATCTTAAAAAAATACATTACAGAAAATGATTTTAATCAAAAAAATATTGTTAATTTACTACCAAAATATTCTAGTAAAGTTATTAGATTAATCTTTGAAAGTGGGCTTATTAATGAATTTACACAATAATGAAAATTTCAAACATATAATTGAAGAAATTAGTGGAAGTAAGAAAACAAGTAGCGCTATTGTAGAAAAAGATTACTTTGTCACATTATTCTTGAAAAGATTAGTAGAAAAGGATAGTGATTTTATTTTTAAAGGTGGTACATCTTTATCTAAATTTTATAAAGCTATTGATCGTTTTTCTGAGGATATCAGATAAAATAAGAAAGAGTATAAATAAAACAGTTCAAAATGTGGCTATGGATCTAGGATTTAATATAAAGAATCTTGATGAAATACGTAGTCGACGCAAATTTAATAAATACATAATTGATTATGGTAAATCTTTCACTAGTAATTCATTAAAAGAGGATATTATAGTAGAAATAGCTCTTCAAGTTGAATCTTTTCCAGTTGAAACAAGTAGGTACAATTATTCAGGAATATCTAATAGAAATAAATAAGAATAATATAATTGAAATGTTTGATTTAAAACCATTTAATATCAGAGTACAAAGTATAGAACGTACATTTGTTGATAAAATATTTGCTATATGTGATTATTATCTTGGACAAAGAATAGAGGAGCATTCAAGGCATATCTATGATTTATATAAAATAAAACCTATAGTTTACGACAAAAAACAAAAAATGAGTTAATCGAATTAATTAAAAATGTTAAAACAGGAAGAAGCAAGTATAAATTTTGTTTATCAGCCAATTTAAATGTAGACATCAAAAAATAATTAATGGAGATAATTGAAAAAAATATTTATAAACATGACTTCTTAAATATAACAACAAATTTATTATATGAAGATGTAGATTATGATACATGTATAACTGTTCTTAATGATGTAGTAGATTTATTAGATTAGTTATTATTGAATTATAGTAATAAGTTGTTATGAATTATTTTATAATAAATTTATGTTTTATTTTGAATAATAAATGTTTATACGAATTATTATATGTTATATTGGCATTCCTAAATATAATTTGCTACAATATCTTTGAATTTTTCACATATAATCCTTATACTGACAATACTATTACTCTATTTATCCTGATTTTAAGAAAGTAAATGATTTATAGAATAGGAGTTAAAGTTATGTTAGAAGCTATTAGAAAAATCACACACACAAAATCTTATCACAAAGGGCATCCAAATCCACAATGCTATCGTGATAACTATGTATCTTTAAATGGTGAATGGAAATTCGTATTTGATGAAAATGATGAAGGATTAGAAAAACATTATGAGACTAATTTCCCTGAGGACTATCTTTTAATTAATGTTCCTTATCCTTATCAAAGTGTAGCAAGTAAAATTAATTTACCAGATAAACAATGTGATGTAATCTGGTATGAAAAAGAAATTAACATTAAATCATTAGAAAAGGTTAATCGTATTACCTTTTTAGGCGTTGATTATAAAACAACAGTTTTTGTTAATGGTAAAAAAGTCTTATTCCATGAAGGTGGATATAATGCATTTACAGTTGATTTAACACCTCATGTGAATTTAGGTATTAATAAGGTTACTTTACGTGTAGAAGATACAATGAGAATTGACCAAATAAGGGGTAAACAACGCTGGAGAAAGCACTCATTTACTTGTTTTTATACAGAAACAAGTGGAATTGTTCGTGATGTTTATTTAGAGGAGTTAAATAAGACTCATATTGATAAGTTTACTTTAAAGGCTGATTCGAAAAATAAAACGTTGAAGTTAAATGTTAAGACAACTGCTGATGATAAAGTTCAACTAAAAGTTAAAGTTAGTGACAAAGAAGATAAAGAAGTAGTTAATAAGGTTTTTGAAATAAATCCAGTTGATGAAATTTTAATTACTTTTGATGATATTAATGCTTGGTCATTTAATAATCCTTATTTATATGATGTCTTATTAGAATTAATCAAAAATGATGAAGTTTGTGATAAGGTTTTAACATATGTAGGGTTTACTCATGTCCATGCTGAAAACAAACGTATTTATATTAACGGTGAAGACACTTATTTAAAGTTAGTTTTAGATCAAGGTTATTATCTTGATACGTTAACAACTCCAACAGAGGAAGAAATTATTAAAGATATTGAATTAATGATTGATGCCGGATTTAATGGGTTAAGAATCCATGAAAAGATTGCATCTCCTATAGCATATTATTACTTAGATTTATATGGTCTTTATGTTTGGCAAGAGTGTCCTTCAGCACATGGTTATAGTTATGATGTTAACCGTCAATTTTACAAACAAATGCCTTTAATGGTAGAAGAACATCTTTCTCATCCTTGTATAATTGCTTATGTTTTATTTAATGAGTCTTGGGGGATTAATGAAATTAGAGAAAGTAAAGAAATTCAGGAATTTACAGTGGAAATGTATCATTTAATCAAAAAGATAGTTGATGATCGTTTTGTCATTTCTAATGATGGATGGGAACATACTGTTAGTGATTTAATAACCTTCCATAATTATTCTGATACTTATGAGGAGTTATTTGATACATTAGATAGTGGAATTAAAAAGATAAAAAATGGGGAAAATGCTTATTGCATTAAAGACTTTAAAAAATTCTTTGCAGGTGATTATCGTTATCAAAATCAACCATTAATTTTCTCCGAATTTGCCGGAATAGCCTTTGATAAAGATACTGAAACAGGCTGGGGTTATGGCAAGAGTGTAAAAGATGAAGAAGCATTTTTAAAAAGGTATGGAGATCAATTAAGATTTATTTATGAACAAAAAGATATCCGTGGTTTCTGTATGACTCAATTAACTGATGTTCATCAAGAAAAGAATGGAGTCTTTACTGAAGATAGAAGACCTAAGATACCATTAGATAAATTATTTGAGTTACATAATAAATTTAAGTAGTAATTGTAAGAAGTCTTGTAAAATTACAGGCTTTTTACTCATGGTAGGTGAAAATATGCACTTAAAACAAAATAAAATAGTTATAAGAGAGCCAGTTTCAACTCTTATTTTTTCTTCCCTTAATTTATTATTCAACTCATCATATATCAATTTTGCATGTTTAGGGCGAGCAGCTTCAATAAATGAAGGTCAGTTTCCAATTTTTACTCCAATTGCAAGTGGAATTTAAAGAAGATGGCAAGATGGAATAAATCTAATAAAGATTTGTCCAATAAATTTTTGTTTTTTTGCAGATTTATTCTAAATTTTATCAATAATTTAAAAAAGTCAGAAAAAAAGAGGGTGAGCTATTTACATCACACCTCTATGTCAACACTCTGAAGCTGTATTGAAGCAAAATACAGCTTGTTTTGTTATCTTAAGTTTTTTAATTGAGCGTCTATTTCAGCGATATCCCTTTTTAGTTCGTTTTTATAATTTTCTAAGACTTTCTTTTGGTTTTCGACTGCTTCTGGTTCACTAGCAGCCTCTACATTATAACTTTGAGCATGTTTTTTTACTTCATCAAAATATCCGACTCCGTATTCATAAGGATTATCTTTTTGATATTCTCTTACTTTTTTTCCAATAGTAGTATCAGGATTAACTACATCTTTTTTTCTATTAAACATCAAATCACTCCTTCATGTTTAATTTATCCCTTTCTAATAAAGTTAATCATAAATTTAGAATAAAAAAACATTTTAAAGTGATAATAATTTTGAGGTGGTTAATTTGGGTGATAAATTCTTTAATGATGATATAAGGTTTTATGAGATTTCACTACATCAGTATACTATTCCTACAATCAAAGATTCTCATGATTTCGACAAAAATGATGTACAGGCTTATTCGATAACAGTCCCATCTATGTTGTCGTATCGTCAAGTAGTAGGCCAGCCATTGTTAATGAAGTCTAACAAAGTTTACAATCAAAATTTTTATGATTAGACCCATATAAGGGTCTTTTATAATAAAAAAAGACTGTTATTTCACAGTCTTAATAAACTTATTTTAAACCGTATTTCTTCTTGAAGATTTCAGCACGGCCTTGAGCGTTAACAAAACGTTGTTTTCCAGTATAGAATGGATGACAATTTGAGCAAGTATCTACACGAATCGCTGATTTTGTAGAACCAGTTTCAAACTCTGTACCGCATGAAGTGCAAGTCACCGTAATTTTGTTATATTTAGGGTGAATTTTTTCTTTCATGAATATCTCTCCTTCCGCCTTGAATAGTTTCTATCCAAAGTAAGTTGCTTAAAAATAATATCACATACATTTAAATTATGCAACAAAATGTAAATAAAATACATGTAATTTTATTCTTAAAGTTTATCTTTATTTAGACCAACTTTTAAAGCTAAATTAGTGGGAAGAAAACAGTTAACTCTCCCTTATTGGTATAACGAGATTGCGATAAAGCTTTAACGACTAGGGATACTTCATTTAACTCTTTAATTTCACCATTAGGAGTCAATATATTGATTGCTGTCATATCTTGACGTCCATACTTTTTATAAACAACTTGAACTGGTCGTTCTTGATGTAAATAATATTTAGGGTCAAACCCATTTTTAATTCGTTCTTGTTTTATTTTTTCAATTTCTTCTTCATTGTCGATTACTTTATATTTAAATAGATCTCTATTTAGTAATCTTCTTGCTAAATCTTTTAAAATTAAATCATCCTCATTCATCGCATTTTTAGCATAATGAATAATTGTTGATTCATCTAATAAGAAATGTTCTTCATTACTTACTAGGTCTTCATTAATAAAGAATGGAACAAGGATTGATGGTACTTGTTTAAACTTATAGTTATTAAGATATAATTCTTTAAATCTGTGTAAAAATTTAAGAATTATTATTTCATAGCTAATTGATGTTGGATGATAATAAACCTGATTATACATATGGTAACGTCCCATAACATAGTTTTCTATCGCTGAAATACCACTAGATTTAAATGTAATGATATTGTTTGTTACTTTCATTACTCTTAATATTCTTTCAACATCAAAGTAGCCATATGGGGTTCCAGTAAAATAGGCATCTCTAAGTAAGTAGTCCATCCTATCAGCATCAATTTGCGAAGATACAATTTGTGATAATAAAGGATTTTCGTTAGTTTTCTTAATAATAGAAGAAACATCATTTGGGAAGTCTGGATTAACTCTTTTTAAAATTTGATGAACTTCACTATTTTTTTCAATTATTTGAACACTATACTTTTCATGATGTACTGGATGAATTGATTCAAAAGCATGTGAAAATGGACCATGCCCAATATCATGGAGTAATGCTGCACACATAACTTTTACTTTATCTTCTTCACTTAATAGGTTTTTAACATCTTTAACTTCTTCGACAATTCTTCGAGCATTTTCATATGTACCTAAAGAATGGGTGAACCTAGAATGTTCAGCAGATGGAAAGACTTGAAAAGTTCCACCTAGTTGGTGAATTCTTCTTAAGCGTTGCATTTCTTTACTATTTAGTAAATCCCAGATAATCTTGTAATCAATGTTGATATAGCCTAAAATGGGATCACGACTAACTTTTCTTTCATTTAATTTTTCAAATTTCATATTAATCACCTTTTTTTAATAATACGGTAGCAATAGCCATAATCCCTTCCTTATTTCCAATAAAACCCATTTTCTCCATCGTACCTGCTTTAACATTAATATTTTTAGTATCAGTGTTACATAAAATTGCAATCGTTTCTCTTATTCTTTCAATATAAGGAGATAGTCGAGGTTGTTCTAATAAAACACTTGAATCAATATTAACGATTTGATATCCTTCTTCCTTCATCATTTTAAGAACATGTTGAAGTAATAATTTAGAATCAATATCTTTATATTTTTCATCATTGTCAGGAAAATGAGTTCCTAAGTCACCTTTACCTAGTGCTCCAATAATAGCCTCAGTTATAGCATGAAGTAAAACATCAGCATCTGAATGTCCTAGCAATCCTAGAGAATAAGGAATTTCAACCCCACCTAAAAATAGTTTTCGATTACTAGCAAATTTATGAACATCTATAGCATGACCGATTTTGTACATATTACCATCCATTATAATGTACTTTTTCTGGGAAGAACTTATCATTAGGCTCTTTTTCTTCAGCACCATAACCGACAGCGACTAAAGAAAAGACCATGACATCCTCAGGAATATTTAAAATTTCTTTAATCGGTTTTTCTATATCTTCAGTAGGATAAACACCACACCAAACACTTCCTAAACCTAAATCTCTCGCCATTAAGCAGATTTGATGTGTAGCCGCTCCTAAATCTTGTTCAATTCTTTTTGGGGATTTTAACACTTCATTATAATTAGGAACACTAGTTACAATAAAACATACAGGTGATGTTTCTAATGCTCTACCATAATAGTGAACTTTTCTTATTTTTTGCATGAGTTCCTTATCATTAATAACAATTATTTCCCAGCCTTGTTGATTTTTAGCTGTTTGAGTATTAAAGAAAGCCTCTAGTATAGCTTTTACTTTCCACTCTTCAACTTCTTTATCAACAAAAGAGCGTATTGATCTTCTTTGGAAATATGCTGTGTTTTTATAATTGTCTTGTTTAAGCATTTTAACTCCTCCTTGTCTTTTTAGTAACATTATTATATCACTATGTAATACCTTGTATCTATATACTAACATATATTAATTGGTTCAAAAACACTTAAAATGTAGTTTTCACCCTAGTTTTTACAGTAATTTAGTGTTTATTGATAAAAAATAATAAGTTACAATTATCTTGGAGTGATATCCATGAAATTTAAAAATACTTTAGTCATTCTATTACTTATAATGTTATTTATAGTTTCCTGTCAAAATAGTAGTTCTACTAGTTCTTTAGTTTCTTCTGATACATCATCTTTTGTTTCAAGTCAAACAAGTGATGAAAAAATATCAAAAGTTGGTCTTTATAGTGCGCCAGAAGGTGTTAGTATAGCAAAAGATGTAACAATGCAAATTAATGGTGAGAGTGTTGATTTGTATGAAGTAATGGTTAATAACTCACAAAGATGGAATGGTTTAGCACCAGATAGAATTCCTAATTATGTTGCGATTATACAACTTGAGGGTAGGGCTACAATAGAGGTTAAAACAGAGTATGAGTTAAACTATAATACTGTAATTAGGCCGCTTTACTATAATATTTTACCTTTTACTGATATTAAAAATCAGACTTTTACCTTTGAGATATTTAATGTTGGTTCATATGTTATTGAAATTAATGGTGATCGAAGTAATGTTATTCATCTATTTGTTAAGTCATTTGAAGATGACTATACTTCCTTAAAAAATGAAGAAAATGTTATTTATTTTGGACCAGGTTTACATAATTCTTCTAATAATAATCTAATTAAAAATAACACTGTTGAAATTAAATCAAATCAAACAGTCGTTATTGATTATGGAGCGGTGGTTCAAGCTCGTTTTGTTTCTCATCATACATCAAATATTTCGTTAATTGGTGGAGGAATTATTGATGGTAGTGTGTTTTCTCGTATTGCAGGTCAACCAAGTGGCAACACCCAG
>DUOZ01000017.1 GCA_012838555.1 bacterium | reverse complement strand
GCCAAAGTAAATTCCATAGTAAGGTTTGCCAAGGTAACTTCCATATAATATTAAAAAGCGACTGTTTGTGTGTGGAAGTTAGTTTGGCAATTAAAGTGTTTTATTAAAAAGTCTGAATAAAATGTTAACTTATTGACAAACTATGATTAATATTTATAATTTAAATAAAGCGTTGAAGAAAAGTAGTAACTTATTTCAAACTTATAGAGAGTCAGTGGTTGGTGTAAACTGATAGGGAGATTAAGTGAACTCGTTTCGGAGCAGTATAAGCAAAACTTATACCGTAAACCGGCGTTAACGGCAATTAAGGTGCACAATTTTTGTGAATCAGGATGGTACCGCGGTTTAAACCGTTCCTGCAGGGGAACGATTTTTTTATGTAAGGAGGAGTTTAGATGAAAGAATATAATCCTAGAGCAATAGAAAAAAAGTGGCAGGACTATTGGTATAGTAAAAAGATGTTTAAAGCAGTTGATTTTGATTCGACAAGGAAAAAATATTTTGCATTAATTGAATTTCCATATCCGAGTGGGGTTGGTATGCATGTTGGCCATGTCAGGGCATATTCTTCACTAGAAGTAATCTCTAGAAAAAGAAGGATGGAAGGTTATAATGTTTTATTCCCAATCGGATTTGATGCTTTTGGTTTGCCAACAGAAAATTATGCAATTCAAACAGGTATTCACCCACGCAAAGTAACTGATGATAATATTAAGACTTTTACTAAACAACTAAAAGCAGCTGGATTCTCTTTTGATTTTGACCGTGTTGTAGATACCACTGATGAAAATTATTATAAATGGACTCAATGGATCTTTAAGAAAATGTATGAGCATGATTTAGCATATCGTGATAAGACTTATGTTAACTTCTGTCCAAATTGTAAAGTCATTCTAGCTAATGAAGAATCACAAGGTGGTAAATGTGACCGTTGTGATCATGATGTTGTTCAAATGGAAAAAGATGTTTGGTTCTTAAAAATTACTAAGTATGCTGAAAGATTGCTTAAAGGATTAAATGATGTTAATTACCTTCCAAGAATGATAGCAGAGCAAGAAAATTGGATTGGTAAGTCTGTAGGTGCTCATATTGACTTTAAAATAAAAGATAGTGATGAAAAATTAAGAGTCTTTACAACTAGAGCAGATACGATTTATGGTGTTACATTTATGGTTATCGCTCCTGAACATGATTTAATTAATACTTTAAAAGATAGAATTACTAATTTAGATGAAATTAAAGATTATCAAGAACAAGCTAAGAAAAAGAGTGAATTTGAAAGACTAAATTTAAATAAAGAAAAAACTGGTGTTTTAATTAAAGGTATTAAAGCAATTAATCCACTAAGTGGAAAAGAAATTCCAATCTTTATCGCTGATTATGTTTTAATGGGTTATGGTACAGGTGCGATTATGGCTGTTCCTGGTCATGATGAACGAGATTATGATTTTGCTAAAAAGTTTGGGTTAGATATTATAGAAGTTATAAGTGGTGGAGATATTTCAAAAGAAGCTTATACAGATATTGAAAACGGAACTTTGGTAAACTCTGATCTTATTAATGGGTTGTCTGTTAAAGAAGCTCAAGATAAAATAATTGCATATTTAGAAGAAAACCAAATTGGTGAAAAAGCAATTAACTATAAGATGCAAGACTGGGCCTTTAACCGTCAACGTTATTGGGGTGAACCAATACCAATTGTTTATTGTGATGAATGTGGTGTTTTAACTGTAAATGAAGAAGATTTACCAGTTAAATTACCTTATATTAGTCATTTCCAACCTTCATCTACAGGTGAATCACCACTAGCAAATATTAAAGAATTTGTCGAAACTACATGTCCTAAATGTGGTAAGAAAGCAAGAAGAGAAACCGATACAATGCCTCAATGGGCTGGTTCAAGTTGGTACTTCTTAAGATATTGTGATCCACATAACGATAAAGAATTTGCTTCGATGGATAAATTAAAATATTGGATGCCTGTTGATTGGTATAATGGTGGAATGGAACACGTAACTAGACACCTTATTTATTCAAGATTCTATAATCATTTCCTTTATGACTTAGGTGTTGTTCCAACTAAAGAACCATATCTAAAGAGAACTGCTCAAGGGTTAATTTTAGGACCTGATGGAGAAAAAATGTCAAAATCAAAAGGTAATGTCGTTGACCCTATGACAATAATTGAAGAGTATGGTGCGGATACATTAAGAACTTATATCTTATTTATAGGTGATTATGAACAACCTACACCTTGGAATGATAAAGGGGTAAAAGGTTGCCGTCGTTTCTTGGAAAGAGTATATAAATTGTTCGAAAAAATAGTAAATGAAGATGCATATACCCCTGAAATTGAAAATTTAATTCATATAACCATTAAAGAAGTAAGTAATGATATTGAGTTAACGAAATTCAATACTGCGATATCTAAATTAATGATTTTGAGCAATGAAATGAATAAATTAGATAAGATTACTAAGAAAGATTATGAAGTATTAATTAAGTTGCTTAACCCATTTGCTCCTCATATGTGTGAGGAATTAAATGAGATGTTAGGTAATGAAGATTCATTAGTGTTTGCTAGTTGGCCAGAATATGATGAAGAAAAAGCTCAATTTGATCAAGTTGAAATAGCAGTTCAAGTTAATGGTAAATTAAGAGGAACATTCAAAATTCATAAAGATGCCTCTGCTAAGGAATTAGAAGAAGCGGCTTTAGAAATTGAATCAGTTCAAAATCATATAAGTGGTAAGACAATTCGTAAGATCATTACTGTACCTAATCGTATTGTAAATATTGTTGTTTCTTAATCTAAAAACTTTGCCTAAGTGCAAAGTTTTTTAGTTTTCGACATCAATAATTAGATACATTAGTATCAGGTGATAATATGTTAAAAGTAAAAGTGTTTGATGAATCACATGAAACTGATTTGGAAGATGCAATTAATATGTTTTTAGAAGAAATGGATGAAGATTCTGCTTTAGTCGATATCAAATATTCAATAAGTGCCTTTTTAGATGTAGGTGGT
>DUOZ01000016.1 GCA_012838555.1 bacterium | reverse complement strand
GGGTTGTTTATACTGACTATTTGGATAAGAAAGAATTAAGATACCATTCACATATGCAGCAGTAATTTCATCTTCTTTTACCTCACCGATATAGAAAGTTCGACTTAACTCTGTTACATTTCGTCTTTCTTTACGATAATAAATACCTTTAGTATCCGTTTCATCTGTATTTGATTGAACTTTAGCATCTACTGTTAAATAACCATTTTCAACACTTACTGTAATATCATCTTTTTTAAACCCAGGCATTTCGATTTCAATTACAATATGATCATTTTTTTCTAAAATATCAGTCGGCATCCAATTTTGTTGATTATAATTTGTTAAAGGTGAAGCAAACACATCTTTAAATAAAGAATCTTCAAATAAGGATAAGCCAAAGTTATTTCTTCTAGCTGGTATCATCTAAATCATCCTTTCTACTTCCACAAAAATTATTACCCATACAGTCCTTTTTTAAACAAAAAAGAGATTCCATTTAAGGAACCTCATACCTATTATTTGATTTCAATAATTTTCTTATTTTCGATTTGTGTAACTTCTTTTTTAGGAATAGATAACGTTAATATTCCATTTTTGAATGTAGCTTCGATCTCATCTTCATTAATTTCTTCACCTAGATAGAAACTACGACTCATAGCACCGCAATATCTTTCTTTTAAAAGATAATTCTCTCTATTATCTTCATTAACTATTTCCGTTTTAGCTTCAATATTTAGATAACCTTTTTCAAAAGTTACTGTGACATTTTCCTTATTAAATCCAGGAAGATTAATGTCAACTAAATATTTGCCATCTTCTTCTCTTACATCCGTTTCCATTCCACGACCCCTTCTTCTAATTGGTCTGTTAAAGAAGTCATCAAAGAAATCATCATCAAAGAATCTGTCTGGAAATAAACTTCTTCTTTTAATTAACATATACCTTCCTCCTTCCAACTATAATTATACGCAGAATTTTAGCACTGTCAACTCGTGAGTGCTAAAAATTAAAAATTATAGTATGGATACTAACTAGAGGTATACTAATTACATATCTAAATCGACCTTTAAATGATTTACAAAGTCATTAACAAGATTTTTCTTCTTTTCCCAATACATCGAGGCTATTTTAGTAACCATTGGATTGTCTTTCATTATCCTAACAGAATAATCATAAATATGCTTATAACAATCTTTAAAATCACAATTAGGATTTTTTGCATGTTCAACCATAATATCTAAAATAATTCCTAAAGCACCGGTATCATCAAGTAAATCTGCTTCCATCAATAAAATTAAATCGATATTTGTATCTTTTTCATATAATAAATGCTTGTTTGAATGATTTAAAATTAAATAGTTAACTTCATCAATAAATTCTTTATCATAATTATTATTAGTTAAATAACCTTTTGTAATCCTAGCACTTAAAAGTGCATGATGTTCATCACTATCAATACTATATCCTACATCATGGAAAATGGTCGCGATTTTTAAGGCTCTTTCATTATTAACCTTAACATCTTCTTCATTAATTAAACGACATACCCAACCATAAACTCTTCTAATATGTTCAAAACGTCTATAATTTACTTTGAGTTTATTAGCATTAATTTCAATTTGCTTAGCACTTTCTAATTTAGATTTTACATAATCTAAACACTTTTGATATTCATTCATATTATTACCTACCATTCATTCACTTCACTTAAACAATGCTGGTGAACAGGACCTAGCACAAAGAAACCCATCGCATATTTAGAAAATCTTTTCATTCCCATTCTTCTTAACCTTAGAGTTAAATAACTTTTTAAGCCTTTATATTCTTCACTATTAGGTGGAAACTGACTTTGGTGTTTCTTAATTGCTTCAAACATGTTCTTAACATCATCTTTGCTTACTTTTACATATTGATTCGGACGATGAGTATAATAATAAGCTAAAATTCGCGAATGATTCTTCCCATCGGTTTCTAAATTATTTCTTTGTAAAACCAAGGTATTAGTCGATAAAAAGAACCCTTTTTGAGCAGCCTTACCAGTACGAAGATGATCTGGGTGTATCTCATTTAATAAATTTGGATCTGGAGCAACCACTAAATCCGGATTATATAAAACAAGAAGTTTAGCGATTTCTTTAGCTACATCATTTTCATTGTATTCTCCTCCATCAGGAAAATTAAGCATATGAAGATGATCAATCTTTAAAACTTTACATGCTTCTTCTTGCTCTTTCTTTCTAACTTCAATTAAATAAGGAATCGTATCACATTCTTTAACAATCCCGCATCCTCCATCAGTCACAACAATAAAGGTAACTTTAGCACCTTTTCTTTTTAAAAGACTAACAAAAGCTCCACATCCTATTTCAATATCATCAGGATGAGGACCAATAAAAACGACATTTTTGCATTCTTCAATTATAGGAATAGGGACTAATCTTTTTAAAATAAAGTTGAACATTCAATCACCTCATCATTTTATATTAACTTCTTGACTAACTAACCTTTCAAAATAATCTTTAGATAATGTTTCTACATCTTCTTCATTAATACCTAAATAATTATATAGTTCTTCAATATCAATAAAATCACCACACCAAGACTCATTAATTGATAGTTTTTCTTGATATGGACAATCATTATATTCATGAATAAAATAATCAACATCTAAACTTAATGAAAAACTTCCACCATTACTTAATATTTGATTAATTAACCATAAAGAAAAATTTAAATCATGATATAAGATTTTACTATTGATACCAAATGTTTTACCATTTAATTTACCACCATTAGAATTTGTTAAGTAAGTTAAGCCTACATTTAAAGCAATTTGTTTAAATTCTATACTATTACATGAAGGATGAATCCAACCTAACATAAAAGGTTCAAGCGTTTCTTTTCCTTTAATTACACCAGGTATAGCCTTAGTATCTTTAATTAAATCCTTCAAAGTCATTCCTTTTTGATTACATATTGATTTTAAATAAATCATTGTATGATAAGCATCTTCATCTGAACGGTGAAGATTAGATCTTTCAATGGCATAACTAACTAAAATATTATCTAATGATACTCTTCTTGTTTCATTATTTAAATAACAATAAATTAATTGAGCATCATAATACTCAAAATTAAACCCATCAAGTTCATAAGAAATACATTCATCTATTAAATATTGAACATCATTAATAATCGCATGACCTATAACATAATAACTTTTATCCTCTAATAATTCTTTTATTTTGTTATAAACATCAGGAAAAATCGGACTATTTAAGATTTCTCTTATTGAATAATAAACAGGAACACCTACATCTGTTAATGAAAAAGGTAAATTAGGATTAATTAAAACATCTTCTTTTTCAATAACATTAAAATCTTCATCAGTTATGACATAACCAAAACTAAGCATGTATTGTACATTCTTTTCATGAACACATTCAATATCAAAAAATAAATATCTCACTATAATTACCTCTTATCATAAAAATTCATCATTATTTTAACAAATTATAGGAGGTAGGACAAATATTAATTATGTAGCAAATATTACATCCCTACCTCTTTTTTAACTTTGTCATAACCCCTAGCATTAACACCTATTAATTTAAAAGCATCAGGAAACGTAATATTTCCGCTTTCTGTTTGCTCAATAACGCTAATATAAAAGTCCTTAGTCATTAAGTTTAGTGTATTATTACAAATCTTACTACTTTCGATTTTGTTCAATGAATAATCTATTTCAATTAAATTTAAAAACTCTTTAACAATAAAATTAATGAATCCATCCTCATAAGTAAAATCATCATAACTAACTAAAATATCATCAATGTTCTTATCTAATAAAAGATAAACAAACTCATGCAGAAGTGATAATATTACTCCTCTATAAGTATCATTACTATTTAAAAAGATTAATGGAGCATACTCATCATTTAAAACAAATGCCCTAAACTCATTTATATCTAGAACCCGATGAGTATTTGAGCCTACAAAATTATTCATCATTACTAATACACCTAAACTTTCAATTCTTTCTCTAACTATTTTAAACACATCTTTAGGATTCTTATCTTTTATAATATCATAATCAATTTTCAATACTTCCTTTAATACCTTTACCCCTTCATCTACACTATAGATTTTTTTACCTTTAACAAGATCTAATTTATCAAATCCATTATTCTGTTTAAATTCAGACATCCACGACTTGCGATAATCCATTTCTAAAATTATATCTCTTAAGTCTTTTGATAGCTTACCATTAACTTTATTGCAAATTTCTTTGAATTCCATAAGGAAATAATCTTCTCTAGGAGGTCGTTCTAAAAAAAACATTCCAAAAGGAACATTAAGGAATCTACTTATTTCCATAAGTTGCTTAAATGTAGGATACTTTACCCTTTCAATTATGTTAAATAAAACTTTATTTTTTTCAATAACATTTATAGGTAAACCAGATTCTTTTATAGCCCAGTCAAATACCTCTTTTCTTACAATTATACCTTGGCTCATAATCTCACTCCATTAAACAAACTTACAAAATGACTCTGCACAATGTAAACACATGATAAGTTTAGTTTTAGAATAGTTTAAAAACTTAAGTCATATAAATAAAGAATTAGTATAAATCTAATTTGGTGTAGATCGGCGATGTTCTTTTACTTTTGTACCATCTTTTTTGGTATAACCTTTAACTACCACTATCTTTTTTTCTTGTTTTCCGCGGATTGAACTTTTTGTTTTAGCCAATTTATATATTCCTTTCTAGAAAAATAAAATTATTTTTATATTTATATGACTTAAGTAACAATTTTTTAGGGTTTCGTAAAACTATAGAACAATATTGTTTACGCTGACTCAATTTAATATTTGCTCGAATTTTTCTACCTTTTATCATACATACTACAAAATTAACTTTATCAATTAATTTACTTAATGACACTAACTATTAACTTTATTATACCTTTTTTATCACTAAAATCAAATTTACATTTAAAATATATAATTGAGAAATTATCTTAACGAAAAAAGCTTATCACAAGGATAAGCTGGTACTTTAAATTTAAATAAAACTGTCATTGTAAAATAGCAATAACTTTATCAATTCTAGATTTAACAACCTTTGGCGTTAAGATTTTTAAAATATCATATAGGTTTGGTGTTCTATTTCTTCCAGTAACACTAACACGAATTATTCCACTAAAATGAGCTATATTACCTTTAAAGTTTTCAGGATTCTTCTTATATTCCTTCATTACTGCAGCAAAGCCATATTTAGTAGCTAATCCTTTTAAGTTAGCAAACCATTCTTCATCACTACATTCAGTATTATGATGTTCTTTATATCCTTTTAAGACTTCAACAATAACTTCTTTATCAATTTTTTCATCAAAAGGTAATGGTTGTTTTAAGACTTCATCAAAGTAATCTTCATAGAAGAATGTAATACTATCTTTAACATCACTATATTTTTCAAAGTCTTTACGTGGTTTATCTTTTTCTCTTTCAATATTCATAATTTCCATGAAATAGTTATAATCGCGATTAATTAAATCTAATAACTCTTGATCATGAATTTTTGCCCATTCACTAACTTGACGAGATATTTCTTCTTTAGTTAGTTTACTTAAGTATTCTTTACATATATTTCTAACTTTATCTAAATCAAATAATGCTCCATCTAAAGCCATCTTATTAAATGTTAATTTGAATTCATATTTGTCTAAGGTTGGATTTTCTAGTCTCCATTCTTCAAAGTCACTATTAGCAATTGTTAATAAATATTCTAAAATTCCATCAATAGGATAACCAAGTTCTAAGAAATATGATACTGCAGCTTCTGCATCTTTACGTTTAGATAATTTACGTCTATTACCATCTTCTAATTTCATAATAACAGGTAAATGAGCATATTTAGGTAATTCCCAGTTCATAGATTGGAATAACTCCATATGAATCGGTAAACTAGGTAACCATTCTTCACCTCTAGTTACATGAGTTGTATGCATAAAATGATCATCAACTAGATGCGCAAAGTGATAAGTTGGTAATCCATCACTTTTCATAATGATAATATCTAAATCATTTTCTGAAAGTTCTAAAGTTCCTTTTATTTCGTCATGAACTTTTATATAGTTTTCATGTTTACCATTTGATTTAAATCTAATCACAAATTGTTCTTTATTTTCAATACGATTAATTGCTTCTTCAGGAGTGATATTACGACAAATAGCAAATTCACCATAATATCCTGGACGAATCTTTTGAGCTTCTTGAATCTTTCTTTGTTCATCTAAATCTTCAGTCGTACAAAAACAAGGATAAGCTAATCCGTGCTTAATCATATGTTTAATAACAACATGATAAATATGTTGACGTTCACTTTGTACATAAGGACCATAATTACCTTTTTGAGTACCACTTGATGTAATTCCTTCATCATTAACAATACCAAATTTCTCAAGTTGAGTAATTAACTCTTTATCTGAACCTTCAACCTCTCTTTTTTGGTCTGTATCTTCAAGTCTAACATAAAAAACACCATTACTTTGCTTAGCTAAACGATACGCAATTAAAGAAGTAAATAAAGAACCAGTATGTAGGAAACCTGTCGGAGAAGGTGCAAAACGAGTTACCATCGCTCCTTCAGGTAAATCTCTTTTTGGATATTTATTTTCTAGATCTTCAATTGTTTCTTTAATATTAGGGAAAATTAATTCAGCCAGTTTTTCATAATTTGTCATCATAACACCAACCTTTTATTTTTCTTTGACACTAGATAATTGTAGCATTACTACCTTTTCTTTTCAATCAACCAATCTTATTTTAACCAAAATAAAGACTACCATTAGGTAGCCTTAACTCATTACCACTTGTTTCTGTTAATATGAACTTCAATTTCCGCTTTAGCGTATCTTTTAATTTCATCAAGTTTATCTAAAGTGAAAGTAAAGACACCGTAGCAACCCGGATCTAGATTAATTTCTTTACCTTCTTCAGCAACAACCTTTAATTCATCACAAATACGTACAAGTGAAGCAAGTAAAGTATTAGTACGGTCCGCAGCAATTACTTTCTTTTCTTGATCTGCTTCTAGTTTTTTAATATGTTCTTTTTTTGCTCCACATCTAGGACATACGTCAACTTCTTCATTAAGTAATAAACAACACACATCACATTTAAACATATTTTACCCTCCTAATTTTTGTTTTTGATACTATCTTCCTTGATTAAATTATATCAAACTGGTTTGATTTAATTCAATCACTTAAAAAAAACTAAACTGTACATATTGTTATTATATAAGAGGTTTGTAAAAAAAATACGTCAAATCTTACTGTTAGCTTAAAACATAATTACCATAAAATTAGTTGCATAAATTGTATACGAATAATAAAACAGTAGTAGAAGCACTAATTTTAACTATTTAGAGTCATTAGATTTATATTTAACCAAAAATGTTGATAGTAATAGATTTTGAACCATATTAATTAATGATAGGAAGGAGGGTTCCTAATGAAACTAAAGAAAATATGTTTTGTTTTAATCTCACTATTCATTTTAAGTTCTTGTTTACCAAACAAAAATATAGAAATTAACAGCTCTAATAATCAAAATGAAAATTCAACGCAAAACCTTAATAAACATAATGCACTATTAAACGGAAAGAATCTATTAGGTTTAGCATCTTTTAAAGAGTTTGAAACAACTAATACTAAAGAATCAACAAGTTTGACTAGCAATTTAAGAACTTCAATTAATGTTTTCAAAAATAGTGATGATGAAACCAAGCATGAGGTTGAAGAATATTTAAAAGTTAGTTACGCATTTGATTATGTTAAGATTCATTCGGCAATTAAGTTTGATTTATATGTTGTTGATGATATCTTAAATAATGGATTGGAAGAATTAAAACTCTATACTGGTTTAGGTAATCTTGAAGTCGTAGTTGCCGAATTTACAACTTTTGTAATCGATAGAGAAGATTATGATAGTGATGGGAATAAAGAAGAGATTCTTGAAAGTATTACTGATACATTAATTTCTTTTAAAGGTCCTGAGGGTCTATATACTATATTAGTTAATAGTTATTCACTTGGGAATGAACTTAATTATGAAGATGGTCATAGATACTGGCTATTTAGCTCACACAAAATTCTTACTGATACATCTGTTGATAAAGATTTTGAACCTCCTATATATTGTGTTTTATTAGAAATAACTGATGATAACCAATATTATCTCTCTTTCAAAAAAGATAATGACATTACTGAAATTTCAGATTTATATCAACATAGACAATATAAAATAGATTCATTAAAAATAACTAAAGTTGCAAGAGATACACTCTACTCAGTCCTTGAACTTAACACCTTTACACAAAGAGAACAAATAGTTCAGATAACCTCAATTGATATTGAAGGTAATGTAATCGATGTTATTAGTGATAATACTTTAACTAAAATACTAATTGATGAATTCACTGAATTAGATAATAAACTAGTTGAACTAAATGAACTATTCAGTTTATTAGAAGTTGGAAGTATCGTTAAAGTAACATATGATGAATACTTTGAAGGTTATCAACCAACAGTTGTATACGCTAATAGAGTTTCAATTATAGAAGTTAGACAAGAAGTCACTCAATAATCTTATTAATTAATAAAATGAGCTAATAAAGGCTCATTTTTTTATGTTAATAACTTAAGACAAAACTAATCTAATTCTTTAAAGAAATCGCGAACCTCATCCCACGCTTGCTTTGCTTCAGGTAATGTAGGTCCAAATAGTTGAAATGAATGAAACATACCATCATACTTAGTTAATTTTGCATCTACCCCAGCTTCTTGGGCCTTTTTATAAAGTTTTTCTGCATCACTTTCTAACATTTCATAAGTTCCAACTTGAATTAACATTTTTGGAAAATGATGAAACTCTCCATATACAGGTGATACATAAGGATCATAAGCATTCGCTCCACTCATATAAGAACTAATAAGTGTCTTCGTTTCTAATGCTTTCATAATTGATTCATTCTTGTTAAAACCAAACAAAGGATCTTTATATAAGTTATAAAGAAATGATTCACCATTCGCTGCTAAATCTAGCCATGGCGACATTAAAATTAAAGCTTTAGGTAAAGGCATTCCTTCATCTCTAAGTTTCATAGTTAAAGCAACAGCTAAGTTACCACCAGCACTATCTCCTACTATGATGATGTTTCCATTTTTATATCCTTGTTTTAAACACCATTCATAGGCTTTATAAGCATCAATTAATGCTTCTGGATAATGATGTTTAGGTGCTACCTTATAATCTACAGATAAAACTTTAGCACCCTCACTTGCTTGTGAATACTTTAAAGCAATATAACGATAAATACTTAAAAAACCAATAATATAAGCTCCTCCATGTAAATGAATGATGATTTTATCACTTATACTATTTCTTTTACTAAGTAACTCAACTTTTACATCATCTATCATAAACTCTTTATTTTTATATCCTTGTGGCACTTTATAAATTTTATTCGATTTAGAAAACTTTTTACCTATTAATAAAAACCCATTGACTTTAATGATTGAAACTAAACCTCGAATCAACTCTCTAATAAATAATCCTCTTAATGATATACGTTTTGTATTCATGAATTCACCTCAAAAATAAATAAATCTTACTTAATTATTATTTCCTTTATTTTGATGAATCCTTAAAAAAAGACACTTTATAGTGCCCTTTTTTTAAAATATATCAATACCTACAGGACAATGGTCTGATCCCATTATGTCTGTATAAATATATGCATCTTTTAATTTATCTCTTAAACGATTAGAAATAACAAAGTAGTCAATTCTCCAACCTATGTTTTTACTACGTGCTTGGAACATATAACTCCACCATGTATATTTAACTTCTTCAGGATATAAATATCTAAATGTATCAGTAAATCCTGAATTTAAAAGCATTGTAAACTTTGTTCTTTCTTCAATTGTGAAACCTGCACTTCTTAAGTTTGATTTAGGATTCCTAATATCTATTTCTTGATGTGCGACATTTAAGTCTCCACATAGAATTACCGGCTTTTTTTGATCTAGTCTAGTTAAATAATCTCTAAAATCATCTTCAAATTGCATCCTATAATCTAATCTTCTTAATTCTTGTTGAGAATTCGGAGTATAAACTGTAACAAAATAAAAATCTTCATATTCTAAAGTAATGATACGACCTTCATCCATATACTTTTCATTATCAATACCATAAGAGACACTTAATGGTTCTCTTTTGGTTAAAATTAAAGTTCCAGAATAGCCTTTCTTCTGGGCCGAAAACCAATATTCATGATATCCTGGAAAATCAAAAGTTTTTTGATCTTCTTGCATTTTCGTTTCTTGAACAGCGAAGATATCAGCATCCACGCTATTAAAAAATTCATAAAAGTTATTTTTGTTTATACAATTTCTTAAACTATTAACATTCCAACTTACAAAACGCATAATAAACCCCATTTCTAAAGCCATTTTAACATTATTTAATTAATAAATAAAGCATTTGGCTTTAGATTGATTTATAAGTTCGACCAAAGAATAGTAAAAGTAATGGGAATAATTCTAACCTACCCGCTAGCATGATAAATGATAAAACCAGTTTAGATATATCAGAAAAGATTGAATAATTACCATAAGGACCAACTAAACTTAATCCTGGACCGATATTACTAACACTACTTAAAACAGCAGTTATATTCGTTATCATATCATGACCATCGATAGAAACAATTAATGTTCCTATTAAAATAATTAGCATATATAAGAAGAAGAAAACACCTACATTTCTAATTGTTCCTTCATCAATAACTTTCTTATCTAAGGTAAGTGATGAGACTCGTCTAGGATGTAACAATTTCTTAATTTCTCTTAGCGATGATTTTACTAAGATCATAAATCTAGATATCTTCATTCCTCCACAAGTAGAACTCGCACAAGCTCCACTAAACATTAATAAGAATAAAATTGATTTAGAAAAAGAAGGCCATAAATCAAAATTAGTTGTCGAAAACCCAGTTGTAGTAATAATTGAAACAACTTGGAAAGATGAAAATCTTAAAGCTTGAGTGAAATCACTATATAAACTAAATAAATTAATTGTTATTAATAAAATTGATGTTATTACAATAATTAAATACCATTTAACTTCTTCATTTCTTAATGCTCTTGAAATATAACCTATTATTAAAAAGTAATAAACATTAAAGTTAATACCAAACAAGAACATAAAAATAGTAATGACTATTTCAGCAGGAACATTATTATAAGATTCAATTGAAAGATTTTTGATTGAAAAACCACCAGTACCTGCTGTAGCAAAAGTATTAACAATACTATCAAAAACATCCATGCCTGTTAACAACAAACTAATAAGTAGAATAATAGTCATAATAAAATATATAGAATATAGAATTCTTGAAGTAACTCTCATTTTAGCTACTAATTTACCTACTTGAGGACCGGGACTTTCTGATCCAATAATATGAATACTTTCAGCATCATTATTAGGGATTATAGCTACTAATAGTACTAAAACTCCCATACCACCAATCCAATTAGTAAAGCTACGCCAAAAAAGTAATCCTTTACTTATTGATTCAACGTCATTAATGATAGATGCTCCAGTTGTTGTAAATCCAGAAACAGTTTCAAAAAAGGCTGATGAGAATGAAGGTATTTCTTTACTAATTAAATAAGGTAAGCAACCAAAAAAACTTAGTATTATCCAAGAAAGACCGACAATCACTAAACCATCCCTAGAATGAGTGACTTTATGTTTTACTTTAATTAATGATAAAGCAAAACCAATACCTAGTAATAAAACTATCGGAATTAGAAATGGTAATACTAAGTCAGATTCACGGTATGATAAAGCAACTAATAGAGGTAACACCATTAATATTGCTTCTAGTTTCATTAATTGACCTATAACTCTTAATATTTTTCTCCAATTCATAACTTACTCCAATATATCCTCTAAATCTCTTAAATAATAATCTTTAGAAATAATAACGACTGTATCTTTTTCCTCTAAAGTATCATTCCCACTAGGAACGATAACTTTATTATTTCGAACAATACATGCGACTAATACATTCTTTTTTAACTTTAAATCTTTAAATGGAATTGATGTATATTCTGTTTCTTCACTAAGATAAAACTCTGAAGCTTCAACTTGGTTATCCAAGAATTTATATAAAGTAATAAAATTCGTCGATTTAGCTTCTTGCAACGATCTTACATAAAAAATTATTTGATTTGCTATTATATCTTTAGGTGTAATAATCGTATTTAAACCAATACTTTCTAAAATATTAGATGATGTATAACGATTAACTTTCGTTATAATCTTTGGAACCTTTAATATTGATGCATATAAAGAAATAATAATATTTTCTTCATCAAAACCAGTTAAAGAAACTAAAGCATCAACATTTTCAATTCCTTCTTCATGTAATAATTCTTGATCACTACTTTCTCCATGGATAATATCAACATATGGTAATAATTCACTTAACTCTTTACATCTATCTTCATCTCTATCAATAATTTTGACTAAGTAATGTAAATCTTTTAACTCATTAGCTAAATAATAACTAACTTTACTACCACCTATAATCATAACTGATTTAACTTTACTCTTAACTAAATTTAATTTCTTAAAGAATCTAAATAAGTCTTTGTTAGATGCTATAACAAAGATTCGATCTCTTTCTTTAATAACAAAATCACCTTTAGGGATGTAAACTTCTTCATCTCTTTCAACCGCACAAATTAAGATATTAAAATCTAATTCTTTCCTAATTTCCATTAAGTTTTTATTAACTAAAAGTGAATTATCGTCGACTTTAATTTCAACAAAGTCAACTACACCACTAGCAAAAGATTCAATCTTTTGAGAACCAGGAGATCTAAGAATCCTTGATATTTCTTTTGCAGCTTCTAATTCAGGATTAACAATTAAAGAAATACCTAGTTCATTACTTATCATTCCTACTTGACCAGAATATTCAGGATTTCTAACTCTAGCAATTGTATGTTTAACACCAATTTTTTTACCGATTAAACAACTCAAGATATTTAATTCATCACTCGAAGTAAGGGCAATTAATAAATCACTATTTTCTGCTTGAGCCTCTTTTAAAACCTCATAACTAGCACCATTACCTAAAATACCTTTAACATCATAGACATTTAAAACATCATTAAGGACATCTAAATCATTATCTATAACGATAATATCATGATTTTCTTTTAATAAATTGAAGGCAATTGTTTTTCCTACCTTACCTACACCGACAATAATAATTTTCATTAAGTTACCTCCTTGAGTATATAACTCTTGGACAACTATATTATATTCCAGTTTTTCTCATTGTCAAAACATCTTTATTATTAAAAAGACCATGACTTTTCATCACGGTCTAGGTATCTTATTATGTATTTGGATTTAATACTTTTCCAATAAATAGTGGTATTCCATCATTTGTAACAATCGCATATGCAAATGGTCTTGTTAGGTAAAAGTTTATTTCATCTAATGGAGGAGCTGATTTAGCACCACAACCAAACCCAATTGTGTGAGAAGCAACTCTTACTCCTTCTTCATCTAAAGCAATTCTAGAACCTTGTTTGATACCACTAAATTTAAAGATATCGTCTTTATTATTCATCAATTTAATAAAATCATGATTTTCACCACTATGTATATCAAATATTTTATTAATTCCTAACGCTTTAACCGAATCTGTTAAATTAATATCATCTGTATAATCAAACTTAGGTATTTTATATCTAATTTCAGCACTATAATAGTTTTCTATATTTAACGCTTCCATTAAAAGTTCAGTTGAAGAAAGAATCTCATCAACTGATACACCTTCATTAGGTAAAATAAAGACCATAGCATTACCATCTTGGTAACTTAATCTTGAACTTAAATATTGATCACCTTCATGATATGCACTACTAATTTTTCGATTCATCATCTTAACTTTAACACTTTGCTCACTAGTTATATAAAAATCTTCATCTTTAGTATCATTTGTTTCGAATTTCTCTTTCCATACACCTTTATAATAAAGCACATTTAAAAATGCTAAATTCTGTGTTTTTAAGTAATCAAAATCACTTTCATTAAGTTTTAAGAAATTATCAGTTGTCTCTTCAATGAACTTTACAATCTTAGAGTTAACATCCCCATTACTAAATTTCGCTCTTTCATAATGTGCATCATAAAGAGTCTTTAATAAATCAAATGTCTCTTCTTTATAATAATCACTTTCAGATTCGTCATAGTAGACGACATTCTCAACATTAAACTTATAATCTTTTTTCCATCCTTTTCTAATGTAATTCATTAACTTAATGGTATTTTCTTCAATCGAGTCTAACTCAATACCAAGGGTATTAGTTATTTCATTAAGCGTTTCTCCTTGAGAGACTGATGCAATCATAGACAAAACAAAATATAATCCCATCGGTGAATAAATAGCATTATTATTTTCACTACTGGATAAGACTTCTACAGAAGAATTAATTAAAAAGTCTGTAATCTCCTCTTTATACTCATTAGTATATGTAGGATAAGTCACTTGTGTAGTAGAAGAAGAACTCGTAATCAACACAAATACGACTATTAAACTTACTATTGTAAAAAACCTCTTCATACTTCCCCTCCTTCATTACTTCCTAAGTCTATTATATGAGTATATAAAAAAATAGCAAAACTATTTTGCTATCTTACATAAATATAAAGGTAAAATACTTACTTACTTCAAATAAATTGTTTTTCTAGGAGTATAAGTTAACACTCCATTAACCCTATGACTTTCATATAAATGAATACGATCAACTTTAACTACAATTGGTTTTGTCTTAATATCTTTAATATTAAAACCATCATCAAAAACAACTCTTCTAGCTAAAGTAATATGTGGTTTAAAACTAGTTTGTTTAAAATCAAAACCTGTATCATTAACACATTTAACAACCTTATTATGAAGAGAATTCAAATAATTGACACCTTGACTAACACCAACCCAAAGAATTGATTCTTTACCCCTAGTAAAGGTACCTACTTTACCTAGGACAATTTCAAACTTTTCTTCATTCGATGTAACATCTAAAGAATCCTCAATATCATTTTGTTGATAGTAATCAATTTCACCTAAAAACAATAAAGTGAGATGAAAATTTTCCTTTCTTGAAGGATTGCTCTTACTAGCATGACTTAAGACATCTACTTTTATCTCTTCTAAATATTCAATTACTTCTTGTTTAAATGGTATTCCAATAAATGCTCTCATAAATAATCACCGCCATACCATTAACTCATTTATAACTCAACTGCTTTGTTCTGATAGTTTTCGTCTAAAAATTCTTTTATTAAGACCCAAATACTTTTGTCATAATCCCACACAATATAGTATTTTTTATGAAATACATATCGACCTTTTTTTTGATAATAATATCCATATTTCCCTACTATTTTATTTCTATCGGAAAAATCTCTATACATTTCTCCTTGTCGACCATTTATTAGCATAAATTTATTATTATGTAAATTATAAACTATCATACCAAAGTAATAATCTTTCCATAGTTCATTAATAGTTTTACCATTTCCTATAACTTGAGGAGCCTCTTTTGGTTTTGGTTTATCAAATAACAATTGATCATTTGTTTTTACATATTCTACAAATTCACTTATTGATAAAGAATATCCTAAACAAGTATAAAACTTTCTAAAACCATTATAAGCATGTGTAACACGTTCTAATACACCTATATCAGGAGCTTCATCATTTGAAAATTGGAAGTAAATTGTTGCTTTCTCTTTTTTCAAATCAATTGATTTAAAAATTTTTTTACATAACCCCAATAGTAACAATTTTGGAGCC
>DUOZ01000015.1 GCA_012838555.1 bacterium | reverse complement strand
TCACTGTCTATTCTGAACTTTATTTAGAAACTAAAAAATTAGGTATAATTGACTATGAAGGTTATAAAACAACATATAAAATATATGTTGAAGTTTTACCATCTAGTAAAGTAGAGTTATTAAATGTTAATGTTGATGGAAGTAATGCTAGTTTTTCATTTGTTGATTATATATATACAACAGATGAAAATGAAGTATTTGGTAAAATATACAGTGTAAGTCAAGATCATAAAGTTAAATCTAGAGATGGATTAATTACATTAACTTTTAGTATCACTAATTGTCCAGATGGTTATTCTATTAAAGATAACTTAAAAATATACTATCTTAATGAAGATGAAGATTATGAAGAAGTTAAGTTAGGAGAAGTTTATGAAGTAAGTGGTTTAACTGTTAATAACGAAATTCTTAATTTAACAATAAACATGATGCAATTAGCTAAAGGTGGTTACTATAGAGTAGATTTAATGCTATACGGAACCAAAGTTCATTATTATCAAGTAGAATTTTTGAAGGATATAGGTTTAGAAGGAAGTATCCTTGATTTAAAACATAGTGCAATGTCTAATTTAACTATTGCTTCAAATGAAAATATTGTTTACTCATATATAGATTTAGGTGTTATACCAAATCTAGATGTGACACCTGTTTTAGAAGGTAATGACATTAAGTATTACATTACATTATTCAATGTAAATGGAACTATGATACCTAGTTATTTAGATTCAATAACACTTTCACCATATGCCAATATAAATGCAGCAAGATTGATTAATATCTTTGTTGATGGAAATCATTTAATTACTTATACTATTGAAATTGATGTTGAAGCAGAAAGTGGAGAAATATATACTTGGACACATTACATTACTGAAAGAAGCAATAAACCATTTACTGTATATAAAAATGGTAATCCTGTAAGTAGTAAAAATGTCTTTGCTGAAAGAGAAGAATACTTTACATTATTTACAATTGATTTAGGTTTTAATAATGAATATATTGATTTAAGTTCTATTGTTATAGAAAATATTGTTAAAACTACTGATTTTGATTTGGATTATGTCGAAGTTGAAAACAATTTAATTTATATTAGTTTTGATCAAAGTGTTGAACCTGGAAATTATACATTTAATTTTGTCTATCCTACAAATATCATTATTGGTGGATTTAATGTATATAGAGAATTTCCATTAATTAATTATCATGATGATGTTTCAGGTAATGATATTACTGAATTAATTATTGTTAAGAAACCAGGGGTTAATAGTTTACTTCAAAATGTTACTTTCATGCCTACAGATACAGAGATTAAATTCCCTATTATATATAATAGCAAGGTAATGAAAATATGTGAAAATGATAATGGCGAAATGTATTATTGTGATATTAATAATGAAAATATTGTTATAACAAATGAACTGAGTTTCACAAAAAATGGTATTGTCTATCGTAATATCCAAATACCAGTTGAAAATTATGAGTTTACAGTTATTGGATATGTTGAGGATTTTAATACAGATGGTTTATTACCTAGATTTACATTACCACTAGGTGCTAAAATCTATCGAATTGACAATGGTGTAGCTTATGGTGATGGAAGTGTCGACCATGAAGATTTAAGAGGTAATTTCATGCCTGATGAAGATGAAGATGAAAAATATGTTGAATATCATGTGATTTCTGAAGATGGCAATTATTTGACTAAGTATTTCATCGCTGTTGAGGATGTTAATTATACTATTTCCTTTAATCTAAATATTAGTTATCAATCAGGACCTAATACAATTACTAACATTATAGATTTGATGAATAATCAAGATAAATTGGAGTTATTTAGAGATAGTGGGCTTGTGGATGAAGTTATGTTTATCCATTTTAAAAATTTATCTGAAGCTGAACCTAGTTATATAACATCTATTGACTCAATTATTAATCAAATGACTGCGATTTATCGTTTTAATAACTTAACTAGTGATGGTAGTGGAAATGAAGTCAGTAAGTCATATTATAATTATCGATTTGCCCGTAATACTGGTGGAACTTACTCATTTGAATTAATCTTACCAAGTGGATATGCATATCAACTAGAAATTACTGATGCACGTGGTAATGAGGTTGTTCATGGTAGTCTATTTGAATATGAAAACTGTTTCTATGTTAAAAAGTCAGTTAGACCGAAGACATATCACATAAATATTGTTATTTATAAAGCAGAATATGCTCCTGCTTGGGGGATTGTTGATAGATCAATCTCATGGAAGTAAAGGTGAATAAAAAATGGATAAATTAATAAGAATTATTGCACATAGCATTGAAAGTAAGGCAACTGATATTCATATTAGTGAATATGAATATGTAAGAATTAGATCTCAAGGTAAACTGAACACGATTAATGAAATTTTTTCTAAAGATGAGATTGAAAATTTAGTAAAATATTTACTTAATGAAGATCAATTTTCAGTTCTTGAAAATAAAAGAGCGATTGATTTTTCTAAGCAATTAGATGATTTAGGAAACTTTAGGTTTAATATTTATTACTTTAATAGTAAACTTGCCCTTTCAATTAGAGTTTTACCACTTAAAATTCCTACATTAGAAGAATTAGGTTATCCATCAATTATCAAAGACACGATTAAAGATAGAATGGGTTTAGTCTTAATTAGTGGTCCAACAGGCAGTGGTAAATCTACTTTAATTGCTTCTTTAATTAATGAAATTAATAAGAATGAGCAAAAACACATTATTACAATCGAAGATCCAATTGAATATCGTTATGTTAGTGAAAAATCATTAATTCATCAACGTGAAGTGAATCAAGATGTAAATGATTATCATCAAGGCTTAGTCCAAGCCTTAAGACAAGATCCTGATGTAATTGTCTTACAAGAAATGCGAGATGCTGAAACAATGTTTACAGTTTTAAATGCAGCAGAAACTGGTCATTTAGTTTTTGCTACTGTCCATACAAATGGTGCTGCAATGACAATTGATAGGATTGTAGATGCTTTTCCTGGTGATAAAAGAGACTATATCGCTTATTTACTGGCTAGTGTGTTAAATTATGTGGTTTCACTACAACTAGTTCCAAGAAGTGATGGTACTGGTTTAGTTGGTGTTGCAGAATTTTTAAAAATTAATAATACGATGCAAAATTTAATTCGAGAAAGAAAAACTTTCCAGATTGATTCATTTATGGCAACGCAACAACTAGATGGGATGATTACTTTAGAAGCATATTTGGCTAATCTTGTTAATAAAGATATTATTAAATATGAAGAAGCGTTAAGAAGATGTCGTAATATCAATTTATTTAATTCTTATATTAAAATGAAAAAAACTTTAGGTTAGGTTTTATACGGATCTTGTTTTTTTAAAAAGTAGTAAGGACTACCATTATTTGATAATTCTCCACTTGAAGCTTCTATTTTTCTAACAACAAGACTCTTACTTGGGGCATACCATAATGGTTGATATAGATTAGAAAAATAGTTAGCAATAGCATAGAAAATTTCTTTAGCTAGTGGGGAATTTTTTAATTCACTTCCATCATTAGTACCAACCCATACACCAATAGTTACATTTGGATTATAAGCAATAACATAAGAATCAGAATAAGTTGATCCGCTTTTAGCAGCATAATTATCTTTAACTTTATAATATTTAAGTGTAGGTGTGACATAACTATTAATATTAGGGTCGAAAGGAGCTAAGAGTAGTTGATTTAATATCATTGTTAAATCTTTATCTAGAAGTGTGGTTTTAGAATTTGATGAAGTATAAATAACTTTATTATCTGTTTGAGTTGTCACTTTTTTAATTAAACTAGGTTTGTAGTAGTCACCTAAAGAAGCAAAGGTATTATAGATACTAGTTAACTTTAACAAAGACATTTCAGGAGTACCTAGTGCTATTGATGGTAGAGCTTGGCAATCTACATCAAAAAACTTTAGTGAATCACAAACAGTTTGACTTCCTAAAAAAAGAGTTGTTTTAACAGCATAGATATTATCACTGGTTGCTATTGCTTCAATCATGTTTATTTTTTTATTAGCATAGACATCATTAAAATTTCTTGGTTCATACATACCAATGTTTTTAATATAAAAGGTTTCTTTAGTACTTGTAAATTCACTTAAAGGACTCATACCATTTAGCAAACCTAAATAGTAAATTAAGGGTTTAATAGTCGATCCAATTTGTCTTTTTGCATATATCGCTCGATTAAAGGGGCTTCTTTGATAAGAAAAACCACCTAGAAGTGTTATAACTTCATTACTAAATGGCTTAAGTATAACAACAGATGCTTCAATATTACTATCTTCTTTTTGAAATAAAGACAAGAGATATGATAGATCTTGACTAATTTTATTGTTTAAAGTTGTTTCTACGATTAACCCTTTTCCTAAATACTTTTCTTGTAAAAGTCCAAGTTTTCTTAACTCATCAACAATAGCGTCTTTGTAATATTTAATACCATCATTATTACTAGTTTTATTAATATAGTAATAAGCAGGTTGTTCATTTAAGGCATCAATGTATTCTTGTTCATTAATAAAGTTCATATTTAACATCTTTTTTAAAACCAATTCACTTCTTTTTGTTAGT
>DUOZ01000014.1 GCA_012838555.1 bacterium | reverse complement strand
GTCAATCTCATAGTTTAAGAAAAGAAATTGAACAATTAAAGTCAAAAAATGCTAGTTTAATGGTAGATTCATTATTAGCGAATGCTTTAGAAAAAGATGGATATAAATTATTAGTTAGTGTTGTAGATGATTTTGATAAAGATGCTTTAGGTATTTTAGTTGATCAACTTAAAGATAAACTTGGTTCTGCATTAGTTTATATTATTAATAAGAGTGCTGATAAAGTTAATTTAATTGCTTCTGCGACTAAAGATATTGTTAAAGATAAAAATATTCATTGTGGCAAATTAATTAAAGAAACTGCATCACTTTTAGGTGGTAATGGTGGAGGTAGACCTGATATTGCTCAAGGAGCAGGAAAAGATGCTTCAAAAATTGACCAAGTTATCACTTATTTAAAGAATTTAGATTAAAAATTACTTAAGCAGATTAGACTTTTACTAATCTGCTTAATTTTGTACTTTTTAATAGTAAATATTAAAAAACTTTAGTATACTAATAACGTAATGGAGGTAATATATGTCTAGAATCGCTGGTCTTGACCTTGGAACAAAAACACTAGGTATTGCTATTAGTGATCCTACAAATTTAATTGCAACTGGGATTGAAACAATTCATTTTAAGGAGAATCATTTTAATCAAGCATTAGACCGTTTAGAAGAGATTATTAAAAAATATGATGTTAATTTAATTGTAATTGGTTTACCTCGTCATATGAATGGTGATATCGGTGAAGCAGGTCAAAGAGTTTTAGCGTTTAAATCTAAAATTGAAGAAAGATTTAAGATTAAGGTTGAAACTAGTGATGAAAGATGGACTAGCATTATAGCGAATAAAGTATTGCTAGAAGCTGATTTATCGAGAAAGAAAAGAAAACAAATAATCGATAAAATGGCTGCTAGAGAGATATTACAAAATTATCTTGACCAATTAAAAAATAGGGAGGAACTTTAAGATGGCAGAATTAGATAGCAAGATCATTATTGTTGATGATCAAAATGTTGAGCATGAAATGAATATTTTATTTACATTTGAAGATAATAGAACAAACAAGAAATTTGTTGTCTATTATGACCCTGAAGATGAATCAGGTGATTTATATGCATCAATTTATGATGAAGATGGAAAACTTTATCCAATCGAAGATGAAAAAGATTGGGATACAGTTCAAGAAGTTTTAGATGCTTATGTAGAAGAAAATGAAATGATGGATGATGAAGAACATGAATGTGAATGTGATCACGATCATGATGAAGACCACGAATGTCATTGCCATAACCACGATGACGAAGACGAAGAAAAATAGTTAGATAGACAATGGTTACAGTAATTGGTATTGCCGGAGGTTCGGCTTCAGGTAAAACCACTGTGGCTTGTAAATTAATTGAAGCTAGTAAAAAGTGGGGAAAAGTTGTTTATTTAAGATTTGATGATTATTATAAGGATTTATCTCATTTAGACCTTGAAGAAAGAAGAAAGGTCAATTTTGACCACCCTTCAAGTGTTGATATGGATTTACTTTATACTCATCTTTTAGCACTTAAAAATGGCGAATCGATTAATAAACCAACTTATGATTTTGTTAATTATAATCGTGGTACAGAATATGAACTTATTGAACCAGGTAATGTTATTATATTAGAAGGTATTTTTACCTTGGTAGATGAACGGATTCGGGATATGTGTGATATTAAGTTATTTGTTGATATTGATCCAGATATTCGTTTTATTAGAAGATTAACTAGAGATATGAAAGAAAGAGGACGAAGTGTCGATTCAATTATCAAACAATATATGGATACTGTTCGTCCGATGTACCTTCAATTTATTGAGCCATCAAAAAGATATGCTGACATTATTATTCCAAAAGGTGGCTTTAATCAAATTGCTATTGATATGGTGCTAGCTAAAATCAGTAGCATTTTTAAAGAAAATGTGCTATAATCCTTCATACTGAATGTCTAATAGGAGTGTGACGTATATGGAACAAGATAAAACAATTCTAACTCAAGCTGGTGTTAAGAAGTTAAAAGATGAATTAAAAAGACTTATTGATGAAGAAAGACCAGCAGTTATTGAACAAATAAAAGAAGCTAGAAGTCAAGGTGACTTATCTGAAAATGCTGATTATGATGCTGCTAGAGCTCGTCAAGCCATTGTAGAACAAAGAATTCAAGAACTTCAAAAGATGCTTTCTAATGTAAAAATCATTGAAGATATTATTGAAGAAGAAAATGTAAAGTTAGTTAGATTAGGTAGTACAGTTACGATTAAGAAAATAGATGATCATCATAAAGAAATTGGTGATGAGATTGTTTATACTATCGTAGGCTCTGTCGAAGCTGATCCAGAAAATGGAAGAATTTCGAATGAATGTCCATTAGCTGTTGCTTTACTTAGTAAAGAAGTTAATGATGTTGTAACTGTTAAAGTTGCAAAACCATATAAAGTTAAAATTGTTGATGTAAAAAGATAAAAATCCCTTGCGGGATTTTTTGTTTATAGTAGTTTATTTGTTAAAATATTCTTTAAATTTTCAAAGTTAAGTTTAGCGACTTTTCGTAGTTCTTCAACTCCATGTTTTTTGATAAATTCTTTACCAAATTCATCGACATGATGACCTGCGCCTTTAGGGAAAGTTGTCTTATATTTTTCATTCATTTCTTCATATTTTAATAAGAAACGATATCTCGATATCATTGAAGCAACAGCAACTGAAGGTGATTTGCTTTCTGCTTTAGTAGTGAATACTAGATTATCTGCGATTTTTGGATTTCCTAAAAGATATTTATAATAGGTTTGAGGTAGACAAAATTGATCGATAACAGCTTTTACATCTTTTTTGATTTTCTTTCTTAAGGTATTAATTGCATGATTGTGTAGTTGGGCTTTTAAGTTATTCATATTATAACCTTTTTGATTCATTTCATTGTATTTTTCATTATCCATTATTAATAAGGAGTAAGGTATGAATTCAAGAAGTTGTGGGACAATTTTTAAAATCTTATCATCAGTTAAGTTTTTTGAATCTTGAACACCTAGATCACTTACCTTTTTTATATTTTCTTCGTTTAAATAGACAGCAGTTACAATCATTGGTCCAAAAAAATCACCAGTTCCAACTTCATCACTACCAATATGTTCATCATTATATTCCCAAGATAAAGTTTCCCAAATTTTTGATTCATTTATCGCGTCTTTACCTTGAAAGACAACTTTGTTAGATTTATAAATATTTATTCTGACATCATCAGTTTTAGCAGCGAATTCTATATAAGGATTATTAACTTCAATCTTAGCATAATCATAAAAATCAATCATTTTAGCCTTGGTTTCATCATTTACTTTAATTGTTATGGTATTATTCATCTTAATCAACTCTATTCTATTTTTGATTATTTAAGACCGTTTAAATTATATAAATTAAGGTTTATTCTGTCAAATAGATGCTTATAATGATATAATTTAAGTTGTCTTGGGGGTGTAAGTATGTGGAATTATTTTGGCATCACCTTCTTCTTTTGTTTATTTATCCTTTTTGCAGGTAATCTATTAGATATCGTTATTAAAGAAGAGATAAAATTTTTTAAGTTCAAAAATTTAAATAAGTTTGAAAGAATCTTCTTTTTTAATAAAAAAGATAAACAAATGATTAATGTTGGCTACTACTTAGATATTATAGCCTACTCATTATTTATTATTTTAAATATCGTAAACATTATCATAGTTATAACAGGTTTAAATGAAGACTATGATTTTACATATAACTACAACTTAATGTTTATTTATTTGTTTAATGTTTTAGTCGTTTATGTTTTAGTTAATATTATTTTATATTTAGGATTTAAGAAAACTTCGAGGTGATTTACTTGAACCACTTATATAAAACATTTGAATTTGATGTCATATTAGAAAAGGTTGCAGCTTATTCAAATACTAGTATGGGAAAAGATAGAATTTTACATTTAAAACCCATGACTAATTATTATCAGTTAAAAGATGAATTAGATCATTTAGATGAAGTAATTAGAATTATATATAGTTATGATAGTTGTCCTTTTAGTGGTATCTATAATATCGAGTCTTCATTAAATAAAGCATCTAAAGATGGTGTTTTATTAATTGAAGAATTATTTACTATCGCTCAAGTTATTGAAGGAACTAGAAAAATTAAAGATTTTGCTAAAAATGTTCCTATTAGTGATATTCCTTACTTTAAATCCTTAGTTGATGAATTAGTTATAGCTACATCATTAAGAAATCAAATTTTAAATTGTATTAGTCCGACTTATGAAATTTATGATAATGCATCTAGTGAATTAAGGAAAATTAGAAAAGAAATGAAACTAATTGAAGGTGAAGTTAAAAATAAATTAAATCATTTAGTTAGAACTCATAGTGAATATATGTCAGATGCAGTTGTAACTTATCGTAATGGTAGAATGGTTGTCCCTTTAAAAGTTAATCATAAATATGCTCTAGGTGGGATTATTCATGATTTATCTGCTTCAGGTCAAACTGCTTTTGTTGAACCTAGTATCGTAATGGAGTTAAATGCTACTTTATCTAGATTAAAAGAACAAGAAAAGGAAGAAATCCATAAGATTTTAAAAGGGTTATCAATGTTAGTAAAAGAAGATTATGAAGAGTTAAGTCGTAATCAAGAAATACTTTGTGAACTAGATTTTTTATTTGCTAAAGGATTATATGCTAGAGAAACAAAAAGTAATATAGCCTCTTTAAGTAATGAAAATGAAATTGAATTAAAAAGGGCTAGACATCCTCTTTTAGATCCTACTAGGGTTGTACCTAATGATTTTATTTTAAAAGATGATAAGAAAATGATATTAATAACAGGACCTAATGCAGGGGGTAAAACCGTTGCTTTAAAAACTGTTGGTTTATTTGCCTTAATGAATCAATGTGGTTTAGCTCTTCCTTGTGATAAGGCTGTTTTAGGGATCTTTGATAAGATATTTGCATCTATAGGTGATGAACAATCAATTATTAATTCGTTATCAACCTTTTCTTCACATTTAACTAGAATTATCGATATTGTTAATAATATAACATCTAATTCATTAGTCGTAATTGATGAAATCGGAGGAGGTACTGATCCTAAAGAAGGTGAAGCTCTAGCGATGGCGATTTTAGAATACCTTCATGATCATAATTGTTGCACTTTAGTTTCAACGCATTATTCTAACTTAAAGAGTTTTGCTTTTGATTCTGGTTATATTATTAATGCATCAATGGAATTTGATGAAGCTAATTTAAAACCTGCTTATAAACTTCAACTAGGTGTTCCTGGTCAATCTTATGCCTTTGAAATTTCAAAACGTTTAGGTTTAAAAGGTAAGATTATTCGACGTAGTAAAGAGTTTAAGCGTAAGTATTCTACTCGTTATGAACGATTAATGAATAGGATGGAAAAAGAACTTAATAAAATTCGTTTTAAAGAAAGAGAATTAAAAGAAAAAGAAAGTGAAATTGAAGCTAGATTAAATGAGTTAACTAAAAAAGAAGAAATATTAGAAAAAGAAAAACAAAAGATTAAAGAAGAAGCTGATTTAAAGGTTCAAGAATTAATTAGTGATGCTAAAGAACATATAAATGAAATCGTTGAAAAGATTAAAGAAAAAGAAGAATCGAGTTTAAAAATGCATGAATGGATTAATGCTTATAAAGAACTTGATGATTTAAGTGAAGAAGATGAAGAAGAAATTGATGAAGATAGTAAAGATTTTGAGATTGATGATTATGTCTTTATCTCAACTTTAAGTAAAAGCGGAACAATTATCCAAAAGAAAAGTGGTAAATATGTCGTTGATATTGGTGGCGTTAAAGTTAATGTAAAAGGTGAAGATTTAGTAAGGTCTAAAAAGAAAGAAGAACCTAAAGTTAATGTTTCATCATCATTAAGAGCGACACCAAGCAAACAAGTACCAGTTGAATTAAATCTTATTGGAATGAGAGTTGAAGAAGCTTTAAATTCATTAGATAAATATTTAGATGATGTATTATTAGTTCATTTAAAACATGTAAGGATTATTCATGGACATGGTACAGGTGCCTTAAGAAATGCGGTCCATAATTATTTAAGAAGTAAAAGTTTTGTAAAAGAGTTTCGCTTAGGTATTCCTCAAGAAGGGGGAGTCGGTGCGACAATTGTTAAACTAGGTGATGACGATGAATGATAAAATAAGAGCTAAATTATCATTACTACCTGAATTACCAGGTTGTTATGTAATGAAGAACAAAGAAAATGAAATTATATATATCGGTAAAGCTAAGAAGCTTGTAAATCGAGTAAGTTCATATTTTAATCGACCTCATGAAGGTAAAACACAAAAAATGGTCTCAGAAATTGAGGATTTTGATTATATAGTCACAAGTAGTGAAAAAGAAGCTTTTATTTTAGAAATGAATTTAATCCATAAGCATTATCCTAAATATAATATCTTATTAAAAGATGGTAAGACTTATCCTTATATTCAGATAACCTCACATCGACATCCAATGATAAAAATTGCACGTAATCTTAAAGATAAAAAAGCTATTTATTTTGGTCCATATCCAGATTCAAGTGCAGCTTATGAAATTATTAATTTGTTAAATCGATTGTTCCCTTTAAGAAAATGTAACACTCTTCCAAAAAAGCCTTGTTTATATTATTATATTGGTCAATGTCTTGCTCCTTGTATTAATGAAGTAAGTAAAGAACAATATGATCGAATTATAAGTGAAATTAAAGCCTTTTTAAAAGGAGATACAAGTAAATTAAAGAGCGAATTAGCAACGAGGATGTACGAACATTCAGAAAAATTAGAATTTGAACGTGCTAATGAATATAAAAAGTTAATTGAAAGTATCGATTATGTAACAACTAAACAACATGTATCATTTAAAGAGAAAATGAATATCGATGTTTTTGCTTTTCATACAAGAGAGGATTATATTTCAATTTCAACATTGATGTATCGAGAAGGTATTTTACTTACAAAAATAAACCATGTATTACCTTATTATGATGATGTTGAAGATGCTTTTATTAATTATGTTTATAATTTCTATCAAGATCATATTATCCCAAAACAAATTGTGATGCCTGATTTAAATGGTGTTGATTTATTGAGTGAAGTTTTAGAAGTGGATATTATTACCCCATCAAGAGGTACAAGACAAGAATTATTAACAATTGCCGCTCAAAATGCGATAGAAGCGATGAAACAAAAATTTGCCTTACCATTTGATGATGATAAAGATAAAATTGAATTATTAGATGAATTTGCCTCACTAATTGGAGTTTCATCACTTCATCAAATTGAAATGGTTGATATATCTCATCTTCAAGGAAGCGATGCGGTAGGTGCAGTTGTTGTCTTTACTAATGGTGAACCTAATAAAAGAGAATATCGACGTTATAAAATTAATCAAGAAAATACTAAAGATGATACCGCTAGTATGTATGAAGTCATGTATCGAAGATATTATCGTCGATTAACTGAACAAGGGAAATACTCCAATTTAATTATTGTTGATGGTGGGATCATGCAAATTAATGCCGTTAAAAAAGCTTTTGATGCATTAAATATTAATATTAAAGTAGTTGGATTAGTTAAAGATGAACATCACCGAACTAGAGCCTTAGTTGATAGTGATGGTAAAGAAATTTCTTTAACTGATAATAAGCAATTATTGTTCTTATTAACAAGAATGCAAGATGAAGTCCATCGTTTTGCGATTGCATATCATCATAATTTAAGAAGAAAATCAATGACATCATCGATTTTAGATGAAGTTCCAGGAATTGGGGAAAAAAGAAAACATAAACTAATAAGGGCTTTTGGCTCAGTTGAAAAGATGAAAGAAGTGCCTTTAAGTGAGTTAGAACAATATCTTCCTCACGAAGTTGCTGTAAACCTAAAGCAAAAACTAGACAATCAATAACGCTTTAACACTTTTTTGCATACTATAAATTAGACCGAGGAGGTTTAAGTATGCCATCAGTGTTGACTAAAAGAGAGCGGGAAGTATTCGAGCTCCTTATTAACAATAAATCCACTAAAGAAATAGGAAAGATACTTTTCATATCGGAAAAGACGGTGCGCAACCACATTTCTAACGTTATCCAAAAACTAGGTGTTCAAGGACGTTCTCAGGCTGTGGTTGAACTCGTTAGGATGAAAGAATTAACTCTTTAGAGACTGTAAGTTATAAAGTGAACAACTTTAGGACTTGCAGTCCTTTTTATTTGCGTTAATTTTCTTTAAAGTGTTCTTAAATTAAAATTATATTCATAGATTTTAATTGCGAGGGGATTATTATGAAAAAGTGGTTAAAAGGGTTTAGCCGTAAAACTAAGGCTATTATTTTAGGTTTATTAATTGTTTGCTTATCAGTTGGTGGATATTTTATTTGGACAAATGTAAATAAAGCACCATCAAATATTGATACTGACATCGATGTTAATAAAGAAAGTATGGTTTATCGACGCATTTACTTACTTTCTGATAAAGGTCTAGTTGTACCTATAACAGTTTCTTTCGAAAAGAAAGATGATTTAGCTGAAGAGTTAGTTTATGTAACATCTTTACTTAGAGAAGGAAGTCCAGTTATTAAAGGTAATTTAAGACCAGTATTAGATGATGAAGTTAAAATTAATAAACTAGTAATAAAAGATAAGGTTTTAACAATTGATTTCTCAGAAGAATTTGCTAATTATGATGCTAGAAATGAGATTAGGATTCTTGAAGCTTTAGCGTGGACCTATTCACAATATAATGAAGTTGAATCAATTAAAATAAGTGTAGATGAGAAAATATTAACTCACATGCCAATAAATAAAACACCTATTCCTGAAAATCTATATAAAGACTTTGGAATTAACAACCATGTCTTCCACCGCGATGTCAATACAGTCTCTGTTATTACTCTTTATGAAACGACAATAAATGACGAAAGAGTATATGTACCAGTTACTCGTGGAGTTAAATTAGAAGGAAACTTACTCAATACTGTTGCAAAATATTTAAGTGGTAAAGCATCTATCTTAAGTGGATTAACACCAATAGAAGAATTGCAAAATCTTGATCTAGTGAGTGCGACAGTTAATGAAGAAAAAGTTCTTGAACTAGAAGTTGGTATAACTGCATTAGTTGATGAAACATCAGTAAGTAAAGAAATCTATGATTTATTAGTTATACACTTTACTGAACAAATAAGTGAAATTGAATCAGTTACAGTTAAAGTCGATGGAGAAGTCATGCAAGTAAGTGGCTATGATGAAGAAGTAATACCTGTAAGTTCAATAATCTATAATGAGTTAAAAATTTAGTTTATAAGATATTTTACTCTTACTAAATAAGCTTAATTCCTAAATAACAGGGATTAAGCTTTTTGACATTTAAAGTTACATCTTAACTTAGTTGATGATTTTATCTATAAATGATAAAATCCTAATGGTGATTTAATGAGAATCTTAGTTGTTAGTGACAATCATTATGATGAAGGTGTTCTTCAAGAAGTATTATTAAAAGAAAAAAACATTGATTTATATTTACATGCAGGCGACTCAGAAATGAGTGAAGCGGCATTACGACCTTTTATTAGTGTTAAAGGAAATAATGATTATTTAATTAATGTTCCTTTTAGAATTATTAATACAACTTTTTATAATATCTATTTAACTCATGGTCATTTAGAAAGAAATTATAAAACTTTAGTAACGAGAGCAAAATATCATGATTGTAAGATTGTTATTCATGGTCACACTCATAGAAGTTCATTTAAAAAAGTTGATGATGTATTTATTGTTTGTCCTGGAGCATTAAATTATCCTCGAGGAGGAGAAAGTAGAAGATATGCAATAATTGAGATAGATGATAAAAATGGTCGAGTTGATGTTAAATTTTTCGATTTGCTTTAATTTATATATTTAGGGTAAAATATATTTGTAAAAATTAACAAAATAATAGCAAAGTTCTAGTAAAAAGTATCAATTAATGGTTGAAATTTTTCTGACTTTGGTATAGAATATAGAACGTGTCCACTTAGCTCAGCTGGATAGAGCAACGGCCTTCTAAGCCGTAGGTCAGGGGTTCGAATCCCTTAGTGGACGCCATTTTTTTTATATGATGATTAACCTATAATTTCGTATGTTTTTATTGTTTGACACATAAAGCGAACATATTTCAATC
>DUOZ01000013.1 GCA_012838555.1 bacterium | reverse complement strand
TTTGAGGAGTATGCCTTTTTCCTTACATTAAACAGTTTTATTAACTAGTATAATTCTATCAGGCCAAAATCGTTTAAATACTCAGGTTATCTATAGCTCCTCATTAATAATAAATAAAATTCTTGTCTTTTTTTTTACTTTTACACTTGATATATTTGAGTTACTTATAAAACAAATAATCCTATCTTCGCTTTTTTTAGATTGCTTATTGCTTTAAAAATAGTTTTTACTGATTTGTCATTTATAAACATTCTATATACATACTTTAATCCTGAAAATTTGAAGTATTTTCTCTCTTTCTTACTTAATTTTTCTTTCACGTATGTTAAATAAATTAGGTATGTTTTCAATCTTATATCATTTGTTTTTTTATCTTTTATAGTAGTAAGAGAATTCTTTGTTTTTACTGATACATATATAGATTTGTTTATTGTAGATATTTCATTTGCATGAAACCCGGCTTTAGTTGTGAACATAACATCGTTACTAACCTTTATTTCATCAAATCTAATTCCATTTTCCATAATAAACTTTTTTCTATATATTTTTGACCATGGAACATGCATTTGATATCTTAAATAGACTTCACTCTTCAAACTTGGTTTTAATGTGTGTTTAGTTATATAAGAACTACTCTTTCTTCCCCTTTTAACTTTTCTTGTTTGAAACTCTGTTTTGCCAATTGGTGGAAAAAAAATAATATCACTTTTGTTAAACTTCAACTCTTCTAAAATGCAAGACAAATTTTCAGTAATAAAATAATCATCTGAGTCTGAAAAGATAAGATAATCTCCAGTTGACATTTCTATCCCAATATTACGACAATATCCAGCTCCCTTATTTTCCTTATTCCTTACGAAAACAATTCGTTCATTATTTACTAAAAACTCAAATTCTTCCTTCTTTAGATTGTTTGAGTAGTCATCAATAACAATAATTTCAAACTTCTCACTTTGTGGAATAGAATCAAGTAACCTGAATAATTTTTTGTATTGATTAAAATGAGGTATTATTATACTAACTTTCATGTAGGTCACCGTGGGCAGATTTAAGAGTAGATAATTGAAATTTACTGCCTAAAATATAATCAAATTCATCTGGAATAAAATTATTGTATCCACCTCTTGAATAAAATGTCATTTCTCCAAATAATATTTTACCTTTAATATTATATAAATCAACTCTCACATGTGGAATCCCTTTAGATAATATTCGAGCATACTCAATCATCTCATCAAAATTATCGGGTTTTTTTAATTTTCCTTCTATTGGTTTATATCCATTTCTATAAAATCCAGTATTTTCAAAATTTATATTGAACACACTACTAACTTTCTCTCCGAATTGATTTATATTATAAACATATAAATATTCAATCTCACCGTCAAACGAAAAAAACTTATAATCTGATATCCCTTCAATTGTTAATTCTTCTAAATATTTTTCAATTACTATTTTTGGTTTTACTTTTTTATATGCCCACTCTGATCCGAAAATCCACGGTTTTACTTTAAGCCATTTTCTTAATGTTCTTTTAACTTCATTAATGTTTAATTCTTTTTTATCTTTGACTATAATATTTAATCCTGAACCTGTATTTAATTTAATAACAAATTCATTTGGTAAAATGTCGAAGTTTATATGATCAACATTTTCATATATACCGTACACTTCATTTAAAATATGTTTTAACCCTCTTTCCTCTACATAATCTCGAACTGTATCCTTCGCAACAAGTCTTGTCATTAAGGGGGTTTTATAATTAAGTTTGTACCATTGTATTTTTTCTGAAAACCGTTTAGGGTATTTTAAATTGAGTTTTCGTTTACATTTAATTCTATACTCTATCTTAACTCTTAACCTAGATGGAATAAGAGCTCTTAAAAACTGGAGAAACGGCCTTCCACCATTCATATTTTTATTATACATAACATCAGTCCCTATTAAATATATCTCTTGTATATACTTTTGTTTTTACATCTTCTAGTTCTTTAAAGAATCTATTAGTTACTATTATATCACTAATCTCTTTAAATTCATTTATATCTGTTAATACATCTGAACCATATAACTTATCTTCTTTTAATCCTGGTTCAAATACAACTATTTTAATTCCTTTAGCATTAATTCTTTTCATTACTCCAAGAATTGAAGATGCTCTAAAGTTATCTGAACCTGATTTCATAATTAATCTATATATACCTACTACTTTAGGTTTCTTAGCTAATATCATATCAGCAATATGATCTTTTCTTGTTCTATTGGATTCCACAATAGCTTCTATAAGGTTTTGTGGTATGTCTTGATAATTAGCTAGCATTTGCTTAGTATCTTTTGGTAGACAGTATCCACCATAACCAAATGAAGGGTTATTATAATGGCTTCCAATTCTTGGATCCATTCCAACTCCTTTGATTATCTGCTCTGTATTTAATCCTCTAAGTTCAGCATATGTATCTAATTCATTAAAATAAGCTACTCGAAGTGCCAAATATGTATTTGAAAATAATTTAATTGCTTCTGCTTCAGTTGGATTTACAAACAATAAAGGAATATCCTCTTTTATTGCTCCTTCAACTAATAGATTAGCAAATATCTTTGCATCTTCTAAGTGATTAGTTCCACCCATCACAATTCTCGATGGGTATAAGTTATCGTATAACGCCTTTCCTTCTCTTAAGAATTCTGGTGAGAAAATAATTTTTAATTCTGGATATTCTTTTTGTTTAATAACAGTATATCCCACTGGCAAAGTTGATTTAAATATGATAACTGCATCTTTATTATATTTCATAACATCATCGATTACGCTATCTACAGTTGATGTGTCAAAGAAATTTTGTTTCTCATCATAATCAGTTGGTGTAGCTATCACGACATACTTAGCATCTTTATATGCTTCTTCTTTGTTTAATGTTGCTGTCAAATTTAATTTCTTAGTGTTAAAGAATTCAGTGATTTCAGCATCTTTTATTGGTGAGACTCTTTTGTTAATTAAATCCACCTTTTCTTTTACAACGTCTAACGCATAAACTTCATTATGCTGGCTCAGTAATACTGCATTAGATAATCCTACATAACCTGTTCCTACTACTGT
>DUOZ01000012.1 GCA_012838555.1 bacterium | reverse complement strand
TTCCTCCTAATGATGTTATATTAAAACCTAGTCTTATTAAGAAATAGATTTTCTGCATAAGCATCATCCACCAAAACAGCCAAATATTCAAAATTTATAGGGTGGAAGTTACTTTGGCAAAATTCAGGTTTTTTTCACCCTATGTTTTAAGGTCGCCCTAATTTTAGTGTTGATGCTTAATCACAATGACATTATAGGTCAAAATTCTTGTCATTTTCAACGTTTTATACCTTTTTAAAGTAATAAGTTTTTCCAAAACAAAATAGTGTCGAACTTACTTTGTCAAACTGGAAGTTACTCTGACAAACTGGAACTTACTTTGGCAATTAACAATTATTTATTAAATTATTGAGTACAATAAATAACTGAAAACTTATCTTTTTAATAATACAATTACCATTCTCTTCATTCTTAGTAGTATCATATTCAATCAAACTTATTAGTGTATTTTAATTTTTTGGATAGTATAATAATTTTTAGAGGAGGAAATAAAATTAGTACATTAGGAAACATTTTGTGGTTATTATTAGGTGGTTTAACATCAGCGCTTTTTTGGTTTGTATTTGGAATAATTTTTTATATTACAATAATTGGTATTCCAATTGGCAAGCAATGTTTTAAATTTGCAGAATTAACTCTTTCTCCATTTGGTAAAGAGGTAAGAACTAAATTTGATAAACATCCAATTGCAAATATTATTTGGATAATTGTAATTGGTGTTTGGTTCTATTTGGCAAATATTGGATATGGATTACTATTAATGATAACAATAATAGGTATTCCGTTTGGCTTACAATACTTTAAATTAGCCAAATTAGCCTTAATTCCTTTTGGTGCTAAAATTGTTTATTCAAAATAGTTAAGTTATGTTTTATGATGTTGAAATTAAATTAAAAAAGAAGAATAAGATTTTATTTTCTCGAGATAGTCAAAGTTTACAAGAGTTAATCAAATTAATAGAAGAACAAAAACATCGAACACTAGTAATGTGGGCTTTAGATTGTGCTAAAATAACTTTGCAAGAGTTTGAAACAGCTTTTCCTAATGAGATAAGACCTAGACTCTGTTTAAAAGAGTGTGAAAGGTGGGCAAAAGGAGATATAAAAATGTCCATTGCCAAAAAAGCAATCTTACAATCACATGCAGTAGCTAAAGAAATTGATAATAATTATGGTTTGTTGGCACAAGCAATTGCTCATGCAGGCGCTACTGTGCATGTAGAAACTCATGCTTTAGGTTTACCATTCTATGAATTAACTTATATAGTTATAAAATCAGGTAGTGTCAATTATTTTAAACCTATAAGTGAAAAGATTAAATTTTATTATGATCGTTTACTATATTGGCAGGAAAGTATAGATAAATATGGTTTTAAATGGGCTAAATTTCTTTTAGATGATAGTAAACCAAATAAAGAAAAATTACTAAATAAAAAAAGAAAGAATAAATAAAAGAACCCTTAAGGGCTCAATTAAATTAAATCTTTCTTTTTTGATGTTTAGCAATTCCTTCAGCAAATAAATCATTACCATAAATATCGTAAGTAACAATTAATGGCATATCTTCAACTTCAAGTTCGTAGATAGCCTCAGCACCTAATTCTTCATAAGCAATTAAGGTGCATTTTTTTATGGATTTTGAAATTAAAGCAGCTGCTCCACCTACAGCAGATAGATAAACTCCTTTATGTTTAACTAATTCTTTTTTGAACTCTTCACTTCTAGGACCTTTCCCTATCATAACTTTTAATCCATGTTCCATTAATAAAGGAGAATAAGCATCCATTCGATAACTAGAAGTTGGACCTGCCGAACCAATAACTTGATTAGGTTTTTTAGGAGATGGACCTACATAATAAATCGCTGTTCCATTAAAGTTAAAAGGTAGGTCTTTGTTCTCTTTAATTAGAGCAACTAGTCTTTTATGGGCGGCATCTCTACCAGTATAGATTGTTCCGCTTAAATATATTTGATCACCAGCTTTTAAACTAGCCAAATCTTGATCTGTTAATGGAGTTTTTATTTTCATGTCTAGTACCTCCTTAAATAATAATACTTTTATGTCTAGAAGCATGACATTGAATATTTATTGCCACTGGTAAAGAAGCAATATGGCAAGGATAAACATTAACTTTAACTGCTAGAGCTGTTGTTGTTCCACCAAATCCCATCGGACCAACACCTAGTTCATTTATCTTTTTAAGTAAATCTATTTCTAATTGTCTAGCAATTTCATCTTCGGATTCATCATTAATATCTCTAAATAAAGCTTCTTTAGCAAGTAAGGCGGCCTTTTCTAAATTTCCACCAATACCTATCCCAACTATGATTGGTGGACAAGGCTTTCCCCCACCTTCAAAAACCGTTTTTAAAACTAGATTTTCGATTCCTTCAACACCATCTGAAGGAATTAACATTTTAACTAAAGACATATTTTCACTACCTGCTCCTTTTGGAGCAACTCTTATTTTAACTTTATCACCGGGAATAATTTTAGTATGAATAACAGCTGGTGTATTATCATTGGTATTAACTCGATCGAGTGGATGTTTTACAACAGACTTTCTTAGATAACCTTCTACGTATGCTTGTCTAACACCTTCGTTAATAGCTTCATAAATATCACCATCAAAGACAACCTGTGAACCAATTTCTAAAAAGACAACTCCAATTCCCGTATCTTGGCACATTGGAACATGTTCCTTTCTGGCTAATAAGTCATTTTCAATGATTTGATCTAGTACTTTTTTACCTATTTCAGATTCTTCCTTGCTTTGATATTTTCTTAATAAACTTAAAAAATCATCACCGATATTTTCACACGCATCAATGAATAAATCTCTAACATTTTTAGTTACTTCTTTTAAATCTAATATTCTCATATTGAAGCCTCCTAGTAATTAAATTATAAGTCTAGTAATAATTAAAAACAAGTTAATCAAATACCTTCTTAATTCTTGAAGAAAAACGTTACTAAACCTATAATAATTAAGAATAGAAAGTAAGTGATTTAAATGGAAAGTAAGAATATTAAGATTTTAGCAATAGGTAATAGTTTTAGTGTTGATTCAATGGAATATTTATATCAAATATTAAAAGACGGTAATTATGACAATGTTATTTTAGGTAATCTTTATATCGGAGGTTGTTGTTTAGAAACTCACTATCATAATATAATAAACAATAATAAAGACTATATTTATTATTTGAATAAAACGGGAACTTGGGAAGAATATCCTTTTTTTTCAATTTTAGATGCTTTAACTAGCGAAAATTGGGATATCATAACGATGCAACAATGCAGTGGGAAAAGTGGATTAAGTAATACATTTCAACCTTATGTAAATGAGTTAATTGATTATGTTAGGAAATATAATAAAGAAGCTAAATTATTTTGGAACATGACTTGGGCTTATCATTTTTATAGTACTCATGAAGAGTTTATTAATTATGAATTTAATCAAATTATAATGTATCAAGCAATTATTAATACAGTAAATGAAATGATTATTACTAACAAAAGTTTTGAAGGGATAATACCAGTTGGAACTGCTATTCAAAATGTAAGAACATTTGTTAATGATGATTTAATAACTAGAGATGGGTTTCATTTAAGTGATTTAGGTCGATTTATTGCTTCTTTAACTTGGTTTAAAACATTAACTAGATTAGATTTAAATAAGATTAATTATCATCCTGAATTTATCAAAACTGATTTATTTAATAATATAAAAAAGGCAGTTGATGCTGCCTATAATAATCCATTTGAGATTACTAATTTGTAATTGTTTGAGTTTTTTTATCTTTCTTTATTAAGAAAAGATTAACAATAATGGTAAATATTAAAGCCATAAAGAAACGTATAATAACAATAATAAATGCATTTGCACCTAAAGTAGCAAAGATTAAGGTGTCTTCAACTAAAGCATGACATAAACACATAAAGATGCTAACTAACAAGACATCTTTTTTAGTCATTTCATTATTTTTATAAGAAGCTATAATTGAACCTGCGCCATAAGTAATACCAGCAATCAAACCAATAAATAAAGGTAATGAAGCATTTTTAGTTATACCGATAAACCTGGTGATTTTATATAAGATTTTATTTAGAAACTCAATCACACCAAGAACTTTTAAAATTTCAATACTTACAAGTAAAGCAAGAATTATAAAGAAAATCTGGAGTAATAAAGAACTTATTCCCACAAAAAAATCACTTAATAAATTACTTAAGAAATCCATTAAAATAACCCCCAGACTAAATTCATAACAATACCTGTAATTATTGAGACACTGATTCTTATTATAATTTGTAAGATACGAGAAACACCGATATTTTTTAGGATGGTAGTTTCTATAGGTAATGAATGTGAAAATAATATCATCATTGCCAAGATGGTTATTTCCTTAGTAGTCATTTCTAGAGAAGCAATAACAGCCAATCCTGCATATATATTTAAGGCATTTGCTAAAATAATAGCCAATGCAGTCTCTCCTTTTAAGCCAAAAATAAACATAACAGGTTCAAAGAAAGCAGCAATATGAAGTAAAGTTCCTGTATGTTGAAAGACTTTAATTAAGAAATAGACAGGTATTAATATTTTAGCAATTTTAAAAATTGTTGAAAATGATCTACTGATTCCGATGATTAAGGCATTTAAATAAGGATTTGCTTTAGCTACATTTACTTTTTCTTTTATTGCTGAGGGTAATTCCATAAATACATCTCCTAAAGATTGATTTCTTTAACATCATATATATTCATTTTTATTTTCTCTAACTTATTAATAAAGCTCTTTTTATCTTTTGTAGTAATTAAACTGACATCACCTTTAACTTGAGGATTAACTAAATTATTAGATTTTAGGTAATCTTTTAAGTCATCTAATATAGATAAGGAAGAATCAATAATTGTTACATCACTCATAAGATTAGAAATGATATCAAATAAGAAAGAGAAGTGCGTACACCCTAATATGATAGTATCAAGGTTTTTGTTTTTCAAGGTTGAAAGATGACTATCTATTATTTTTAAGGTGTTTGAGTCAGAATTAAAACCGTTTTCCACTAGCGTTACAAATTTATCACATATTAAAGGAAATAAATTAACCTCTTTTAAATACTTATCATAAAGTTTAGATTCGATTGTAAGTTTAGTGGCTAATAACCCTATATTTTTATTTTTAGTAGTTAAAAGTGCCTTTTTAGCTGTTGGTTCAATAATAGGGAATAGTTTTGTATGTAAATGTTTTTCTAAAAAATTGGTTTTACTTGAAGCACTATTACATGCAATTACAATCGTTTTTACACCAATTTCTTCAAAATAATAACCAATTCTAGCTACAATACTTTCAATTTCATTACTAGATTTTAAGCCATAAGGAAAATATGTATTATCAGCGATATAAATAAAATCTTCATTCGGGAGATATTTAACAAGGTGATTAAGAACACTTAATCCACCTATACCTGAATCAAAGATACCAATTGGACTTTTCTCGTTCATTTAAGTTCCCCCTCTTAATTATACAATTATATGAGAATTTTTTTAATTAAATGAATGAAGACTGAGGTAATTAATAAGTCAGCACATCCGCCAAGGCTTAAGTTGTTTTTAATACAATAAGTTGTTATTTCTTCTACTTTCTTTTTATCATATTCTTTAATAGATGTAATTAATTTTTTATTGTCTTTATACTTTAATAGTGAACCGCTTCTTTTTAATAATACTGAATCATCAGTTAAATCTAGTAATTTAATTAATGCTAATGTCAAGATTTCATGATTAAGTTCTTGATGACTATCTAGATAATCTACTACTATTTTAACACTTTTAAGACCGTCTTTAGCTTCGCCTCTAGCACCTTTAAACTTATACTTTTGATAATAGATGATTCCTGGAGTCTTTTCAAGTTTTTCAATATCATCAAAAATATCTCTACACATCAATTTAATATTTTCATATAAATAAGGTTCATCTTGATTATAAATTAAAAGATGACCTAGACTTACTAAGACTAAACCTAAAATAAAAATCAAACCTTTATAAGCATTAATATTATTTGTTGCTTTTTTCATTGCTTCTTCAGCTTTAATTCCAATTTCTTTTGCTTTTTTAAATTTTGTTTTTAATGAATCATTAGTATAACCTACTAAAAACATCTCCCAAAAATAAGGTATTATAGCATCTTTAGCTTTAATCATTAGCTTATAATCCATATCTTTATGTGAACCATTAGAAAAAGGAGTTACTAAACCAAATTTAGGATGTAATCCTAACTCTTTTAACATAGATGTGTTAATCATATCTAAAATAATTTCTTTTAAATAGTTAGTAACTGATTCTTTAATAAATAATAATAATTCATCTGTTGAGTGATTGTTACTTATTCTACAGACATGAAAAGGATAATCACAAATAAAACAGTTTCTAACTTTATTTCTACATATATTGCCCTTTTTAGTATAAACATCTAAGTCAATAAAACGACCAAGAGGATGAGTTTCTTCAATTTCGATTAGTTTATTTTTAATAATATTTTCATCTAAATTACTAGTAAAAAGGTAAAAAGGACCATCTTTACTTTCTTTTTTACTAAGTAAAGTTAATTTTAAATTAGATACGACTATCTTTTTAAAAAGATTAACTAAAAGATATGCTTCGTTAATATTCTTATTAACACCTGGAATATTAGCTTTAATAACAATAACAACGTTATTTGATTTTAAATAATCATTTATTAACAGTGCTCGTTCTTCTCTAGCTTTTAAGATCTCATTAATCATTTTAATTCTTCCTATGCTTATTAATTAAATATTGATGATTAACTATTGGAACAAGTTTAAGGGCTTCATCTAAATTGTTTTCATTAACCAATTTCCTAAATTTACTAGCGCTTATTACCTCACTTAAATATTTTTTTCGTTTTACAACAACAAGATTGTTTTTTAGTGTTTCTTTTAAAATGTTATTATACATAACCATCATTGGATGGGTTTCTTCACCAATATAACGTTTATAAATATTTAAGATTCTCATAAAATAAGATTTAAATATTAAAACATCTAAACTCGCATATTCAAGAGATCTTTTAGAATCTTCTTTTATAAAATATGTTGGAAAAGTTGCCCTAGATATAATGTATTTAGTTGATGGTATAACAATAACCTTATCTAAATCCTTTGTTGCTTGTTTAATCATCATAAATCTTTCTTTGAATGAATATTCTGATAAATCGGTTTCAACGACAAATAATAAGACTTTATCATGATATTTACATGCTTCATTGATTAAATATAAGTGACCATTTGTGATTGGATTTCCATTAATAATGACTGCGCCATTATTAAAAGTATTTATTTTATACTCTTCTTTAATTGAATTAAGAACTGTATCTATATTTGTAATTCCGCCTTCAAATAAACATACATTATCTGTTTGAGCGATTAAACTAAAGCCTAAACTTAAAAAGATATTCTTGTTTTTAATTGATGTAAAAGCAAAGTAAGAATAAATTCCTTCCTTTTTAAGATGGATTATTATAGCTAAGACAAGTTTAGATGCTAGATTATATCCTTGATATTCTTCATCTACACCTAGACATTTAATAACATAACTAGAATGAGAAATCGTACCGACAATTTTGTTTCCATCACTAATATAAAAAGTATGTTCAATATCATCATCGAATCCAAGATTAAGGGTACTTAAAAACGATCTTACTGCTTCTTTTTCTTTATCTAGTAACGCTTCTTTAATCTCTAGATCCATTTAAATCATCCTATCTCTGATAAATACTATCAATGACAGTCCCATCACTTGCTAAAACAACACCGACAATTTTATCTTTATGAGGAACATTTTTAGGGATACCAGTTATTTGATGTGCTTTTTTTAATAATTCATCTATTGTTGTAATATTAAGAGTACTATCTTTTAATTTCTCTATTAAATCAGTACGTTTAGGATTAATAGCAATACCACGTTCACAAACAAAGATATCAACATCTTTACCTAAAGTTGTAATTGTTGTAACTTCATCTTTAACAATAGGGAGTCTTGTTCGAAGTAGTTGAGATGTGATAATCGTTGTTTTAGCACCTCTAGCAGTATCAAAGTGTCCTCCACTTCCACCAATAATTATACCGTTAGAGTCGGTTGTGACATTAACATTAAAATTAACATCAATTTCTGTAGCACCTAAAATAACGAAATCTAATTTATTAACTAAAGCCTTCTTATTATGAGGACCTGCATATTCTGTAGCACTTATTCCAATATGGTTTTGATTGTTTTTATATGACTTTACGGCTTCTAAATCAAAACATTGAACATCATATAAATTCTTTATTAAGCCACTTTCTAACATCTTTACATAATATGAAGTAATACCACCAAGAGCAAAAGAAGCCTTTATTTGCCGTTCAATCATTAATTTTTCAATATATTGAGTAACTGCTAAAGAGATTGATCCAGCACCAGTTTGCATCGAAAAACCTTCTTTAATTAGACCTAATTCATCAATTAGTTTAGCAGTATTCCTAGCAATGATTAAACCAACAGGGTCTCTAGTTATTCTAGTAGTCCCAGAAACAATCCCTTTTTGTTCACCAATTGAATCAACTTTTAAAACATAATCGACATATTGTCTATCTAAATCAACGAACTCTAACTTATCCTTAATTGTATCTGTTACTAAAACAACTTTAGATGCATATTTTAAATCAGCAATAGCATAACCAAGTGTTCCACATGCATTTTTACCTTCTACACCATTACCATTACCCGCTTTATCAACACAAGGAGCAGCAATAAAGGAAACATCAATCTTTAATTTACCACTTTCAATTAAAAAAGGTCTACCTCCATGTGTGCTCATAATTAATAAATCTTTCATTTTGCCACTAGTAATTGTTTTAGCTACTGGTCCAGAAAGATAATTTGTATAGATTTTAGTAATATTACCATTTTCAATTAATTCACACATTTCTTCATGAACAGGAAAAATTGAACTTGCGGCAATAGTGATATCTTTTAGATCACGCTCTTTAATCTCTTTTAAAACCAAGTTTAAAACACCATCACCATTGCGTAAATGATGATGAAAAGATAATGTCATTCCATCACTTAACTTAAGTAAGTCAAAACACTCTTTGATTGAATCTAAAAACTCAGTTTTAACAACTTTATCCTTTTCTTTAATTGGAGTAAAGCTTGTTAAAGAATCTTCCATATACGGAGTAAATGAATTAGGTACTTCTCTTCCTAAACTATTTTTCATCTTTAGCACCTACTTTTAAGCCAAATTTCTTTGCTTTTTCTAGTACTTTTTTGGCTTTATTAATAATTGGTTTATCAATCATCTTACCATCTAAAGAGAAGACTCCTTTGTCATTACTTTTTTCAACTGCAATCATGACTCTACTAGCATATTCAATTTCCTCAATGGATGGAGAAAGTATTTCGTTTATAACACTAACTTGATTAGGATGAATCGCACATTTAGCATTTAAGCCTAAAGATTTAGCTTTTTTAGTATCTAAAATTAAACCTTCTTCATCTAAAGTATTTATATAAGGTGTATCAATAGCATCAATTCCCCTTGCTTTACATGCATAAGCAATTTTGGTTCTAGGATAAAAGATTTCCCATCCATCAATTGTTCTTGATACTTCTAAATCATTAGTTAAATCTTCTCCTCCTAGAAGGAGACCATTAACTCGATTTATTTTAACAATTTCATTGATTTGATTAACTGCTTCACAGGTTTCAATAATTGGAATAATATTAATTGTTTTTAATATATTACGTTCTAATTCCATTTTTAATAGAAACTTATCTAAAAATTCTACATCTCTAACATTAGCCTTTGGTAAAACGATGGTATCAACTTTTTTATTTATCATTGCATTTAAATCGTCGACAAAGAAAGGACTATGCAGATCATTAACTCTTACACAGACTTCTACTTTATCTAAATTAAAAGAAATTAAGAATTGTGATAGTAAAATACGGGCACTATCTTTTTCATCAACACTTACTGAGTCTTCTAAATCAAAAATGATACTATCTGCACCAAAAATTTCTGCATTTTGTAACATCGCAGGTTTAGATGCAGGAATAAACAAAAGACTTCTACGCATTATCATCACTCATCCTTGCAATTGCTGATAGTAATCTAGCTCTTATTGTATAGTTAAGTGCCCCTTTATCTTTACAAATAACCTTAACTTTATTTAAATCTAAAGCTTGTAAAGTTGTTCTAATAACTTTTTCGATTTCATCTTTAAACTGATTTTCAACAATGCTTTCAATTTCGATTTCTAGTTTGTCATTTTCGATGACAGTAATTAATGCATCGCAAGAATCAAAAGAACCAGCAATGCCAATTTTCATAAATATCACCTTCTACTTCTTCTATTAGCCAAAGCAATAATTCGATTCATTTCATTTTTAACTATCATATATCCTTCATCAACACCCATTCCAGGTTTAGCTAGGATTTGTGATGCTTTGCAAGCAATTGCGATTGCTGTTGTTACTTTAGCAGAAACATCGGTTTCATTGCAAGTTCCACCACAGTAACTTCCAACATTATGTTGGTTACAGAAAAGAATTGCTTCAACAACATTATTAACTCCACCTAAATCAGGAGTTTTTATTTGAATCATATGACCAGCTTTATTTAAAGCAAATTCTTTGATGTCTTCTAATGTGTTACACCATTCATCTGCGACAATTTCAACATTACTGTTTAATTCATTTAGTTTTCTAGTAATTTCACTTAGTCCTTTCATTGTACCTTCTTTATCGTAAGTATCAATCGGACCTTCAACTCTTACTTTATAAGGATGTGCGACTTGTTCTAGTTTTAATAAATAGTTAACAATTTTATCATAGTCATTTTCAAATATTTGACCAATGGTACCATAAACATCTAGATGAATAACAGGTAGGTAATTTTCATTGTTATTTAAACAAACGATTCGGTTTTTTAACCAATTAACATAATTAAGAAGAACTTCTCCGTTTTCACCAATTTTAGAAATATTGTTAATTAATGCATGAGGTAAAACATCACTACTCTTTAAAATCATTTTATCAGCATTATTATAACGGTCATCACCACTTTGCGTAAAAACAGGAATAGGTTCATAGAAATTTTCATCAATTTCATATTCTTTTCTTATAACCTCTGCGATAGTTAAACGATTAGTTAAAGCAGTCGCATTTAATAATGCTTGGGTTAAACCATATCTTATCGCAGTGTGTATTCTTTTACCGTTAATTTCTAATTTATCGAACTTTTCTGCATTTTTTCTAAATTCACTAACATCTAAACCAATTAATTTTTCGACTAAATGTTCTTCAATATAAGGAATAAAATCTTTAGCTAAAAATAAGGGATCTCTTCCACCCGCTCCAGAATATTGAACTGCAGCACAATCTCCATAAGCAATTGAATCATCTTCTAATAATAATCCAACTGAAATAGCCTCACCTGGAATCCTTATTTTATCAAATCCTAGAGTCATAGGAATTCCTACTAAATTAAAACCATCAACTTTAGCATTGTTTGCTTTTATAGCTTTTTGATCATCGAAATAAAACCCAGAATAACTAGGTGTTAGTATTACATCTTTAATCTTCATATTCTTATACCTTACTTATTTTGTTTCCTTCCTATTAATGAGCCCATACTTACGGCATAAATATCATCTACTGTTAAATCAAATGAGAATGTACGTTTTTCATAGTCAACTCTTTCTTGAATTCTAGATTTATGAAACTCTTTTATTTCATCATTGAATCCAAGATTACCAAATTCTAAGATTCTAATATATCCTTGGTTATCTCTAGCTGGCAAGATTTTACCTAAGTTATATTTAGAAGGTGCGAAAGGAACATCAATTATTCCACTTTTGAATGCTTCAATAATACCACTTGCAATATCTCCTTTACCCGCTTTGATAATATTGTCCATTAACGAATCAATTTCAATCTCAATTTGATGCATTTCTCTAAATAATTCTTCACTATGTGGGAACTGTTGGTCTTTTAAGAGAGAGGCTACAAATTTAGAAGCCTTTATTCCTCTTTCATTTGCTTCTTTAGTTGGAATTCCAATTGATTCATATGGCGTTTTAGTAATCATTTTCGTTGCTTTACCTAAAGCTGCGACTGTCGCACTCATACTTATTAGCCCCATCGCTTCAGCTTCATTATTTGGGAATCCTCCCATCCATTGATGGAAGACAGTTGTAACATCAACATCTTTAAAACCAAAGCGGTGTAAATATTCTTCAGTTTTTATTTTAAGTGTTTTTAATGCCGCGATGTCTTGAGTGACATTACCACATTGACCATAACCGACAGTTATACTTTTAACTCCCTGCGTTGCAGCCAAAATAGCTTCAACAATCGCAATTGTATGAGAAATTGAAGGAGGGACTAATGTTCCAGTCAAAGGCCCAAAAGGTTCCCTATTTAATGTAATTCCTCTTTCTTGATAATAACCAACCAGTCGGTCACAATATTGCCAATACTTAATACTATCAACTAAAGAGATATTTTTAGCATAAGGGATATTATAAGAGATACCCCCACCTTCATTAGAAGTCCAGCCAGCAGCATGAATGATTTCTGCAAGTAATCTAGCATCAGGTGTCCCATGCCTTGCCTGAATTGGGACGTTAATTGCTTCATAAACCTTCCGACAGTTTTCAACTCCATAATTTACCGCAGGAAAACCATTTAATAATGCTCGATTTAGTCTTTCACTTTCTTTGATTCCATCTTCAGCTTCTTTATAACGATTTTGCCTTGTATAACTATCAATCGTTGTCGGTAATAAATCAGCACCGGCTTGTTCTAGATACTTCATTAATTCAATATGTTCTTTAAGTATAGGTGTTCCAGCTCGAGGCTGAACTAAAGTTCGGCCTTCTTGCCCAGCCTTATTTAAGACATAAGCCATGTTTTTGTGATTAGGAACATTTTTTAAATATTCAACTGCTTGATCTAAATCTAACAAAGGGTCACTACCTGTAATATATGATGAGAGGATTTCTTTTCTAATCTTTAAAAATTCATCCATTGATAACTTCTTATTATTTAATTTCATAATCATACCTCAACTAAATATTTTTTCATTATTCTAAGTGCACAAAGTGGTGAAATCGTACTCAGTAACCCCATCGCTGATAGAATGTAATTAGAATCTAATAAATATTTAACTTCTTTTGGTCTTAGTTCCATCATTTTGTTTTTATTATATAATCCTGCTTCTAAAATCTTTTTTGGTTGGGGACTATTAATAATAACCCCACCAGTACCTATGATGTATTTGATGTCACTTAAGTCCTTTCCGCTTTGTAAATACATAATCCCCATCGGAGTATAGTATGATTCGATCTTACCCACATGTCTAGATAAAGCTGTATCCACACAAATTTTGGCCATAAGCTCATCAACCACCTCCTCGTGTTTGCTTTGTGGTATCATCTCAACAAATTGGTGTCTTAAGTTACATTCTTTTTCCATATCAATACCTTGTAATTTATACATATCTAATTTTTCTTCATTTAAAGAAGCTAAGACACCTAAAGCAGAATACCTCATACCTAAATCACCCTCAACAGTTCTTTTAGCATAAGGTTCTTGAATTCCTTTTAAGATGGTGTCACCTCTTTTTGGTTCACCAGGACATAACGAATACACATCTGTGGTCGCTCCACCAATATCAAAAACTAGCAATTCACCTAAACCTTCTTCATCTAAATATCCTTTTGATAATAAATCAACACCTTGTAAAAGAGCTTGTGGAGTCGGTAAAATTACTCCATCAATCTCTTCTTCAATTTTTTTAATTCCTTTACCTACGATGATATTAGATAAGAAGATTTGTTTAATTACATTTTTAGCATCTTCAATATTGAGTAAATTAAGTTTAGCCATGATATTATCACAGATAAAACCGTTCAAATCATATTCTTTCATGATTTTAAGGACTTCATCTCGACACGATCTATTTCCTGCATAAATGATTGGTATTTTAATATGAGCTTCTCCAAGTTTTCTTAAATTATATAAGACACATTCACTATTGCCACCATCAGTACCTCCGGCTAGCAATATGATGTCAATTTTCTTCTTTATAATATTTTCGACATCTTCATTGGTAATATGATGAGATAAAATAATATCAACTTTCGCACCTGCACCTAAACAAACAATTTTAGCAGCTTCAACTGTTAATTCTTCAACTAAACCGATTGCAGCCATTTTTAAACCACCAGCTGCTGATGAACATGCAATAATTTTGTCAAACTTAAGTTCACCTGTTTTAGCAAAAAGTTTTGCTAAAGCATTATGGTACCCTTCTTTGATATCACTACTAACAGTAGTGAAACTTGCAGCAGTTCCAATAATTTCTTCATTTTTTAATGATACGGCGGTTAACTTCGTATAAGTCGAACCAAAGTCAATCAAAAGTATTTTTTCCATATTCCTCTAGATCCTTTTTTATGATATCAAGAACTGATTCTATTTTAGTCATTGGAGGAAAGACCCGGTTAAACCCCATAGCTAAAAAACGTTGTTCAACCTCTTTAAAGTCTTGTTTTCCAACAACGATATTACCACCAACATATAAAATTATCTTGTCTAACCCGGCTTCAATACATTTTTCTCTTAAACCACGGCAATCTATTTCACCATGACCATATAATGAAGATACTAAAATCATTTTAGCATCTGATTCAATCGCAGCATTAATAAAATCTTCTTGAGTAGCCAAAACACCAACATTAACAACGTTATAACCTTGACTTGTTAATGTGTACTCAATAATTTTGTTTCCAACAGCATGGACATCCGCGCCAATGACGCCAATGACGATTGTGTTCATTTACAGACCTCTTTTCATTATTATAATATAAAGGGAATGTAGTTAAAGTTTGTATTTATGTACAATATACCTATTTTCTGATTACATTTGATTCAATCGCCACTTTTCTAACTGCTTCACTAACTGCCTTAACCACTCTATCATCAAAAGTAGAAGGAACAATATAGTCTTCGCTTAGTTCATCATCGTTAATTAAAGATGCAATAGCATAAGCAGCTTCTAACTTCATTTCTTCAGTAATCTTTGTTGCTTTTGCCATTAATGCGCCTTTAAAAATACCAGGGAAAGCTAAAAGGTTGTTAATTTGGTTAGGGAAATCACTTCTTCCTGTACCTATAACCCTAGCACCACCAAGTTTTGCCTCATCTGGTAAAATCTCTGGTAATGGATTAGCTAATGCGAAAATAATGCTATCTTTATTCATTAAAGATACCATTTCTTTATCAACAAGATTTGGAGCACTTACACCAATGAAGACATCAGCATCAACCATAATACTCTTTAAAGTATTATCGTGGTTTACAGGTGTAGAAATAACTCCATCATCAAGCAATTCTTTAATTAAAAAGTTATACTTATCATAGTTTTTAATATCAACAACGCCTTTACTGTTATAACCATAGATTGTTTTAACACCTAGTCGTTTTAACATTCTCATAATACTAGAACCAGCTGCTCCAGTACCACTTATTGCAACAGTTAAGTCTTTAATCTCTTTTTTAACGAGTTTAGCAGCATTAATTAAGGCAGCTGTTACAACTATTGCTGTTCCGTGTTGATCGTCATGAAAAATAGGAATGTTTAATTCATTTATTAAACGTCTTTCTATTTCAACACACTTAGGAGCAGAAATATCTTCTAAGTTAATCGCACCAAAAGTAGGAGCTAAATATTTAACTGTTTTAATTATTTCTTCACTATCTTGAGTATCTAAAACAATCGCAATCGCATCAATATCAGCAAATTTTTTAAGTAATAATGCTTTTCCTTCCATAACTGGCATAGCAGCTTCAGGTCCAATATTACCTAAGCCTAAAACAGCAGATCCATCTGAGATGACTGCTACACTATTACCACGATTTGTGTAAACATATGAATTTTCTTTATTTTCATTAATTGCTAAACAAGGCGCAGCTACTCCAGGGGTATAAGCTAGAGTTAAATCTTCAGGTTTATCAACCGGAACCTTGATCTTTGTAGCAATTTTTCCTTGATAGGTTTGATGTAGTTTAAGAGCCTTTTCATTTGTGTTCATGTTAACACTCCTACTAGTTAATCACTCCAATTAAATTATAACATATTGTTTTATTCACTACATTATAATAAGTGATATTTTAGTTAATTCTTGTTAATTGACAAACTAAATTCCAGTCAACAATTGAATTTAACTTGGCAAATGAATAAGTGGAATTTAATTTGGCATGAGTGTCAAAATACTTTAACTAATTTAATATTTCAAAATAATTATTACCTATTATCATTCGTTATTATTTTCTATATTAGTCTTCAAAATTATAAATTTAGTTTTTATTAATATTATTCACCCATTACATTATTTTACATTTATAATTTAGTTGTGGATGGTGTTTTAATGAATGGAGGTTTATTTATGGCAACAAATAAACACCTAACACCTGATAATCGTTCTGATATATCTAATATGCTTGACAAAGGATATAGTTTCAAAAAGATTGCAATCAAGCTTAATAAGGATCCATCAACTATTTCTAAAGAAGTAAAAAAGCGCCGTATATTAGAAGATAGCAAAGTCCGATTCAAACCTAAAAATGATTGTATTAGCCGTAGTAATTGTAAGGTTAGTAGGTTGTGCGATGGATGCATTAAATCTAAATGTAGTATGTGTTCAAGTTGTAATAAGGTTTGTAAAGATTATGGCAAGAAAAATGTAACAAATTGTTAAAACCTCCTTATGTATGTAATGGTTGTAATAAACGATATGTTTGCCAATTAAAAAAATTCATCTATAGAGCTGATATAGCCCAAAAACAATATGAAGCTACTTTGTCAGAATCTAGACAAGGATTTAATCTTGACCAAAAGCAAGTTAATATAATTAATGAAATATTAACTCCTCTAGTTAATAATAACCAATCTTTATATCATATTTTCACAAATAACAAAGATAAACTTATGTTATCTGAAAGAACCTTATATCGTCTTGTTGATGCTAATGTTTTAACTGTTAAGAACATAGATTTACCAAAAAAGGTTAAATATAGACCACGGAAGAAATCAAAGGAATTGAAGATAGATAAGTTCTGTACAGAAGGAAGAAAGTATGAAGATTACTTAAACTATATTGCTGATGGAAATGATTATCCTGTAGTAGAAATGGATACTCTTGAAGGAAAAAAGGGTGGCCCAGTGTTATTAACATTATTCTTCACTTCGTGCAATTTACAACTTGCTTTTAAGCGTGAAGCTAATACTGCAAAGTCGGTTATTGATATTTTTGATTATCTATATGAAATTCTTGGTCACGACAATTTTGTGACATTATTTAGAATTATAGTTACTGATAATGGATCCGAGTTCTCTAATCCTAGTGCTATAGAATTTAATTCTAAAGGCGAAAGGCGAACAAGAATATTTTATTGTAATCCACGCAATCCTGATCAAAAAGGTGCGTGTGAGAAGAATCATGTTGAAATTAGGAAGATTTTTCCAAAAGGAACTCCTCTAGATGATTTTTCACAAGATGATATTAATCTTGCTATTTCACACATTAATTCTTATCTAAGAAAAAAGCTGAATAACAAGTCTCCGTACTCCGTTTTCAGCTCTTTCTACGATAAAAAAATTTTAGATATACTTAATATTCAGTATATCGAACCTAATTCAGTTTTACTTAAACCCATACTTTTAAGTAAATAACTGATAAACTGTCACCATCCACAAGGATTTTACTATATAAAATTAAGGCGGAACTTAACTTGGCAAATTCTTAGAATTTTTTCCAATAAGTTTCATCTAGTTTTAATAATGCGTAAAATCACTTGTTTTGGATGTTTTACACCTTAATATTACCACAATTTACTTGTTTTTAGTAATTAATTTTAATAAGAATTCAACAAAATATGATTTAGATGGAACTTAATCTGACAAACTAGAATTTACTTTGTCAATTAAGGTTTAGTTAATTCTTTTTAATTTATACTAATTTGCTCAGAATAATTAAAAATAGTCTTTCACATAAGATGAAAATCTTAGACTATGAGAACTAAAGGATTAAGTTTAAAAGTAATGAATAACTTTTAAAAATTTAATACCTTCATAAGTTGAATGAGAGTTAAGTGTTAAAATCATTAGAAAAAGGAACTATAATATTCTACAGTTCCTCTTTACAATTGAAGTTATTTTATTCTATATTCAAATGTTCCTTAATATATGGAATTAAATATTTACTATAATCTATATCATAAATGGTATTTGCTAAAAGAGGATATTGATGGACATAAATTATAATTGGTGTGTGAGTTATAGTCCTCTTATTTATAAACCCTTTATAATAATCACCAAGTTGAACATAGATTTCATCAACTACTACTTCATTATACACCTTTGATATTTTAATGACTAAGATTATTCCAAGATACATTTGAAAAACTCAATTTATCTTCTTCAAGTTTGATTTCTTAACAAATATTTTTAATATTATATTTTTTACTATTTAAGTAATCCTCAATATGTGGTAGTAACTTAGTCTCAAATTCATTCATAAAATAAACAATCGGATATTCATAACCATCTAAAATATGATATGTTCTAATACTAAAATATTCATGTTCAATATTAAAGACTTCACCTTTGTTTTTACCATTTGTATATTCTTCTAATACATCCTTATTCTTTTCATCAAAGAAAGAATAAATTATTGGATAATCTTTGTATTCTTCTTTTACAAGAAAACCACTTAAACTGACAATTCTTTCTCTTTGCTCACATATTTTTCTTAACTCTTCACCTGTCTTACAATCCCTTGTTTTATCTTCAGATTCTAAAATACTTCCAACACCTAATCCAAATTTAGCATTGCTTACATTATAATCTCCAATCATAAAGCCTCTAATTGTAAGGTTAATATAACAGCAATCTTTATATGTCGTCATTTTTCCTGCAACACCACCAACTAGTGTAGATGATGAATATTCATTTTCGTTAACGTAAATATCATTATAATTATTAATAACAAATGAACTTTCTCTTTCAACTATCCCTGCTTGACCACCTAAAATTGCATTTTCAGTAATTGGTGTAATTTCAATATAATTAAATAAAGCTTGTGTATTACCTACAATCCCTTGGTAATTGGCACTTACTCCAAAAATACCTCCAACAACATAGTTACCTTTAATTATAGAATTAACTATATAAGTATTTCGAGCTCGCTCACATCTACCAAAGACTCCACCTACAATTACAGGTTTTGTAGATTCCACCTCAATATTAACATTGCTAAAAATAATCCCCGATGTTTTATATCTATTTTTATATGATTTTGAATTCAATTTATGTCCTGTTATATGATTGTAGCCTTCAATATAGTAACTAACATCACTTTCATCTGTGTAACCAAAAACACCTGCATATTCATAATAATTATCATCAGTAATTTTAATATTAACATTACTTATGGTTCTGTAGGGGTGTTTATCCGGAGTATCGATTCGACACCCTTCAATACAATAACCAGATTCTTGATATAAACAAATAGGTTTACCACAGTTTCGGTCACCCCATAAACTTATACAAGCTGATGCGATTTCTCCTCTAAACGGATCATCTTTTGTTCCTATGGGTTCAAAATTATCAATTGATGATAAATCAATATCGTTTGTAATAATAAATGATCTATCCTTATATTTTCTAATATTATTGAACTCTTCAGCAGTAGAGACAAAATAAACTGGAAACAACCTATCACCTATAACCATATTTGGGAATTCAGGTAAAGCAAAATATTCATACGCTGCTTCAACGAGTTCAGAGGAATACTCTTCTTCTTGACATCCATAGTTAAATGTTAATAACATAGTAAATGTTACTATTAGAGTTAAAATCTTACCTATCCTTTTATAGTATTTTTTCATTATTAACAACTCCTTAATATTATTTTTTAATACTAATTAGCCAAATTATTTTTTAAATATTCTTCATAAAACCATAATGATATAAAATCCATGTGTGATATTGATATATAATTGCTATTTTCATCTTTTATAGGCAGGCAGTTCCCAAATGTTTTATTAACAACTTCATATGGAGTGATACCATCTCCCTCTGTTCTTCCCATATGGTCATATAACCCAAACGAATTTAGTCTTAATGTACTTTCCGTATTTTTGTTCTCACCGTCTTTTCCTAAATAAACATAGTATTGGTTAACTCGTTTTATTATATGAGTATTAGTTAATTGGTTATTATATTTATAATACTTGTTAACTAATTCACCATTTAAATCAGCTATTTTATTCCATAAGTCTTTTGTAGAATATTCATTTACAGTTCTATAACAAATAGATGGTTCGCCATTTTCATTACTACATTCATATGCTTCCTCATGTGTTCCGGATATATACTTTGCCCAACTTCTATCGCTCAATATATTGTATGATTCATAAAAGTTATACTTTCTCCAACCCTCAAAAATAAACCATTGGGACAAAAATTCAATGGATGAATTGTCAAAGTATCTTTTTGTTGGTATCAATTGATAGATACTAGGTAAATTTTCTACTAATGACCTTATTTTATCTTCTATGTACCATCTTACAAATATATTATTTAAGAAAGTTTGTAGTTCTTGTGGTAAATATTCAATATTCAGAAAATGATCAGGATTACCATTTTCTAATAGTGCTAATACTAACGGAGCACCTTCAAATGGTGTACCTAATATATGAACCTGTTTAGTTTTATTTAGATTTTGATTACTATTTGCTAAATAATCTGCGACTACATAACCCCCAAAACTATGAGCGATAAATTTTACATCTATATATGTTCTTCGATTTACAAAATTTTCTAGTTCAATAACTGCTAAGTTTGAAAAGTTTCTCCAGTCATATGAAAAGAAAACAATTTCAGTTGTTAAAGTTTCACCATTGCCAATAGTTTCTACTTTTAATTTATCATCAACAAGTTTCTTTACAATTGGGCAGTAAATATTAAAACTTCCTAAATACTCTTTATTACTATTATAATCACTAGTGGTCATATAAGTAATATCATAACAAATATTATCATTTGCAAAAAGATACATATCTGCTTTTGTGTATTGATAATAAGGTTCATTAGGTATTATTTGATCTAAACTAGTAAATACGATTGGATCTGTTATATTGAGATTGTATTTTGGTTTATTTGTCCTTTCAGGGTATAAGTAATTTTGTTCGTGGAAATATAATTTTTCAAATAAGTTACTTACAAAATTCAAAACAGCAATACCATTACCAGAAATTTGATCAAATTCATATAAATTAGGACCAAATATTTTTCTTCCATTATAGAACAACTCGCTTCCCATATATCCAGGTAAAACGATAAAAGCGGTTCTATATTCACCTATTTCAGTTGGAATTTCATTCTCTAAATGATTATAAAGTATAAATCCGTTAGGTAGAATATCATTACCACTAGTATAGTAACTAATTATTGAATTAACATTTATCTTTTTATTTCCGTTTACTAATAATTTTTTTGTTGTGTCATCATATACAAATCTAAGTGGTGACTTATTATAAAATATTTTCAATTTATTACTTATATAATTAATTCCACAATCATGAGATAAATATTGTATGTCCTCTCCATATTTGTTATGCAATAATTCATATGAAAATAAGCTAAATGTTTTATCCTTGTACTCATAAATCATCCACCTTTGATTTAAATCACCAGTGTAATAACTATAGTCAATAGTATTTGTTTCATTAAAATAAGTTAAATAAAAATTCCCTGTCGTACATAGTAAACTTTTCCATTCTGTATAGGCAATTTATCAGCTATACCAAAAATAGTTCTAACTTCAATTATACTTACTAATGATAAAACCACTACAAAACTTAGGAAAAATATCCTTAATGTCTTTTTCATTAAAGTTCACTCTCCTATCATTTATAATTCAATATTTCTCCTACTTATATATATATTATATCAATAATAGTTTATTTTCCATGATTTATAAAGAATTTATTTGTAAATACATTGATAGTATAAAATGTCGTTAAATACTAGAGCGGCTTACCTATAATACTAATGAGTAACAATTTAGATGTGGATGTTACTTTAAAAACTAAGGTCAATTTGATAATTGAAAAAGTAAATTCCGTTGATTCTTTAAATAAATGAAATAATTAAAAATGCAATATTTATTTCCGCTTTAGCAACTATGTTAACTTGAAAAACGATTGAAAAACGTTAATATAACATCT
>DUOZ01000011.1 GCA_012838555.1 bacterium | reverse complement strand
CCAGCGTTCATCCTGAGCCAGGATCAAACTCTCGTTTAAATTCCTGATACATATTTGTTTAATATGTTCGTTTTTTTTCTCTCAGTTTTTGACGTTGTTCTATTTAGTTTTCAAAGATCATATTGCGTCTTCTCTTTTGGACGCTCAGTTATCATATCATTGACACATTTGAGTGTCAACTCTTTTTGTCAATTTAAGTCGAATTTGAACATTACAAATTTTCCCATTAAATTAACAGTGGTGCCCAGAACCAGAATCGAACTGGCACGGGCTTGCACCCTCAGGATTTTAAGTCCTGTGCGTCTACCTGTTCCGCCATCTGGGCATAAAAATGGTGATCCGTACAAGATTCGAACTTGTGACCCCATGATTAAAAGTCATGTGCTCTACCGACTGAGCTAACGGATCACTTTGGCTGGGGTACCTGGATTCGAACCAGGGGAATGTCAGAGTCAAAGTCTGATGCCTTACCACTTGGCTATACCCCAAATAGTGGTGGAGGAGGACGGATTCGAACCGCCGTACTCAGAGAGAATTGATTTACAGTCAACCGCGTTTGGCCACTTCGCTACCCCTCCAACAATGGTGGACGCTAACGGACTTGAACCGCTGACCCTCTCCTTGTAAGGGAGACGCTCTCCCAGCTGAGCTAAGCGTCCTCATTGTACTTCGCTTTAGGTATATCACCGCAGCGCTTTAATAATATACCATTTTTATTTTTTTAAGTCAACCAACAATTACAACTTTTTTATCAAGATGGGATATTTTACTAAAATCCCATATAAATAATAACATATTTGATGATACAAACCAAAAAGACTTTACTAAAAGAAAGTATCTTTCTTATTTAATAACATTAATGCCTCAATAAAGAAGAAGTCTCCATAGATAAGAGAACAATCTCTTTCTTCAATCTTATCTGTGTGATAAGCAACATTCCCGTGAAGTAATAAAGGCTGATAATCTGAAGGTGCTAAACAAGTTTTTTTTAAACCCTCAATTATTTTATTCCCCATATTTAAATATTCATTATCATTTGTTAATTGATACAACAAATAAAAACCACATGCACTAATTGCACCAGCACTACTATCTAATTTTCTTTTTTCTTCTTTAGGTGCTAAATAATCAGCATAAGGAACACCTTCACTTGGTAAATGTTTTTTAATAAATGAAGCAACTTTATTTGCGGCATTTAAAAATCTTTCTTCTTTTGTCTCTCTATATGTAATAGTTAAACCATAAAGTGCCCAAGCAGTTCCTCTTCCCCAAGAAGAAGTTTCATTATATCCTTGACCACCTTTAACACCTTTTTTATTACCTTTTTCATCAAACATAACAATATGTCTAACTGAACCATTTTCATCAATAAAATGTTTTAAAACAGTATCAGCACATTTAATAGCAACTTCTTTATATTTATTGTCAATGGTTTCTTTACTAGCCCAATAAAGGAGACTTAAATTCATCATTGTATCAATAATTGCCCAACCTTTAGCCCAGTCTCCATTCCAAGCTTGAATATATTGACCTTTTTTATTAAATCTACCAAATAATAAATCAGCAGCTCTTAATGCTCGCTTTTTTGATTTTAAATCATTTGTTAATTTATAGGAACAAACACTAGTTAAAATCCACATAAAACCAGCATCATGATCAACATCTTTTACACCATCTAAAACTACATCAAGTTTTCTTTCAATATTCTTAGCCCAAGATGCAAACTCTTCATTGTTAGTTTCTTTATATAAATACCATAAGATACCACTATAAAAACTATTAGTCCACCAACCAATATTTGAATTAGTCATATCTTCATAATATGCATCAAAGGCTATATAAGGAATATTATCTTTTATTAGTAATGCCGATTTAGATGCTTTTTCAATTATTGAACTAGTAAAGTTAACCACTAGATTCACCTACTTAATTTTTTCCTAATAATCTAAACATATTCTTTTTATAAACTTCTACGCCTGGTTGGTTAAATGGATTAACGCCTAATAAATAACCACTCATAGCACATGCCTCCATAAAGAAATAAACTAAATAGCCAAATGATTGATCACTAATACTATCTAAAGTAATAACAATATTAGGAACATTACCTGTTTTAACATGGGCTTCTAAAGTTCCTAAATATGCTTGTGTTGAAACATAATCTAATGTTTTTCCTGCTAGGTAATTTAATTGATCACTATCATCTTCTTCATGAGGTAATGTAATATCTCTAAGAGGATTTTCAACCTTTAATAAGGTTTCAAATAAAATCTTACTTCCATCTTGTACAAATTGACCAAGTGAGTGTAAATCTGTTGAATAAGATGCACTTGCAGGGAAGATACCTTTTTCATCTTTACCTTCAGATTCACCAAATAATTGTTTAAACCATTCACCAAACATAACCATTGATGGTTCATAAGTAACAAATAATTCGACATTCTTATTGTCTTTATATAAAATATTTCTAGCTACTGCATATTGGTAGCAAGCATTAGTTTTTAAATTAGGATCTTTAAATCTTTCATAAGCTTTTAATGCTCCAAGTAAGACTTGTTTAACATCAATTCCTGCCACTGCTAGAGGGAATAAGCCAACTGGAGTTAAAACAGAATATCTTCCTCCAATGTCACTAGGAATAATAAATGTTTCGTATTTTTCTTTTTCAGCTAGTTGTCTTAAAACACCCTTCTTTTCATCAGTTGTAGCAAAAATATAATGATAATAATCAGCTCCATATTTATCAAGAGCTAGTTTCTTTAAAAGTCTAAAAGCGATTGATGTCTCAGTTGTTGTTCCTGATTTTGAAATTACATTAATCGCAAATTTCTTATTCTTAATATAATCAAGAACTTGAGCAGTATATGTTGAAGAAAAAGTATTTCCTAAATAAATAACTTCAACTTGTTTTTTACTTGGATATAAGCCATTTATCATTTCAATTGCGGCTCTAGCTCCTAAATAAGAACCACCAATACCACAAACTACTAAAACATCACAAGTTTCTCTTATTCTTTCAGCACAAGTGATAATTCGTTGAAGTTCAACTTCATCATAGGCAAAGGGCCAATCAACCCAACCTAAAAAATCACTACCTTCACCTGTTTTTTCATGTATTTGTTCATTTATTTCATTTACTTTCTTTTGATAAGAAAAAATATCTTCTTTTAATTTTGCATGTTCTAGATTTACATTAATCATACCTATACCTCCATGTAATTTATAAGCGTCTTCAATCCAATTTTCTAAATTTTCTTCAAGTAAAGCAAAATCTTTTTTAAAGCGCATAATATTTTGTTTCCATCTTAAAGAACCATGTTTTAAAGGTCGTGAATAGTTACGCTTTCGATTAACCGAAATGACGTTTTTAATACTTAGTCGGGCTTGTTTTAAATGATGATCTACATCTAATACTTGTACCATAATTCTTTCCCCGACTTGAACATAATCGGTAATATTACGTACAAACTTCTCAGAGATTTCCGAGATATGGATGAGCCCAACAATATCGTCACCGATTTTGACAAAAGCACCGTATGGAGCTATTCCGCTCACAACACCTGTGACTATCTGTCCTGGTCTAATCCTCTCCATTCTCATCCCTCTTTCAAAACTAAATTATACACCCCCACATTACATTAAACAAGATAACAAAAAATCATCATTTTGTTATGAGAATTGTCAAACTTACTAATTTTCATAATAAAACCATCATAAGATTTTATAATAATGATGATTAATTATAATTAAAAAGATAATCTTGCTTTTAATTAAAAAATGGTAATGCTATAATTAGATGGCACTAAAGGAGGTGTAATGATGGATTTGATAGCATTCTTAAATAAAGTAGATTTTCAGAATCTATTTATTGATGCAACACCATTTATTGCCTCTTTGATAGCCCACACAATTTCACAGTTTCTTAAACCATTTACAGAATGGCCTAAAATAAAAAGATTTCATATTCAAGCTATCTTTATGAGTGGTGGATTTCCTAGTTCGCATACCGCAACATTATTTGCACTTGCAACAACTGTTGGGTTAATTGAAGGGTTCAATTCTACATATTTTATGATTACCTTAGTATTTGCTTTATTATTTGCTTATGATGCGATGAATGTTAGATTATATGCAGGTAGAAATATTAAGCTAACCAAAAAATTAATTGAAGACCTTCAAAAACATGAGTCGATCCACATCGATTTAGAAGATCCAATCTATACAATTAAAATGAAAGATGTTTTAGGACATAAGTTAATTGAAGTTATCGCTGGAGGAATATTGGGTATCGTAATAGGTTTAATCTATTACTATAGTGTATTTTAATAGAAAGAGGTTTTTATCATGATGACGATAGAAGATCAAATCTTATCAACTCTTGAAAAAGTACGTCCATTCTTACAAAGAGACGGTGGAGACGTTGAATTTGTTAAGTTTGAAGATGGGATTGTATATTTAAGACTCTTAGGTGCTTGTTCTGATTGTGCCTTTTCAAATAACACAATTAAAGATGGTGTAGAAATCATTTTAATGGAAGAAGTTCCAGGTGTTGAAAGAGTTGAAGTTGTATCTGCCTAATTAGGCAGATTTTTTTATTGTCTAATTAACCAATCAAGAGGTCTTATTTGATATTTTCTTATTAAAACTAAATGAATATTTCTTAGTTTAGTTAATAACCTTATCAACTGTTTATGATAAGTTAAAGAATCTTTTCTAATATCAATTCTTTTAGCATAATGATCTTCTAATAAATCAAAAAAGTAAGTTGGGAACATAATACGAGCCATAAATATAGACATCTCTTGTCTAGAAAAATTATACTTTTCTAATAAATCAATTAATTCATTAGTCGTAATTGCATCGGCTTTAAATAATTCAGCTAGGTCTCTTAAAGGATTATCTACGACTAAATTAAATGGATTGAAAAAACAAAAACTATCAAAACAAGATAACCGTTTATGAACTAGTGTTAAATTTGGAATTTCATCACCATAATCAAGTTTACAATCTGCTAGATATTGTAAAGCATTTTCAGCAAGTCCAAAAGATAAATTAGTAGAAATAATAACTTCGCGATATGAATCATCATCTATTCTAATCGTTTCTAAACAAATCTTTTCTATAAAATCGAATCTAGCCTCCCACAATTTAATTAATGACGAGACAAAAAATCTTTGATTCATTTTGTTCATATGTAGTTGATGCATTTTAATTAAATCATCATAACTTACTTTACCAATTGGAACACTCACAAGACAAACATGTTGGCCGATTGCGTCACTTTTATATTGACCTAAACGGTTCTTGATTAACTGTCCGCCTCGATATTCAAATTTCGAACTTAAATCATAGACGAATTTTGCAAGTTCGATTAAATCATTTTCTTGATAATCATCAACTTTCTCTAATTTGAATTGCCACCCTTTATAAATAAAAGTAGAATCTTCTTTTATTTTTGAGGGGTAATAACCATACTTTTCAAATAAAAACGCCTTCATTTATATCCCCTCACTATTATCAAAAATGATACTTACAGTATTATCTGCAACCGGTCTTGTTCCTAAATAATAATCAGGTACTTTTCCTTGTAATATTTTTACTGCGACTGGGTTATAGTTTTTAACAGTCGTAAAAGAACTAGCTAGAGGAATAACTACTTGTGTTGAAACGGCAATTTCAATTGATAATTCAATCAAAACATTATTTAAACCCCATTCTTTAACTGAGGAATAAACACCAGTAGTAACGTCTCCTACAAGTTGGAATTTAACCGGTATTTTAGGACCTATTGAACTTAACCAAACGTTATTTGTTGCAATACCAAAAGGAATCTCATAAACAATTCCTCTTTTTAATAAATCTGGAGGAACTTCGATTCCCAAATCTGAATATTCAACCTTATCGATTTGACCTTCTTCAATTGATTTTATATTTAATTGTACAATATTTGTGGTTTTTGTTAATAATTGATTAAGTTGAAGTGTATCAAATGTAACAGAAATAATCGCTCCTGTATCATCATATTCAACTTTAGTCATTGTTGATTGATCTAAATGTTCTAATAAATGTCGTGAAACAGCCTTATTTATAATTAAAGTTGCAAGTTTTCGTGTTTGAGCTTCAGCATATTTTAAAATAGTCGGAGCAGAATTCGATGAAAAGACATGCAAATTAAATAAGGTACACATAAAAACAATTAAAAAGATGATGGGAACTTTATAAGAGAGCAATTTTCTCTTTTTCATAAAACATCACCCATACATCTTATGATTTATAATATAGAATTATTAAATTATAGAAGATTAATTAGAAAACAAAATCTTTTTTGCCTTTGATATAAAAATATGTTTTAGCAATACCGATAACTAACATCATATAAACGCCAAAAGATGGATAACCAAACATTTTCACTTGATAAATCGGGGATAAAATAGCTACTGCTGCCCATTCAATTACATATAAAACTAAAATTGAAAAACATACAATATTGAAGTTCTTAATTCGATTAAAACCTTTTTTAGGATTATTTACAAATATCCAATAAATACTATCAATAACTAACCATAAAAGAAAAATGATACTTAATAAGATTGATACAATAGCTGAAACTATAAATAAAACGGTCTTATCCGCACTATACATAAGATGATTTCCAATAAAATAACATAAAGGATCTGTAGCCAAATTAATAAGTGCATTACCAAATGGAAGTCCTAACTTATCAACAGCATTATCATAAAATATAAACAACAATCTAGAAGCTCCATTTAAGACTTCTCCGACATAAGTTAATCGCGGCCAAATAACCCCAAAAAGGAGACCGAAATTTAACCATAACTGCACTTTTTTCATGCTTTCACCCTCTTGCGACTTAATTATACAATAAACTTTTATCATTAACAAATATTTTTCACAAACTAAATAATTAATATTAATACAAAATTACCCCTTCTTAAGATATAATAAAGTAGCATAGAAAAGATGGTGTTTTAGATGTTTAAAAAGTTATTTGCTATTTTATTAATTTTGTTCCTAAGTAGTTGTACAATTTACGTACAACCTTCATCCAATAATATAGAGGAAGATGTTATTCAAAACCTCACTATTTTTACGATAAATGATTTACATGGTGCTTTAGAAGAAAAAGATGCCAAAGGTTTCGCCTATATAAGTGGTTATATTGAAGAGTATAAAGAAAATTATGATGGTGAAGTTATATTTGTAGCTAATGGTGATATCTTACAAGGTACTGCCCTTTCTTATTTAAGTTTTGGTGCTACAGTAATTGAAGCCTTAAATCTAGCTTCATTAGATGCTTTTACTATAGGTAACCATGAATTTGACTGGGGAATCGAAGTAATTGAATCATTTGTAGATGGTAGTAATGACTTTGAAGTCAAAGCTAATTTTCCATTTTTAGGTGCTAACATCTATGAAAAAAGCACTAATCAAAGACTAGACTTTCTAGAGCCTTATACAATCATTAATAAAGGTGACATTTCAATTGGTATCATTGGTGTTATTGGTGAAAGATTAGAAGGTAGTATTTCACCTAGCCGAGTTAATCCATATGAATTTGTAGACCCTATTCCATTAATAAAAGATATTACTAGAGATTTAAGAGTAAATAAAAACGTTGATACTGTTATCGTTATGACTCATGATGCGACAACATCTTTTAATAACGAAATCAAATCATTAAGTGGTGATTATGTAATTGACGCTTTAATAAATGGTCACACTCATTATGAATATGCTAACCATGAATCAAGAAGTGGTTATGCTAACCTACCAATTATCCAATCTGGAGCTAATGGAAATTATTTAGGTAGAATCACGCTAGAAATTAATCTAACTAAAAATAAGGTATTATCTTCATCAGTTAATAACTTAAATGTGAGAAATTTATATTATGATGGTTCACCTAATCAAATCGTTAAAGATTATATTGATGAAGAGGTAAATAGAGTTGATCCAATTGTAAATGAATTAATTGGACATGCTGCAAGAACAATTTATACTAGCGATGCACTCGTTTGGGCAGCAAATGTCATTAAGAAAGCCACTAATGCCGACATAGCCTTTATTAACAGTGGTTCCTTCCGTAATCAGGCATTCCCTGTCAATTCAAATGAAGAAATCACATATGGCGTATTATTTGAAATGATGCCATTTGATAACATTATTAAAACAACAAAAATTAAAGGTATCTATTTACAACAGTTTATGGATTTAACAAAAGATGGAATGATTTATGATAGTGATTTTAAAGGTATTGACACATCAAAAACGTATACAATTGCCACTGTCGATTTTGTCTTTGATAAATCATATAATCCATTCTTATATTATGGTGATGATACACAAAATACTCAGATTTTCATTCGTGATATCTTAAGAGATGATATAAAATCATTTACAGATAAAGGTTTACATTGGGATCCTTATAAATAATTTAAATTGACTTGATAAGAACCATCCTTATTTTCCTTAATTTCAATTGAAAATTTAAATAACTCAAGATTATATAAACGATATTTCCCATTTTCATTAAAAACATCGTTATCCATAAATAAATCTGAATTTGAAGCAACGAGTTGTGTTTCAATTTCATTGCCACCATCAGCTTCAATTAATTTAATTAGTTTAGTTGATGTTGATGTATTATTTTTAGCAAATAAGGTGTAATAGTAATAAAGTCCATAAATTGATCCACTTCCAAGTTTGGTGTCTATATGGTAAATTCTTACACCTTTTTTTGTTAAAGTTGACTTACAATTATAACCATATGCATCATATTGTTTAGTATTTAAATCAATAGGATCATAAACATCAATAAGTAAATATTCATCAAAGACTGAATCATGGTATGCATTAGTTACTAAAATAACATCCTCATGATTTACAAGTGAATCAATTGTAATACTAGCAGAATTAGTTACTACAGTTGGAGTTACCCATCCAAGTAATATTTTTGATAATGAAGAATGATCGCCTATATTATTTTCCATCATATCTGTTTTACCAATTCCACCCCTAGGTCCGATATCATCGTTATAATCATAATAATCATCTAAACCTAAAAGATGACCAGTTTCATGAATGTAAACTGTAGAATCTAATTTAGCATCTTGGTTATAACTAACAAAATCAATTCCAGCGAACACATATTTACCTAATTTTAAACCATTATAATAATTTGATGATTTAAATTCACCAGTGAATGCCCACCACAAATTACTCATATTAGTCATTATAGGAGTTGAATAAATAAAATAAACTCCATCAAAGTAACCATCATTATCTGAATCATAGTTACTAGGAATAAACCAATCTTCATTAGAAACTTCTTTCATTATCTCATCGAACAATTTATATAAACTATTAATTCCTCCATCTTGATAGTTAGTTGATAAGTTGCTTGCACGATACCACGGAGTTACTTGACCACTAATATTTAATTTTCCATAAGAACTTTTATAATAATAACTGCTTACACTTTCCCATTCGACTTCATCATCTTTACCAAAGAAAGTTAAATGTAAATCCATCAAAGAAACAGTGACATTTTCTCTAGGATAATCATAAAAATCAATGGGAATAACTAATACATTAACATCTCCGGCTGATGGCATAACACCTTTATAAATATCAGATAAAATTTTATAACCTTCAGGTTTAAAATAAGCAGGATAAGAAGCAATGGAACTAGAACTTTCGTTACTATCAATACTTGAGGTAAATGAACTAGTTAACTCACAACTACCGATTAAAATTATTGTTAATAATAAATAGATAAAATTAAACTTTTTGATATTCATCACCCCATCACAAATACTAATTTTATTCTATCACACTTTAGTCTTTATCTATATAAAAAAATCCTACTTTAAGCAGGATTTATTATTCATATTTGATTTTCAATAATCTTTCTAAAGTTAAATTAAAGTTAAATTCTCTCTTTAAAGCTAATAATTTATCTTTAATTCCTTTCTCATTTACTTTTTTATTATGTCTAACAGCCCTTATTAATAAATTTTTAGGGGTGTGTGCTAAGTCAATAAATTCAATAATTTGACTATTATAACCTTGTAATTCTAATAAAGAAGACCTAATAACATCAGTTAGTAAGGCACTGATTCTCTCTTTTACAATTCCATACTCAGTTAATAAATTTAATTCTTTATTGTTAATTTGTTGAAATAATTCTTTATGACAACAAGGAACCGAAAGGATGACTTTTGCATTCCATTTTAATGCTTGATACAAGGCATAATCAGTCGCTGTATTACAAGCATGCAAAGAAACTACTAGATCAATTTCCTCATCGTTAGAAAATTTAGCGATATCACCATGAATAAATCTAATCCCTTTTAAGTTATACTTGTTTACAATCAAGTTACATTTTTCAATGACATCATCTTTTAAATCTAAACCGATAATATCAGTTTTAAAGTTTTTGATTTTCGTTAAATAATGATGGATGGCAAATGTTAAATATGATTTACCACAGCCAAAATCAATAATTCTAAGAACTTTATTTTTATCAAATTCACTTACAATATCTTCTATATATTCAATAAAGCGATTGATTTGTTTAAATTTATCAAATTTAGCTTTGATAACCTTACCCTGTTCATTTATAACACCCAGTTCAAAAAGGAAAGGAATGAATTCACCTTCTTGAAAAATGTAATTTTTAACTTTGTTATGAGTTAGATTAATTTTCTTATTAGTCGCAACTTTAGTTAAAATTTTCACACTTCCATCTTTATTAAAGAAAACTTGATAGTCATTGTTAGTTGTTTTAATTAGTAATTGTCTAAATTCATCTTTCATTAATTTAATTAATTCAACTTTAAAGTTTTCATCACTTAAATTTTGATGATAAACTTTATCTTTAGTATATTTAGATAATTGATAGACAATTTTGTTTTCTTTATTAAGAAATGGATTTACTTCAATTTTACGATAATCACTTTTTTTAACTTGACTTAAAGTGGCTTTTACTAATAAGTTTTCTTGCACAATTTTATCTAGTAATTCCTTGAATTTATCCATTAACCAATAGATCCTTCCATTTCAAGTTTTAATAATTGGTTTAATTCAACAGCATACTCCATTGGTAATTCTTTGGAGAATGGTTCAATAAAGCCCATAATAATCATTTGTGTTGCAAGTTCCTTACTTAAACCTCTTGACATCAAGTAAAATAATTGTTCTTCACTAACTTTAGATACAGTTGCTTCATGTTCAATAAATGAAGTATTATTTTGCATCACATTAAATGGTATTGTATCAGATGAAGATAAATCATCTAAAATTAATGTATCACATTCAATGTGGGATTTAGCATTTGTAGCATTTTTAAAATGTTTGACTAAACCACGATAATTAACTTTCCCACCATTTCTTGAGATAGATTTAGAAATAATGTTACTTGAGGTATTAGGAGCAAGATGGATCATTTTAGCTCCTGCATCTTGATATTGATTTTTAGATGCTACTGCAATAGAAATACAAGTACCCTTAGCACCTTCTCCTGCAAGAATACAAGCTGGATATTTCATATTGACAGATGAACCAATATTTCCATCAATCCATTCCATTTGACCATTTTCCTCAACATATGCTCTTTTAGTAACTAAATTAACAATATTGCTTGACCAATTTTGAATCGTTGAGTATCTGCATTTAGCATTTTTATGAACAATAATTTCAACTACTGCAGCATGTAATGATTCTTTTGAATAAATTGGTGCTGTACAACCTTCAACATAGTGAACATCTGCACCTTCATCAACAATAATTAAAGTACGCTCAAATTGTCCCATTCGTTCAGAGTTAATTCTAAAATATGATTGTAAAGGTTTATCTAATTTAACACCTTTTGGTACATATATAAAAGAACCACCTGACCAAACAGCACCATTTAAAGCAGCGAATTTATTATCTTGATACGGAACAACACTATTAAAATATTTCTTAAATAAATCAGGATACAATTTTAATGCAGTATCTGTATCTAAAAAGATGACTCCTTTTTCTTCAACTTCTTTTAGCATGTTATGGTAAACAACTTCTGATTCATATTGAGTTGAGACACCTGCTAAAAATTTATGTTCAGCTTCAGGAATACCTAAACGTACAAAAGTATTTTTAATCGTTTCAGGAACTTCGTCCCAACTATTAGATTGTTTATCTGAAGGTTTTATATAATATGTATAATCATCAAAATTTAAAAAACTTAAATCGGGACCAAATGAAGGTAAAGGACGAGAAATAAAATGTTCAAAACTCTTTAACCTAAATTCCTTCATCCAACTTGGTTCATTTTTAATTCGAGAAATTTCTTCAATTACTTCTCTAGTTAAACCTCTTTTAGTTTTATATACAGTAACGTCTTCATCTTTAAACCCGTATTTATATTCATCGGTTCCAAAGAATTTCTCCATATTTACACCTACTTAACTTTATTTATAATTTCATTTACTCCATTCCAACCTATTGTTGCACATCTAATGCGACTTGCTTGTTTGGAAGTATTTTTAAAAGCATTTGCCTCTTCAAGCAAATCCTCATCATAAGGCTCTTCATGAATCATCTTAAAATAATTCTCAATGATTTCATTTGCTTCCTTAATTGTTTTATTCATCAATAATTCAGTCATGACTGACGTAGATGCTGTTGAAATCGTACATCCAACACCATCAAAACGCACATCTTTAATCACATTATTTTCAACCTTTACTTGAATTTCAAAGTCATCGATACATGAATCAGAGTGCATATGAATTTTTTGATATCCATCTTCATCTATTAGTTTTTTGTTTCTAGGATACTCATAATGGTCCATAATAATTTGTCTTGCTAACATTGGATTAAAAGTAGGCATCTAAAAAGTCATCTCCCTTTTTACATACTTCAACAAATTTATCAATTTCTTCTTTCGTGTTGTAAAAGTATAAACTCGCTCTAAGTGTTGCATATGTTTTTAAGTAATCTCCAAGAACCTTGGCACAATGTTCTCCTGAGCGAACTGCGATACCATGATAATTAAAGAAACTTGCTGCATCTTGAGCGAATACGTTTTTTATATTAAAAGTGATAATACCACTTTCGCTATCTTCATTATAGATTATAACATTATCTAGTTCTTTTAACTTTTTAATAGCATATTTTTTTAATTCTAATTCATATTGATGGATATTATCCATTCCAATATTAAATAAATAATCTATCGCTTGAGATAAACCTAGAGCCCCTTCAATTAAAGGAGTACCTGCTTCAAATTTTAAAGGAACACGCTTAAACGAATAATCACCATTTAAATTGTAATTAATATTCATTCCTCCACCAAGAATTAAAGGTGGAATTTTGTCTAACCATTCATATTTTCCATATAAAACGCCAATACCTGTAGGTCCACACATTTTATGACCGGAAAAGGTAAAGAAATCACAATCTAATTCTTTAACATCAATTTTCGTATGAGGAATGCTTTGAGCACCATCAACAACAACGACTATATCTTGTAAATGCGCATATTCACAGATTGATTTAATATCAGCAACATGACCTAAAACATTAGTTATATGTGCTATTGATATAACTTTGGTTTTAGGAGTAATAACATCCTTAATATTTTCTAAAGTAACTCGACCTTTTTCATCTAAAGGTACATATTTTAAAACAATACCTTTTTCTTTTTTAAGTCTCATCCAAGGTAATAAGTTTGAAGCATGTTCTGCTTCATTTAAAATAACTTCGTCCCCTTCATTTAACAAAGCACCAAGACCATAAGCGACCATATTTAAAGCTAGTGTATCATTACTTGTAAAAACAATTTCATCTTTATTAGCATTAATGAATTTAGCAACATTTTCTCTACACGCTTCATATTGAGTATCAACCTTATGTGCTAAATCATAATCACCTCGATGAGCATTGGCAGTATATTCTAAATAATAAGAAGAAATTGCATTTAAAACACATAATGGTTTTAAAGTAGTCGCTCCATTATCAAAATAAATTAAGTCTTTTCCTTGCATCTTCTTACCTTTTAACATTGGGAAGTCATCTCTGATCTTATTAACGTTGATCATTTTTCCACCTTCTTAGACAATACATCTATGACCTCGTCTTTTAATTCCTCACTATTAAAATATTCAAGTATAGGAGTTAAATAACCTAAAGCAATGTATCTTCTTGATAAATCTTTACTTAAGCCTCGACTCATTAAATAATAAATTTGATTTTCATCAATTTGACCGACACTGCAAGCATGTGAAGCTTTGACATCATATTCATCAATAAATAAATATGGATTAGCATTCGCATTACTAGTTTCATCAAAGATAATAATCCGGTTATTTTGATTAGAAGAAGAACCATAAGCACCTTTTTTCATCGTACCTATTCCTTCTATTAGCAATTTCGCCTCATCTTTAACTACACCATAGTTATCCATTTTACCTATAGTGTTATTAATCTTATTAACAATATTAACTTTAATGTTTTTGTCCTCATTACCTTGGGCAATAGTAGCTAATCTAAAATAACCCTCACTACCAGGTTTTTCCAAATTTATTAAGACGTCATATGAAGCGTTTGAAGGAGCAAATTCTCCGACAATACCTTCAAATTTAGCATCACCTTCTACACTTACTTCAACATTAGTTTTAATATTTTCATTAGAATATAAACGCAAAAAATTTAGTCTTAAGTGTGAATTACTTGCTAAATTAACTTTGATGTTAGATTCATTAAGCGAACTATCAATTCTTAAAATACAATCACTTGAGATATTGCTATCTATATAAATATTTATATTTCTATGAGTATCAACATTAATTAAAGGATTAGCACCGTTTTTATTTATCTTAATACTTAAAGTATTATCAGTAACACTAGAACTATAACCATCTAATAATGTACTCATAACTATGCTGTTCCTTTTGCTTTGACTCTACATTGTCCTAAAATTTGTGGTCTTTTATTTTCTTTTGTTTCTTCTTTTGTAATTTCAATACCATATTCATCTTTTAACCATTCATAGCCTAAGGTATCAATTTTAGTAATGATTTCACTATCTCCTGAAATCGCTATTTTACCGTTTACTACAACATGAACATGGGTTGGTGCTATTAACTCATATAATCTAGCATAATGAGAAACAACTAATAATGCATTTTCATTAGAATAT
>DUOZ01000010.1 GCA_012838555.1 bacterium | reverse complement strand
GAAAACAGGACTAATAAAAAGTTTGAATATAAAATCACTAGGAAATTACAAACCACAAAAGAGTTAAGTGATGATGAATTAACAAATAATGAAATAATTGATTTTGTAAATATTCATAAAACTAAAGTAATGGAATTTTTGAGAAGTGTATCAAGCGGAGATCTAAATAAACTTTATGATATCTGTTATAAAAACTTAATTGAATATGATGACATTAATAACAATCAGTTTTATGAAAACTTGTTAAAATTGCTTTCTGATATTTTAATTAAGATAAGAAATGAAAGTTTAAATAAGAATCGCGATAACCATTTACACCATGTCACTGATGCTGTTGTTATTGCTTGTATAACCCCATCATTAATACAAAGGGTAACAAAATATTATAAATTCAAAGATCAAAATCGGATTAATAAAAATGCTGATGATTTAATTAATCTAAATGGTGCGGTTAACAAAAATTATTTCCCAATACCTTATAAAGAGTTTAGAGATGATGTTAAAAATAGAATTTACCAAAGAGACTATAATAATTTGCTAAATACAATTAAGGATATGAAATGTTATCAAGATGTAGATGAAAAATTTCTCAATAATTTGACAGTAGTATATCCTTCCACAGCTCCAATAACCAAAGAAACTGGTCCATTACACCAAGAAACATTATTTGGAGAACGTATGGGTGTTATTACTAAAAGAGAAAGCGTTAAAAATATAACTTTTAAAAATATAGATAAAATTTTAGACAAAGATGGTGGAAATAATGTTGTTTATAATGCAATTAAAAATTGGTTAAACACTCCTATTAAGGAAAGAAGTGAATATCCATTATTACCAAACGGACAAGAAATTAAAAAGGTTAAATTAGTTGAAACTGATAAACCAGAAACTAGGATTAAATTAGGAGAAAAAAGATTTGCAAAGAGTGATGATGTTATAAGAGTGGATGTCTATAAAAAAGTTAATGATGACAGATTATATTTTGTAGCTGTTAATGCTTATCATTTAGCTTGTCAAAAAATAAATAAACCTTTTACTTATCTAGTTTGGTATGGTGCCGGTAATTATGAAGTGATCTCTTCAATTGATATTAATCGTATGTACAATAGAATTTTAAAACTATATCGGAATACTTTAGTTGAAATCGAAAGAACAGATGGTAGTAAAGGTCTGTGTTATACAGGTGGATTAACTAATGGAATACTTGAAATTTACAGTGTTTTGGGTGATGGATTGGATTTAGTATATGATTATAAATTAATGAACTTGTCAAATGAAAATAGATATAGATTATCAGTTTCCACAATAAAATACATTAAAGTTAAGCAAATATCTGTTCTTGGTAAGGTTAAAGATTATGGGGTTTCGCCAAGTCTTAGTAAAGTCGGCTAAAAGATTATCGCTTAAAGATAATAGCATTTATATCCACCCCAAGAACGAAGAACAAGAAACGATACATATCCCTCTAGAAGATATTTCAATTATTTTAATTGAGGATCCATACACTGTCATTACTACTAGACTTATAACTGAGTTATCAAAGTATGGAATCATCATGATATTTTGTGATGAAACGTTTGTTCCTAATACTCAAACTCTTCCTTTTAATACACATTATAGTTTGCTTACTATTCTAAATAAACAATTAAATTGGAGTAAAGAATTCAAAAGTAAAGTTTGGCAGTTAATAATTAAAAGAAAGATAATAAATCAACTCGAAGTAGTTGGATATACTACAAATGATGAACACACGAAGAATTTGTTGTTAAGTTATTATAATGAGGTTAAACCATACGATAGTGATAATCGAGAAGGTATTGCATCTAAAGTTTTCTTTTCGTCTTTATATGGTTCTGATTTTATACGATTTAGTGAAACATCTATAAGCCATGCATTAAATTATGGTTATTCTGTTTTCAATTCGACTTTAGTTAGACATTTGGTTTCAATGGGGTTTAATACTTATTTAGGAATATGGCATAACTCTGAACGTAATCAATTTAACTTAGCTTCAGATTTAATAGAGCCATTTAGATGTATAGTTGATTATTATGTATATTGGAATAAAGATAAAATCACTACTCCATTACCTTTTAGTATAAGAAAAGACTTGATAAATTTACTTTCAAGTCCAGTAATGATTAATAAAAAACAATGCACAGTTGATTATGCTATGGAAGTTGTTGTTAAAAGTTTGTTAAATGCAACTAAGGAAAATGATAGTTCATTACTGTTTTTACCTAAAATAATGGAAATGGATATGTTAAATTATGATTAAGAAAAGAGAGTTTAGATATATGAGATTAATAGTATTTTTTGATATTCCTATTGAACCAGCAAGTTCAAAAAAAGAATATATTAAATTTCGTAGGTTTTTATTAGATAATGGTTATGATATGCTTCAATATTCTGTATATATAAGGTTTTGCAGGAATGATACTGATGCAAACAAACATCAAAAACGATTAAAGAAGCATGCTCCTAAAGTTGGAAATGTGAGAGTTATAAAGGTTACTGAGAACCAATATGAAAACATGTTGATATTAATTGGCGATAAAACGAATCAAGAAAAAGTAATTGGTTCTTCATCATTAATCATTATAGATTAAATGTTTGTTATTTATATAATTATCTATGTTTTTTAAAAACTTATATTCGATATCATTATTACAGAATATAGAAACTTGATTTTTATAATCGTTAAAATTTGTTGTGTTAATTATTTGATAATTTTTATTAGTTAATAATCGACCTACGTTGTATTGAATCTGAGTTTTAAGTTTTTCATAATTATTTTCTAATGTTATATCATCTATAAATAAATCTTGATTTAAGATAAACTCTTCAAAAGTATAATTAGTAGTTCTATTAGAGGTTTGGAAACTGTACTTAAAGAATTTATCCAAAACAGTTAGGTCAAAGATATCATTGTTTTTCAAACAAAAGATTTTACCAACATTAATTAGATAAGATAATGAAGTTGGTTTATTTGTGGTTAATATGAAATAAGTATTATAATCAAGTAGTCTTTTAATGTTATTAACCACATTAATTGTAATTTCTTCATCTATACTACTATCAAAATTATCAATTAGTACTATCTTACATCTATTATCTATTTTTACATAATTATAATACAAAGAATAAAGTAATTCTTTAGCTGTAGAACTAGAACAATTTAATTGTTCATCTTCGCCAAAATTAATTTTTAAAATGTTTGTTAAAATATCGTTGAAAGAATCCAAATGTAGCTTTAAATTTAATGATCCATTAATGGTGTTATTATTTAAATCATTCACAAATAATTTAATTTTCTCAGTAGTATTATCTAAAGTGTGATTTATTTCATCTAATAAATCTTCATTTTCTTCTAATTCATTATTAATTTCACTAAATAATAATTTCCTTAAGATACTTTTGCTTCCAAATTTTAATTGTTCCATTATATTTTGTGAATCATCGATATATATAACATCATATTCATTCTTTATTATAGGGCGACCGTCAATTTTGAAATAGGATGATCCCTTTTGATTTATTCCATTAATAATTTGGTTTAGTATAAATGACTTTCCGCTGTTTGAATGACCATAAATTACATTTAACTTACCAATTTTCATTTCCGCTCTCTTTTTATTGAATAATTCAAATTCTAATAGCATATAAATTCTCCCTTCTATAGTATAAAAAACAGAAT
>DUOZ01000009.1 GCA_012838555.1 bacterium | reverse complement strand
TAAAAAACCGATAAATACTTTAAACTTAAATATATTATAATCATTATAAGTTAAATTACAAGATTTAAATCAGTTGAAAGATTAGAAGGTCTAGTTTTAAAACAAGTTGTCTTGTGCATACTATTAAGCGAAGGAGTGTGAGCTTATGCTTGGACGCTTCAGTGAGAAAGCTCAAAAGGCAATGGCCATTGCAGAGAGCATTGCTTTTGATTTTGGCCACACTAGCGTCGGTACTGAACACCTCTTATTAGCACTTTTAAAGATCAGAGAATCAAAATTAAGATTAATGTTGTTAAAACATAATGTTAATTTTGAATTAATTAAGGATGATGTCATTCAACTATTTGGTAAAAAAGACATTCAACCTTTTTATATGGAATATACGAGTGCTATGAAACTACTGATTGAAACAGCCTTAAATATTTCAAGAAAGTACAATGAGGAAAAAACGAGTATCGATGTGTTAACTTACGCACTTTTAACTTTAGAAGAAAGTGTAGCTAGTGAACTTTTAGCTAAGCACCATGTCAATGTGGCGAAAATTAGAGAAGAGTACAAACAAGAATTAAGAAAAGTTTCAGAATTAGATAGTATTGATGATTTATGTAATTTAAATAATTTTTCTCAAAAAGAAGGACACTTATTAATCGGTCAAGAAGCTGAATTAAATCAATTAATGGAAGCATTACTTAGAAAAAATAAGCCTAACGCCTTGATTATTGGTGAACCTGGTGTTGGGAAAACGGCACTAGTACACCATTTAGCCTACTTAATTACAGAGAAAAAAGTTCCCGACGGTTTAAAAGACAAAGTAATCTATGAACTAGATATTGCTTCAACTGTTGCAGGAACAAAATACCGTGGTGAATTTGAAGATAAGTTAAAGAAAACATTAAGGAAAGTTAAAGAAGATAAACATGCTATTATTTTTATAGATGAAATTCACAATATTATTGGAGCTGGTGGAGCCGAGGGTGCAATTGACGCATCAAATATTTTAAAACCCTATCTTTCAAGAGGTGATATCCAAGTAATAGGTGCGACAACATATGATGAATATGTTAAAACCTTCGAGAAAGAAAAAGCACTAGAAAGAAGATTCCAGATTATTCAATTAGAAGAACCTAATCGATCACAAGTTATTTCTATTTTAGAAAAATTATCAGAAGATTATCAAAAATTCCATCAAATCAAAATTGATAAAAAGTTATTAAAAAGAGTTTATGAATTAACAGATGTTTATGTATCAGCTAGATTTTTCCCTGACAAAGCAATTGATGTTTTAGATTGTGCTTGTGTTAGGGCAAAACAAGATGGAAGAGATGCATTAGAAGAAAAAAATATTATTAATACAATCGAAGACAATTATAAATTAAGCATCAACTATAATAAGAAAGCTATGACCCTTAAAAAGGCACTTAAAAATCACATTGTCGGACAAAATTCATCGATTGAAAAAATGACTAATCATATCATGTTAATTGAAAATGGTTTAGTCGAGGACAATCGTCCTTTAGGTGTGTTTATGTTTGTAGGACCTACCGGTGTAGGTAAAACAGAAATGGCCAAATTAATTGCTAAACATTATTTTGGCGGTAATGATAGTTTAATAAAAATTGATATGGCTGAATTTATGGAGCCACATAGTGTTTCTAAATTAATAGGATCTCCTCCTGGATACATAGGTCATGAAAATCAAACTTATATTGTTGATAAAATTAGGAAAAAACCCCATAGTGTCGTTTTATTAGATGAAATTGAAAAAGCTCATAAAGAAATTTTAGATATTTTCTTAAATGTTTTTGATGAAGGTTATTTTATCGATGCTAATAAACGAAAGATTGATTTTAGAAATACAATTATTATCATGACATCTAATTTAGGTTATTATGAGGATATATTCCATAGCAAATCTATGGGATATATTTCAAACACTTCATCAAAATCCGATGTTGATAAAATTATTAAGAAGCACTTTAGACCAGAATTTATCAATCGAATTGATGAAATAATTCATTTTGATGTATTAGGTAAAGATACATGCTTAAAATTAGCACATAAGTATCTTAATGAATTCCAAACAAAGCTAAGGGTTGAATTTGCTACTGAACCAGAAGATTTAGATACGATTATTCAAAATTCTGAAGTATCTAGATATGGTGCAAGGGGAATTAAACGGGCAATTAGGAAATACATTATGAAAGAACTAGAAAAGAAAGTTAATATCGAAAAAGAAGAAACAATTTTAAAGAATAGATAATATTAAAAGTAGCATTCAAACGAATGCTATTTTTAGTTAAGAAGTAGTAATAGATAATTAGATATTGTTTAAAAAGTATAATAAATATATAATTAAATTAGTGGGTGATGTAAGATGTTGTACAGTGTTGTTATACCATGTGCTGGTAGTGGGGTTAGAATGGGTTTAGGATACAATAAGGTTTTATTTAAGGTTAATGGTGAAACGATAATTGAAAAAACCGTTGGTATCTTTCTTAATGATCCTCGTGTAGAAAAGATTATTTTAGTTGTTTCTCCTAATGATGAACTAACGATGAGATCACTTTTTAATCATCCTCTAATTGATTTTACTCTTGGAGGAGAATCAAGAGAAGAAAGTGTCTACAATGGTGTTAAACTAGTCAAATCAAAATATGTTTTAATTCATGATGGTGCTAGACCATGTTTATCAAAAGATTTATTAAATGTAATTGTTGAAGTCGTTGAACAAAATGATTCAGTTGCACCATTTTTAAAAAGTAAAGATAATCTTAGATGCTTGGATCCAAATGGCCAAAACTATGCTAGTAAAATGGTCTTAGTTCAAACACCACAAGCATTTAAAACGACTACGATAAAAAACGCTCTACAATTAGCTTTGGCTAAAGATGTTATTAAAGATTTTAAAGATGATATTTCTTTAGTTGAGGATATGTTAGGAGTTGCACCGTATTTAGTTAATGGTGAGTATTCAAATATTAAAGTAACAACAAAAGAAGACTTAAAATTTATTATATAGATTTAAATAAAGGAACAGATAATTTCAAGTCAGATTCGTTTTTGACTTCTATGACAACCATGGCATCATGAACAAGTGCCATGGTTTTAAAATAATTGATATTTATTAATCCTTTATTAAGCGCTAAATGGTCTTTAAAACCATCACTATTGTGAATATGGAATTCTTTGAAATTAAAATCATGGGATTGTTGTAATATGTTAATTTTATACTTATCTTTATAGTCATGACCTATATCATAACAAAAGTAATAATCTTTTTGTTTCAACTCTAGATAAACTTTCTTTAAAAAATTTGGTAATACTGTATTTTCAATAATTAATTGTTTATTATTTTTAAGACATAAATCATTTAAAGTTTCTAGAGAGTCATATAAACGTGTTTTAAAATCTGCTTCTTCTTTTTCATACACATAATGTTTTTTACCATTAATGGTGACAATTGGACCAGGATTCAAATGGATGATAATAGACTTAATTTCATTAATGTTTTCAATAACTTGTATAATTTGACTAAATAATTTGATATATGTGTCTCTAATTTCATCAATTGCTCCAAAATCTGCTTCATCAAAGAAATGGATGGTCGCTTCAAGATTGTTATCTTTTAACAATTGAGAAATCTTTCCATCTAAAATTGCCATACGACAATAATTGAAATTGTAGTTTAACTCAATAAAATCCAGGTCTAAATTTTTTGCCAGTCGTATGTTATCTTCGACACTATCGTGTTCTAATAAAGAAGACATCCCAAGTTTCATAATGATTCCCCACTTCAGTATAAGTATATTGTTTAAGAAGGAGTCTAACCACAGATAATTCTATTATTATTTATTAGAATCTATATTAATAATTTGTGAAGTGAAACTTTAATTGTTATTATTAAGACATAGGATTAAATTATAAGATATATGATAAATGATTAGTTTTTAGAAGGAGATAATGAAATGAAATGTCCTTATTGTAATAAAGAAATGGAAAGAGGAGCAATGCAAAGTGCATGTTCATTACATTATGTTCCGTAAAATGAATCTACACTAGCTTTGTTTTTTTAAAAAGTCCAACAGGTATTAGATTTAAAGTTAAAAGTTGTTTAAAACCTGTAATGGTGACCCCTTATTGATGTAAGGATTGTAAGAAGATTATCATGGATATTTCAGAATATTTTGAAGATGGTAAGTATATAAAATAAAATTTTTCAATGTTAAATATTTAACTAACTATTTTGGGCTCTTTGTTCTAAATAATTGAAAAAAACCAATAATAAGACTATAATATTTAGGTGTTAAATTGGGGGAATGAAAATGAGTAAAAAAATTGTAGTAGAAACTTCAGCTAGACACATACATCTTAGCGAAGAAGATTTAGCAAAACTATTTGGAGAAGGTTATAAGTTAACACCTAAAAAGGAATTATCACAACCTGGTCAATTTGCTTGTGAAGAAAGATTAACAGTTGTTGGTCCAAAAAGAGAAATACCTAATGTTATTATTTTAGGACCTACAAGAGCCAAAACACAAGTTGAGGTATCTGCAACTGATGCTAGAACACTTGGTTTAAATCCACCTGTTAGAGAATCAGGAGATGTAGAAGGTTCAGCTCCATGTGTTCTAAGAGGACCTAAAGGTGAAATTGAACTTAAAGAAGGTGTAATTATAGCTAAACGACACATTCATGTCACACCTGAAGATGCTGTAGAATTAGGTGTTAAAGACCGTGATATTGTTGGTTTAAAGGTAGAAACACCTAATCGTTCACTAATATTTGGCGATGTTGTTGTTAGAGTTAGCGAAAAATTTGCAACTTATGTCCATTTAGATACTGATGAAGCTAATGCTGCTGGTATTAGTGGAACAGTATATGGCGAAATTGTTAAGTTTGATTAATGATTAATAAGTGTAAAGTGGAATTTGTTAAGTTAATTCGTATGTAATTTATGGAGACGGATATTAACTGATTTTGCTTTACACTTTTAATTGTTTGTATTATAATTTACTAGCATATTAGTAAATATGTTACTCTTCGCTGGTTATTAGATAACTGGCCAATAGTCCATGAGGAGGTGCAAGGTTATGAAAAAGTATGAGACTATGTTTATTCTTGATGCTACTTTAGAAGAAGCAGAACGCAAAGAATTAGTTGAGACTTTAGTTGGTGTCCTTAAATCTAATGGTGGTATTATTAATGATATCAATGAATGGGGCACTCGTGAATTAGCTTACGAAATTGATAAACACACAAGAGGTTATTATGTCGTAGTTACATTCCAAACTGAAAGTTCAGCTGCTATTACCGAATTTGAGCGTTTAACAAACATCAATCCTAAAGTCATACGTCAGATGACTATCCGTCTTTAAGGTTAAGAACGGAGGAATATTATGATTAATCGAGTTGTTCTCGTAGGACGTTTAACACGCGATCCAGAATTAAGAACAGTTGGAGCGAACAATTCTAAAGTTTGTTCCTTTACATTAGCTGTAGATAGCCGTTTTAGAGGGCAAGATGGTCAAAGAACCGCAGATTTTATCCCTTGCGTTCTTTGGAATCGTCCTGCAGAGGTTTTAGCTCAATACGCTCGTAAAGGTTCCTTAATCGGAATTGAGGGACGTATTCAGACTAGAAATTATGAAAATAAAGAAGGTAATAGAGTATTTGTTGTTGAAGTCCTTTGTGACTCAATGCAATTATTAGGAAGTCGAAATCAAGAGGATACAAGTCGTGGTTATACTCAAGATTATGATTATGGTCCTAGCCATGATCAGGAATATGAACCATCCTACGAACAAGAATCCTCACATCAAAGTGTTAGTCAACCTTCAAGTAGAGGGATTACTATAAATGATGACGATTTACCTTTCTAGAAAGGAGAGAATAAATCATGGCATATAAAAAACAACGTAGCAGAAAAAAAGTTTGCTATTTTAAAAAGAATAAAATCACGTTTATTGATTATAAAGATATAGACTTACTTAAAAAGTTTATTTCACCAAATGGAAAAATTACTCCACGCCGTGTAACAGGTACTAGTTCTAAATATCAAAGAATGTTAGCTACGGCAATTAAACGTGCTCGCCAAATGGCTTTACTACCATATACTGTTGATTAGTAATAAAAAGTTATAATCTTGATGGGTTATAACTTTTTTTAATGATCAATATCAGCGATAACAATATAATAATTAGGGTTTATTTTAGTTATCTCATCTTGTATCATTTGATGTAGTTGTTCTTCGTTATATTTATAGTTATATGGAATTACTAAATCAAAAATGATATTAGTGTGAGTTGGACCTTTTACAATTCTAAAATCATGGATTGATAGGATAGGATCAATCTTTTCTAAAATCTTAAGTAATTGTGTCTGAATTAAATTTGTATCTTTATCATGTAATTGAAGTGGGTCCATATGAATTGTGATGGAACAGTTAAAATATCGTCTAATATCTCTTTCAATATTATCGATTAAATCATGCATTTCTAAAAAATCTGAATCAGCATCTACTTCAACATGTAAAGAAATAATCGTTCTACTAGGTCCGTAATCATGAACAATTAAATCATGGATACCATATATACCATTATAGGATAAGATTTTTTCTTCAATAGCATTTATAAATTCAGGACTAGGTGATTGACCAAGAAGTGGGTCAATTGTTTCTTTAACAGTTTTAAATCCAGTATAAATGATAAATAAGGCTACTAAAGCTCCTAGATAACCATCAATATTAATTGAGGCAAAATGACCAATTAGTAAACCAATTAATACAACTGAAGTTGCAATTACATCTAGAATTGAATCTTTAGCATAAGCTTGCATAGCAAGTGAAGATATTTTTTTTCCTAGTTTAAGATTAAAGTAACCTAACCAGGCTTTTAAAACTAAAGAAATCACTAATACTATAACTGAGAACATTTCTATTTTAACTAATTGTTTTACATCAATTAATTCTGAAATAGAGGTTCTAAAGAGTTCAACACCTACAACAATGATGATAATAGCTATGAATAATGAGGCTAAATATTCAAAACGTCCATGACCAAATGGATGTTCTTTATCAGCAGGTTTATTAGCGTATTTAAATCCAATTAAAGTAACAATCGCTGTTAAAGCATCAAATAAATTATTAAAAGCATCTGCGATAATTGAGATGGATAAAGCAATGATTCCCCCGAATAATTTTAAGGAAAAAAGGATGATGTTAAAAATTATGCCTGTAATACTACCTAATTTCCCATATCTTTCACGAACAATAGGATTATTTGTATTTTGATAGTCTTTAACAAAGAGTTTAACAAGGAATTTAGTCATAACTTCCACCTCGGTTTCCTACATTATAGTACTTTCCCAACTTATTTACAATTATCGTAGTTAGATCGTATTTGTGTTTTTTTGAAATTAGAATTATAGTATAATGATATAAGTTAATAAGGAGTGATGGCGATGTTTAAAAAATTACGAAAGTATAAATTGTTAATCTTTATCGTTATCATTTTAGAAATAGTTTTAATTGTTTCTGCTTTTTTCATCGCCTATAATTATCCATCAATAATTCCGTTTTATCAAGGAAATGAATTAATATATCATTTAGGTTTTAGTATTTTATTAATAATTATTTTAATGGTTGTCTATATTAGAGCTTTCAATATGATTGAAAAAAGGGGTAAACAAAATTATATTGATACTAAGACAATCATGAGTGCTGATATTAAAGAAGCTTATCAATTTGGAGAAATTGGTTTATTAAGTTATGATGAGAATGGTGAAATTGTTTGGATGAGTGAACTTTTCTCACATCGAAATATTAATGCGATTGGTTTATTAGTCCAAGAATGGTTACCAACGGTAAGAATCTTCTTTAAAAAAGATTATAATGTTAATCAAGTTAAAGTCGAATTGGGTAATCGAATTTATTCAGTTATGCATTTACCGGATTTAAAATTAATGTTATTTAAGGATGTAACTGAGTTAGAAAATATTTATAAAACATATCATGAACAATCAATTGTCTTTGCTACAGTTGTGATAGATAACTTAGATGATATTTCACCAAATAGTGATGATAATGAAATTCGTGAACTTGAAAATAAAGTAAGAAAAACAATTACTGATTGGGCAAGACATTATGGAGTTGTCTTAAGAAGGATTAGAGATGATACTTATTTTGCGATTCTTCAAGAAGGTATTTTAAGAAAAATTATCAATTCTAACTTTAAAATTAATGATGAAGTCAGAAAATTCACGACGAGTGATAAAGATCAATTGACTTTATCAATTGGTATTGGAAGAGGAACTAATGATTTAATGAAGATTGCTGAACTTTCCTCACTTGCTTTAGATGTAGCTTTAAGTAGGGGTGGAGACCAAACAGTTATAAATAATTATGGTGGAAGACTTGAGTTCTTCGGTGGAAAAACTCAGTCAAAAGAAAAATCAAATACGGTTAAGATGCGAATTCTTTCTAAATCATTATCAACACATATTATTTCATCAAAACAAGTTTATATTATGGGACATAAAGATTCAGATTTTGATGCTATAGGTGCAGCTTTAGGTGTTGTAGCCATGTGTCAACAATATAATGTTCCTGCTTATATTATCTTTGATGAAAAACAAATTGAATCAAAAGCAAGGGCAGCTTTTAGAGAATTATTTTCTAGGGCTGATATTAATGAAATGACTATTACATCAGCGAATGCTATTGATAAATTAAATGATGATACATTATTAATTGTTGTTGATACACATCGTCCTTCAAATACGATATCGCCTCAATTAGTAGCAGCATCTAAAAGAACCGCTCTAATTGACCATCATCGAAGGAGTGAAGAGTTTATTGATGATTTATTGTTATCAATTCTTGAACCTTCGGCATCATCAACTAGTGAATTAGTCGCAGAGCTTATTAAATATTCACCTCAAAGCATTTCCATGAGTAGTGAATTTGCTACTTATATGCTTACAGGTATCTTGCTTGATACGAATCGATATCGTGTTAGGACATCAGCTAGAACTTTTGAAGCATCTATGATTTTAAAAGAATTTGGAGCTTCTATTGAAATTGCTGATGAATTCTTAAAAGATGAATATGAAGAATATCAACAAAAAACAAAGATTTTAAGTAATATCTCAATTCCAGCTTATGGGATCATTGTTGCCACATCACCAGATGATGAGATTGTTGAACGTTCAATTTTAGCAAAAATTGCCCAAGATGCTTTACAAATTAAAGGAATTAAAGCATCATTTGTTATAGGTAATATTGATAACGATACTGTACAAGTATCAGCTAGATCAGATGGAACAGTAAATGTCCAGTTATTAATTGAGAAAATGGGTGGTGGAGGTCACTTTAGTAGTGCTGCTGCTCAATTAACTAATACAACAATCACTCAAGCTGAAGAGAGATTAAATGACGTTATTAAATTGTATTTAGATGAAGTTCAAAGTTAAGGGGGTTTGTAATATGAAAGTTATTTTATTACAAGATGTTAAGAGTTTAGGAAAGAAAGGTCAAACAGTTAATGTTTCTGATGGTTATGCAACGAATTTTCTAATTCCAAGAAAATTAGCTGTTATTGCTACAGAAAAGAGTTTAGAGATTAGAAATGAAGAAATTAAGAAGCAAGAAGAGGAAGATAAAAAAAGAAGAGAAGAGGCTTTAGCATTAAAAGAAAAAATTGAAGCAATTAAACTAGAGTTAAAAGCTAAGGCTGGTAAAGATGGCAAGATGTTTGGAAGCATTTCATCAAAACAAATTGCAGATGAACTAAAAAACAAATATGATATTGTTATCGATAAGCGTAAGATTAGTATAGATGTACCAATTAATACATTTGGACATACGTTAGTTAAAGTTGAATTATATAGAGGTGTTACTGCTACAATTGATGTTAATGTAACAGAGGCTTAATTTTTTAATGGGAGTGGTAGTATGAAGTTGCCGTACAATGAACAAGCAGAACGTGCCATTATCGGGGCAGTTTTAAATTCCGATGGCGAATCTTTTCGTTTTGCAAATGAACTTGAAGTAGAGGATTTTTATTTCCAGCAATATCAAACGATTTTTTCGGCGATGAAAAATTTACATTATAGTGTTAAACCAATTGATTTACCAACGGTAACTGAAGAACTGCTTAACATGAATAAATTGGATTCAGTTGGTGGAGTAAAAACATTACAAGAAATTATCGATGAAACAGTTACCTCAGCAAATATTTCTTATTATGTTAATTTAGTTAAAGATCGTAGTTTACTTCGTCAATTAGTTATAAGAATGAATGACTTAGTAAATAACTGGGATAATCCTGACTATACTGTTTCATCTTATTTGTCTAAAGTAGAAGATGAAATTTTAAATATAACGAGAAATCGTAGAGTTGAGGGTTTTGAAAGGTCATCTAAAGTATTAAGTTTGATTAAGAGTCAAATGTTAGAAAGACTTAAATCAAATGAGTTAATGACTGGTATTCCAACGGGAATCAAAGAATTAGATAGAGTCACAAATGGTTTACAAAGAGGGGACTTTATTATTGTAGCGGCTCGTCCTTCCATGGGTAAAACCGCACTTGCTTTGCATATTATGACTGAATCATTAAAGATTACTAATGGTACAGCAGCCTTTTTCTCACTTGAAATGGGCTCTGAGCAATTAATGATGAGAATTCTAGCATCTGATTCTCAAGTTGAACATGATAAATTAAAGAAGTTGCAACTTGACCAAAATGACTGGATTAAAATTGAAACAAGTGAAGGTAGATTATCAAAACTAAATATTTATATTGATGATACTTCAGGTGCGAAATTGTCTGATATTCAAACCAAAGCTCATAAACTAAAGGTTGAACGTCCCGATTTAAACTTAATTCTTATTGACTATATTGGTTTAATTACTACAGGTAGAAAAGGTAGTCAAGACAATCGTCAACAAGAAGTTTCAGAAATTTCACGTGGTATTAAAGCTTTAGCTAGGGAATTAAGAGTTCCAATTATTTGTTTATCGCAATTATCACGTTTTGTTGAACGTAGACAATCAAAAGTTCCGATTTTATCAGACTTAAGAGAGTCTGGTTCAATCGAACAAGATGCAGACTTAGTAATGCTTTTATACCGTGAAGATTACTATGATTCTACAAAGCAAAGAGAAGATGGTAGTAGCGATATTGATGTAATTATTGCTAAACACCGTAATGGTGAGGTTGGTAAATTTACCTTACAATTCCAAAAGAAATATGGAAGATTCATGGAAGTTGGTAGCTAATGGAGATTTATATATTAGGTAGTGGTTCTAGTGGAAACTCTACTCTTATTGTAACTAAAGAAAAGAAAAAGATTTTAGTTGATGTAGGAATAGGCATAAGGGATTTAAAAAATAAACTTAGTACATTTAACTACACTCTTGATGATATTGATGTGGTACTTATAACCCATTCACACATCGACCACATGAGATGTTTAAAATATTTTGATCCTTCTATTGTTTATACTCCTGAAGATAAAGACTATTTTGCTTCATGTAATATCGTTGAACCTTATTATGAATATGATATTGCTAGTTTAAAAGTGTTAGTTCTTCCTACATCACATGATACTTTTTCAAGTGTAGGATATGTTATTAATGATGATGATTACAAGTTAGTTTATATGACTGATACAGGTTATGTAAATCGTAAATTGTTTAGATATATGGCAAATGCTGATTGTTATATCTTTGAGAGTAATCATGATGAAACGATGCTTTTAAATACTAATCGACCAGCATTTTTAAAAAGAAGAATTCTTTCTGATGTAGGGCACTTATCTAATAGTGAAAGTGCTAGAGTTTTATTAAAACTTATTGGAGAAAAAACTAAAACAATCGTCTTAGCCCATTTGAGTGAAGAAGCAAATACTCCAGAATGTGCACTTTATACATTCTTTGATGTAGCGAATTCTTTGGATAAAGATATTTCGATGATTAAACTAATCGTAGCAAAACGCTATGAAATCACATCACTTAGGGAGGTGGAGCAACTACTATGAGAAGGTTTATGCTAATCCTAGTAAGTTTATTTACTTTAGGAGTAGGTTGTTTGAATCTAGCAAGTGCTAATAATACATCCGAAATTGTAACATCTTCAACTCAAACTTCTATAACTGTTGAACCTTTTAGTGAAGTTTACAAAAGTGTTATTAAAGGTGTAGTAGGAATTCAAACAATGTTTGGTAATGGTGGCTCAATTGGTAGTGGTTTTATTTATGATGAAGATGATAATTATCACTATGTTATAACTAATTACCATGTTATCTCTACAAGAACTGAGGCTTTTGTTAGACTTTTTGATGGAAGAATTATTGAAGCAGAAATTTTAGGTAGAGAAAGAGCAATCGATGTAGCATTATTAAAGATGGAAAAGCAAGATGGTGTAGTGGTTCTTCAACTAGGTAATTCTGATTACCTTAATGTAGGTGAAAATGTTTATGCTATAGGTAATCCTTTAAGCATTTTTTATCATGGGCATTTAACTAAAGGAGTCGTTTCGGGTGTAAGAAGATTATTTACTTATACTGAAGATATAGATGAAAGGCAATATTTAATTCAAACTGATACTCCAGTTAATCCAGGTAATAGTGGTGGTCCACTTTTCAATGCTTTAGGGAAAGTAATTGGTATCAACTCATCAAAATCAATCATTTCATATGATGATCAACAACCAGCAGAATCTATTTCTTTTGCCATACCAATTAATGATGTCGTAACTGTTGCTAAACAACTTAAAACAAACTTAAAATTTTTCCCAACTTCTTTAGGTGATAATTCGATAAAAGATATTAAATACATGACTAAGTGGGATAAAGAAAAATTGTCTATCCCTGAACATATAAATATTGGTGTCTATGTTAAACCTAAAAAAGAATCATCGGTTTTTTATAATATAGATGCTGAAGGTATTATTATTAAAAAAGTTAATGGTGTTGAAATTATTGATGCAGGTCATCTAAGAAATCAATATTATCATCAAAGTGCAGGTTTTAAATTAGAAATGGAGATTCTAATAATTAAAGATAATGGTGTAACAGAAGAGACGATTACTGTTTCGACACTAGCCAAAGCTAGGAGGATATAATTATGAGAAAGTTTATTGTTCTTTTATTATCAGCTTTGTTTGTCAGTTCTTGTGATGATTTCTTTTATAAAGATTTTTTCGATGGTAGTTATATTTATGCTTCAACAGACTGTGAATGTAAATCAGTTGATACAGTTGAGGTTGTAGAAGTCATAGAAAATGATTATACCAAGGTGTATGCTAAAGTATCACCAGCGGTAGGCGTCGTTTATGTTTTATATGAAGAAAATAAATATCAAATCTTAACGGGTACAATTTTTAAAGAAGATGAAGATGGTTATTATATGATTACATCATTAATAAATGATGAGCAAGTTTTAGGTTATGAAATCATGCTAGGTGATTTAATTCATTTCAGTGATGAACAAATTAGTTATATCGGGTCATATAATCCTTATCGATTAAGTGTGTTAAAAATTAAAACAGATTTAGAATTATATGTTCCAACCATTGGAGACTCAGAAGATTTAACTATCGGAGAAGATATTTTGGCGATTGGGACACCTGGAGCCTTAGATGTCTTTAATACTCTAACAAAAGGTATTGTTTCAGGTGTTAATGAAATGTATGAGCCTTCAAATAACCCGCCTTATACACAAGATCCAACTTACAATGTTGTAGGATTTACTATAGATGCTCCAACAAATTATGGAGAAAGAGGCGGAGGAGTCTTCAATCTTAAAGGTGAACTAGTTGGTATTATTTCTGAACGTTATTATGTTTCTCAAAGTAGTTCAACATCTATCACCATTGATTCATTCTCTTTTGTCTTAGGTATGAGAGAAATTGAAGTCCCATTTAATAACATTATAGAAAATGGTGATTATAAAAAACCAGTCATGGGTGTTACAATCATGGATTTATATGGTTTAACTAATTATCAAAAAGATTACTTAAATGGACCAGAAAATCCAGAAGGACCTTTACCATATCCAATACCAAAAGATGTTTATCAAGGATTATTTATAACAGGTTTATTAGAAGGGGGACCTTCTGAGAAAGCTGGTGTTCCTATTGGTCATGTTATTACTCATATAAATGGTCAACTAATCACTAGAAGACCGGTTTTAGATAAAGTTTTACTACGTTCTAAAGAAGGCGATCAAATAACTATCACTCTTTTAGACCCTACAACTAAAACAACAAATAATTATGTTATAACCTTATAAAATGGTAAAAATTAAGATAATTACAATCGGTAACTTAAAGGAAAAATATTTAGTTGATGGGTGTAAAGAATATCTAAAAAGATTATCTAGATATGCAAAATTAGATGTTATAGAACTAAGTGAAGAAAAAATATCATCTAATCCTTCTTTAAGTGAAATTGAACAAGTTAAAATTAAAGAGTGTGAACGTATTTTAAAAAAAATAACAGAAAGGGATTATGTTATTGTTTTAGATGTTAATGGTAAACAATTTGACTCAGTTGAATTTGCTAAATACATTGATGAAGTAATGATAAGTAACTCTTGTTTAGTTTTTGTTATTTTAGGTTCTTATGGTTTAGCAGATAATTTAAGGAAAAGAGCGAATTTATTGTTTTCCTTATCTAAAGCTACATTTACCCATCAATTAACTCGACTTATTTTATTAGAACAAATCTATCGTATTTTTAAAATATTAAACAATGAAACTTATCATAAATGATTTATATTAATTGTAATAAGAGGTGATTTAATGAATAATCCTTTTGAACGCAAATTAGTATTAAAAGGTGAAAAAGCACTAGAAAAATTTGTGTGTATTTATAATGGAGAACCTAAAGTTCTTGATAAAAATTTTAAGAGTCAATATATTGATAAAAATTCGAATCATTTTCTAAATGTTATTAACGCTTTAAAACCTACAAAAGAAATGTAATTATTAATATTTTATAACTACAAAAAAACGATTATGTTTATCTAGTTAAGATGACATAATCGCTTTTTAATTTTATTAACTTTTATTTAGTAAAGTTATCAAAATAACCTTTAATGTAGACAAATGGAGTACCTTTATCGCCACTACCTGAAGTTAAATCAGATAATGAGCCAATTAAATCTGTTAATCTTCTAGGGGTAGTACCTTGAGATTCCATTTTACCTACTAAATCTTGTTCTTTGTTTTTAATGTATTCTGAAATTGCTTTTTTTAATTCTTCGCCGCGAAGGTGAGAAAAGTTATTATCGGCAAGGTATTTCAATTTCACTTCATTTGGAACACCTTCTAAACCAGAAGTGTATCCAGGCGAAACAACAGGATCAGCTAGTTCCCAAATATGTCCTACTGGATCTTTAAAAGCACCATCACCATAAACCATAACTTCAACTGTTTTACCTGTTAGTTCTTTAATCTTGGATTGAATATTTATAACTATTTCTTGGCAATTATTTGGAAATAGTTTTACACTATCTTCAGTTGATTTATTTGAACCTAGTAAGCCATACTTTTCATTATAGCCACTTCCATTAACTGGACTAGTTAAAATATCATCTAAACCAAACAGTTTATTAACACCATTATTTTTTAAAATCCGTTTAGTCCTTAAACGAGAATGGATATCACATGTTAAAACATCTTTGGTATATTTAAGTATCGTTTTAGGGTTGTTAGATAAGATAATATCACATTTAGCACCTTCAGCTTCAATTATTTGTCTATAATATTCAATATAATCGATACCGGTGAATGGATGTTTTTTATGTCCGAAGTGTTTTCTAAACTCTTCTTCAGTTAAAGAATCACTCCAAGGATTAATTCCTTTTTCGTCTAATTCATCAATACTAACTAATTCATTACCTACTTCATCTGAAGGATAACTTAACATTAACACAATATGTTCTGTACCTCTTGCAATACCTCTTAAACATGTTGAAAAGCGATTTCGACTAAGGATTGGAAAGATTACACCTAGTTTATCAACGTTAAATTTAGATTTAATGTCAAAGGCAATGTCATCTATCGTAGCAAAATTGCCTTGAGCTCTAGCTATAATTGATTCAGTGATAGTTATAATATCTTTATCTTCAATTAAAAATCCTTCTACTTTTGATGCATTTAAAACTGTATCAATGACGATTTGAGTTATATCATCACCGTTATTTACAATTGGGGCACGAAGGCCTCTTACAACTGTTCCTACAACTCTTTCCATAATATCGCTCCTTTAATAAAACACTAAGTAATTATATCATTCTTTATTTAGTTAGTAAATTAAGCCTAAGATGAATTTATAATTGACATACTAATTAAGTTTCTCACGAACTATTATAGGTGAAGAAACGTTAATCGTTGAATTGTCTATATAAATACGATAAAATAAATAGGAAAACGCGAGGTATTGAGTATGGATAAATTTATCATTATTTTTCTAGCTTTGTATTATATTCTTCTAATCTTATATCTAACATATCGTAAAAGGGAAAAGAATGATTTGGTTGTCCAGTTTAAAAAGCGATTTTTGGTATTTTACATTATTGCTAGTCTTTTATTATCTTTAATTTTAGTTATACCTCTTTTATTTGGTAAATTACCTAGTGTCTATACAGTGTTAATTGTTATTATTTTACTTGGAGTATGTTTCTTTTGTGTTATGTGGTACAAGAATTTCTATATTAGTTATGATGAAAACTATTTTATCTATAATAACTTTCTTAATAAAAAATATAAAATACAATATAAGGAAGTTAAAAAACTAGATACCAATAGCGATATTATTATCTTTGAGGCTAAAGGAAAATCATTCTTCGTTATAAATAATAAAAAATTCGTAAATAACATTAATGAGTTTATTAATATCTTAAAAACTAAAAATAAGTAGTACTAGGAGGGATGATGATGCTGGAATATCGTAGTGAGCAAAAGTTTAACTTCAAAGAAACTGATTATATAAGTGGTTCTAATTTTCTTTTAAAAGATGTTCAATATCATAAAGAAAATAGAGAAAACTTAGTTTCACCATCTCAAACTTATTATATTTATAAACATGATAACCTCGATCCTATAGGTAAAGCGACGATTACCTTTATAGATAATGCAGATGAGGTTTTACAAGGTGTTATTACTTTTAAAATCTTTAATCCTAAACCAGATATGTTGTATGCATATCATATTATAAGATTACTAAAAGAAGTTGCTAGAAGTTACGATATTAATGTTGTCTATTATTTGCCTACTGATGGCTATGAAGTAAAACAAGAAGAACTTGATAAACTAAATGCGCAAATCTTTATTGAAGATGGAGTTCAATATTATAAAATTAAAGTTGAAAGATTTTAAAAAAGAGGTCGAACCTCTTTTTAAATTTGTTTTTTAGCTTCTTTTTCTTTTAATCTTCTTAAATACTCATTATATGAATAAACACAACCACAATATTGTTGACGATACATTTGATATAAATTAGTTAATTCCTCTTTACGGTTAATTCCTTTTTTCTTTTTAAAATCAGAGAACAAATATCTTACATTAGGATACTTTTGGCTGAGTTTTTTACCTATCTCATTTAATTTTTGAGAGTTTTTTTGTCTTGATATTGTCATTACAGTGGTAAAGTAATCAAAGTTATTCATAGATGCATAACTCATTGCTTCATCCATTCTTCTTTCATAGCACATAAAGCATCTTTCTTGACCTTCTCTGTCATCTTTTCTTATTGATAAGAACTTATTATATTCTTCATTTTCATAAGGAGTAATTATAACTTTAACCTGATCTTCTTCATTTTTATCTTCATTAAAGATATCTAAAAACCTTTTAAGTTCATCTAGTCTTCGATAATATTCATCATTTGGATAAATATTTGAGTTGTTAAAATATAAAGTAAGATTGAATAAAGGATCTAATAATTCTAAAGGGAAGGTAGAACAAGGACCACAGCATACATGCATTAATAATTTTGGTTTTCTGCCTTCTTTTTTAATTTTTTCAAATTCATCTGCCATTACGTTATAATAATTAATCTTTTCCATAATTAATATATAAACATTGAATCTCCAAAAGAAAAGAAACGATATCTTTCCTTAATGGCTTCTTCATATGCTTTAAAGATATAGTCTTTACCTGCGAATGCAGATACTAACATAATTAATGTTGATTTTGGCAGATGAAAGTTAGTAATTAAAGCATCTACTGCTTTGAATTTATAAGGTGGATAGATAAAGATATTTGTATATCCACTAGAAGGAACAAAGGTATCATGTTTTGATAAGACCGTTTCTAGTGTTCTTACACTTGTCGTACCAACGCAAATGATTCTTCTACCTTCTTTTTTTGCAAGATTTAATTCATCACATGCTTCTTGAGAAATAGAATAAAATTCTTCATGCATTTTGTGTTCTTTGATATCTTCAGTACTCATAGGTCTAAATGTTCCTAGACCAATATGTAAAGTTATATCAACTATTTTAACACCTTTATCTTTTAACTTTTCAATTAATTCTTCTGTAAAATGAAATCCTGCGGTTGGTGCTGCTGCACTTCCTTCAACTTTGGCATAAACCGTTTGATAACGGTCTTTATCACTTAGTTTTTCTTTAATATAAGGTGGAAGAGGCATTGTACCTAATTCATCTAGTATCTCTAAAAAGATACCTTGGTAAATCATTTTAAAAATACGAATACCTTCATCTTTAACTTCAATACATTCGGCTTTTAATTTGCCATCCCCAAAAGAAACAATTGTTCCTTTTTTAACAACCCTAGCATTGCCAACTAAACATTCACAAATATCGCCTTCATGTTTTAAGATTAATAATTCAACATGAGCGTTAGTTTCTAACTTTGTACCAAATAATCTAGCTGGTATAACTTTGGTATTATTTCTAACTAAAACATCACCTTCATGTAAATAGTTAATGATTTCAAAAAAATGATGGTGTGTAATTGTTTCTTTGTCTTTATTTAAAATCATTAATCTAGATTCACTTCGGTTAAGTAGGGGTGTCTGAGCAATTAACTCACTAGGTAAATCAAAATCAAATTCACTTGTTTTCATTAAAATCCCCTCGCATTTACATCATTTAATCCCATTTTTTCAAAGAATTCATTTTTGAAATCTAAGAATCGGTCTTGTTTAATAGCCTCTCTAATTTGTTCTGTTAATCTAATTAAAAATCTTAAGTTGTGGATTGATAAAAGTCTTTTTCCAAAACCTTCATCACACTTATATAAGTGTCTTAAATAGGCTTTAGTATAATTTTTACATGTATAGCAATCACATTCATTATCAATGCTAGTGAAGTCAAATTCATTTTTCTTATCACGAATGTTTAATCTTCCTTTTGACGTCATTAAGGCTCCATGACGTGCGATTCTAGTAGGTAAAACACAATCAAACATATCGACACCTCTTAAGACGCCTTCAACAATAGCATCATAAGAACCTACACCCATTAAATATCTAGGTTTATCAAAAGGTAGATATTTAATAGAATAGTCAATCATTCGATACATGACATCTTTAGGTTCACCGATACTAGTCCCTCCGATTGAATAGCCGGGGAAATCCATCTCTACTAAAGCTTGGGCAGACATCTTTCTTAAATCTTCAAAGTCTCCACCTTGAACAATTCCGAACAAAGCTTGATTTTCACTTCTTTGGTGTGCTTCTTTTCCTCTTTTAGCCCATCTTAATGTTCTTTCAACACTATTTTTCATATATTCATGACTTACAGGATAAGGTGGACATTCATCAAAACTCATAATGATATCAGCACCTAGTTTATTTTGAATTTGAATTGATTTTTCTGGTGTTAAAAACATTTTATCGCCGTTTAAGTGGTTCCTAAACATGACACCTTCTTCGCTTATCTTGCGATTTGCACTCAATGAAAAGACTTGGAAACCACCAGAATCAGTTAAAATTGGGCCATCATAATTCATAAATTTATGTAAACCACCAGCTTGGTATACGACTTCTTCACCTGGACGAAGCCATAAGTGGTAAGTATTAGATAAAATGATACCAGCATTCATGTCCTTTAACTCTTCTGGAGATAGATATTTAACTGTTGCTAAAGTACCTACAGGCATGAATATTGGTGTTTCAACACTTCCATGTGGTGTATGTAAAATACCATATCTGGCACCAGATTGTTTACAAACATGTTTAATTTCTAAATAAAAGTTCTTCATTTGATTATCACCTAGTAAATAATATCACAATTAATTGTAACCTGTCATCAAAGTCATTATACAATTAAAAGTTAGTTTGACTTGTAATTATTGAATAATTTATAATATGTTTGACTAGATGGAGGAAATAATATGAGTAAAAATAATACACATACCTTAGATGCAAGAAGTAAATGGACTTATAGTGCCGGTGGTATTGGAAGAGACATGACTTATACCTTCATTGACTTATTTTTAATGGTATACATCCAATTTACGATTAAACTAACGCCTGAGCAATTTATGGTACTAGCAGGAATTTTAGTTGTTTATCGTATTTGGGATGCTGTTAATGATCCAATAATGGGAACGATAATAGAAAACACAAGAACCAAATGGGGTAAGTTTAAACCTTGGATCTTAATAGGTGCGATAACGAATGCAATTGTCGTTGTCTTGCTTTTTACCGTTAGGTTAGAAGGTTGGGCGTTTATTGTCTTTTTTGCCATTACTTATTTATTATGGGATTTAACATTTACAATGAATGATATTGCTTATTGGTCAATGTTACCAGCGTTATCAAAAGATGAAAAATCAAGAATTCAATTAACAAGTTTGGTTACAATTTTTGCAAGTATTGGTGCTTTCACTGCAGGAGGTTTAGTACCATTTTTTACAACAGGTAATGCGATTAAAGCATATCAAATGTTTGCTATAATTTTTGGTACATGCTTTGTTTTGTGCCAAGTAATGACGGTGTTAGGCGTTAGAAGAAAACATGATGTTGTAGAAGTCAAAGATGAAAGCGTTGGCTTAAGAAAGATGTTAAAGGTTGTTTTCCAAAATAAGCAATTAATGTGGATGTCATTAGTAATTCTTTTCTATTATTTAGGTAGTGCCTTATTAAATGCCCTAGGTATTAATTTCTTCTACTTTGAATTCGGTTATACAGGAATTAATATGACTATTTTTACAGTTGTTTATGCTTTAGGTACAATTATCGCTCAAATTGCTTATCCTTTTGTAGCAAAATTGCTTAATAGAAATAAAATCATTATATTAAGTTTTGCCTTAATTGCCATAGGATATCTTTTATTCTCACTAGTAGGTTACTTACCTTTCTTACCTAAAGATATTGTTGTAATTTCATTAATTGGTATGTTAATTTTCTCTGGACAAGGTTTGTTTTATATTACAACTTTAATCATGTTAACTAATACCATTGAGTACGGTGAATATATGAGTGGAGAAAGAAATGAAAGTATTTTATTCTCTTTACGACCATTTATGGCTAAAATGTCTAGTGCTTTACAACAAGGAATTGTAGCATTGATATTAATTATTAGTGGACTTTATGGTTTGGCTCAACAAATCGCTGACTTTGAAGAATTAAAAGCTTTAAATCAAATCGGTGAAGAAGCATTTAAACAAGAAGTAGAGATTATTGTTGCTCAAGCTGATGATCCAATGAAATTAATTTTAAGGATTGGGATGACCATTCTTCCATTAATTTTAATTACTTTAGCATTCCTAATTATTAAAAAGAAATATATCATCGATGAAGAAACTTATCGTAAGATGGTTACAGAAATCGAAAGTCGAAAAGCAAATAAAAACTAGTGGAATAATCCCTAGTTTTTTTATGTGGTAATAATAATAGTGAAAAAGAAATATTTGTGGTAGAATATTCAATGCTTTTAGTTTAGGGGTTATATTTATGAGAAACAAAACAGTCGAAGACATTACTTTATTTGCTTTATTAATCGCAGTCTATGTAGCAATAACTGTATCTTTAAGTCCGATAACATATGGACTAATTCAATTTAGAGTCTCCGAAATAATTTTGCTTCTTCCTTTTTATAATAAGAAGTTTATTTTACCATCTATTCTAGCTGTTGCAATTGCAAATGCTTTTTCAACTCTTAATCCTTTGGCTGACATAATCGTTGGTGTATTAATTGCAATTATTTCATATACATTAATTATTAAAATTAAGAATAAATATATTGATGCTCTTTTATATTCGCTTTTATGTGGTCTTTTAGTTGGTGCAGAAATTGCATTCTTCGCTGAATCTGAAAAATTGTATGAGTTTTATCTTGCTTTAGCATCAATTACTTTCTCGCAAGCAATCATTTGTGTGTCTGGTATTTTCTTAATAAACAGATTATTAAAGATTAAGTATTTTAAAGAAAGAATACTAGATTAATTACTTTCAACAAGTCTTTTAAAATAATCCATTTGACTTTGATTTTTGCTTTTAAAGTTTTCTATTTTAGCATTCATACCGTTTTTAAAAATAAACTCAGTTTCCATTGTATAGATAATTTTATTTTATCTCTTTTAAAGCGGTTGACACAACGATTCCAAACATCCTCGACTTCATAAATTGTAACTATCTCATAAGGTAAATTTATCGATTCGATAGTTTCTTTCATAACAAGCACATGATGTTCGTTTATATCATAAGAAAAAATAGTTTCGTTACCTACTTTTAACTCTTTATTTTGCACCATATGTTCTAAGAATAGTTCAATAACTTTTTCTAAATTAGCATTGATGATAACTTTACATTGATACTTCATAACTTCTACCACTTTTTATATATAAGTTTATGATATTTGTATAAATTTTTCAATATAATTTATCTTTTCATCGAGCTAAACGTAAGATTAAATATTTATCTAAATCTAAACAAAAATATAATAAAATTAGAAGGTTTTATAGGTGATGACTGGATGTTAGAGATTGTCTTATTGTAAAAGTTGTATTATACTAAATGGGTAAAGATATACGAAGGGTGATTATTATGGGAAGAGCGTATGAAGTAAGAAAAGCAGCGATGGCTAAGACTAATGCTGCTAAAACAAAGTTATATTCGCGCTTTGGTAAAGAAATTTATCAGGCTGCTAAAAATGGAGTGCCTGATGTTGAATCTAACTTAAACTTAAAAAGAGTCGTCGAAAGAGCTAAAAAGGCTCAAGTTCCTGCTGATATTATTAAAAGAGCAATTGATAAAGCTTCAAGTGGATCAGCAGAAAACTATAGTGAAGTTGTTTATGAAGGCTTTGGTCCAGGAGCATCTACAATTATCGTTAAATGTTTGACAGATAATGTTAATCGTACAATCGCAGATGTTAGAAATTGCTTTACAAAGAATAAAGGTAAACTTGGAGTTCCTAATTCAGTTATGTATAATTACAATGCTGTATCAATGTTTTCCTTTAAAGGTTTAACTGAAGATCAAGTTATTGAGGCTTTACTTTTAAAAGAAGTAGATATTAATGATATTGAACAAGAAGATGACATTATTACGGTTTATGGTGAGCATACTAATTTCTATGCCATTAAAGAGGCTTTAGAAGGATATAAGAGTGATATTGAATTTGAAATTGAAGAAAATACTTATCTAGCCAATGATTATGTTACACTTGAAGGTGAAGATTTAGATAGTTTCAAAAGATTATTAGATATGCTAGATGAAGTCGATGACGTTCAAGATGTATATCACAATGTTAATGTTTAGACGGACTTAAGAGGTTCGTCTTTTTTTGTGGGTATACTAATTTAGAGGTGTTTTTATGAATAGAGAAGCTAATGTAGCATTATTAAAAAGAATTCATCGAAGTATTAAATACCATCTAGAAGTATTAGACTTTATCTTAACGAAAGTCAGTGATTTAGACCAACAAAAAAGTCTTAATATCCATAAAAGTCATTATTTGAATTTACTTGAAGATACAGAAGGATTATTAGCTAAGTATGATGTAACTCCTGAGTATGAAAGTGAGTTAAAGAAGGTTCTAAGGGCTGCTAATATCAATGAAGATGAAGTAGACCCTAATAAACTAGGACCTATAATTGTTGAAGCTTCAAGAAGGGATATTGAAGAATTAAGACACAATTTAGAACTTGTTGATAATAAGGATGAAGTAATTGTAGGTTTTGCACGTTCAATTTTTGGATATGATCAATCTTATATGGCGGGTATTGGATATTACTATCCAGGATTCATAAGTGGATTATAATAAATTGACTAATAGTGGTAAAATGATGTAATCTTATAGCAGGTGATTATTATGGATTTGAAAGTATTAGCAATTGTTGTACCTTGCTATAATGAAGAAGAAGTCTTACCTAGTAGTAATGAACAATTGATTAGTGTCTTAAACAATTTAATTGAAGCAAATAAGATTAGTAAAGATAGTTATATTCTTTATGTAGATGACGGAAGTAAAGATCGAACATGGTCAATTATTAGTTCTCTTTATGAAAAGAGTTCTCTAGTTAAAGGATTAAAATTATCGAGAAATAAAGGACACCAAAATGCATTACTAGCAGGTTTAGAATATGCTAAAGATCATGCTGACGTTAGTATTAGTATTGATGCAGATTTACAAGATGATATTAATGTTATAAGTAAAATGGTAGATTATTACTTAGAAGGTCATGATATTGTTTATGGTGTTAGAAGTGATCGTAAAAAAGATAGTTTCTTTAAAAGATTTACCGCTCAAGCATTTTATAAATTAATGAATGCTCTTGGAACTAATACAGTTTATAATCATGCTGATTTTAGATTAATGAGTAATAGAGCACTAGAAGGATTATTTAAATATAATGAGGTTAATGTTTTCTTAAGAGGTATTGTTCCTACGATTGGATTTAAAAGTGAAATTGTTTATTATGAAAGAAAAGAAAGACAAGCAGGAGTTACTAAGTACCCATTAAAGAAAATGTTATCATTTGCCTTTGAGGGAATTACTTCTTTTAGTATTAAACCATTAACTTTAATATTAAGAACAGGTATTTTTATTTCTTTTATGAGTGTTATGACCTTTATCATTTTACTAGTTATGGATTTAATGCATTATCAAAATGTTGATATATTAGTTTATTTAGGAATCCTTATTTGCTTTTTACTAGGTCTTAATTTAGTTGGTATGGGTATTGTTGGTCAATATGTTGGTAAAAACTATGTTGAAACAAAAGCGCGACCTAGATATATTGTTGAAGAAATAAAAGATTAAAAAAAACTGCGAATGCAGTTTTTTAGATTAAATAGATTTCTTTAAATTTTTGTTCAAGATAATCACAATAATAAGAAGCATTTAATTCTTCACCAGTGACTTCTTTTAATAATTCCATTGGTGACAACATCTTACCGTGGATATAAACGTTTTTAGCTAAATATTCTTTAATTTGGTCAAAATTTTTATTAACAATAGCTTGTTTAAAATCTAATTCTTTTTTCATTGTATGTAATAGTTGTAGTCCAATGGCATTACCTAATGCATAAGAAGGGAAGTAACCAAATGAACCTCCAGCCCAGTGGATGTCTTGTAAAATACCTTCTTTATCATTTTTAGGCTCAATACCTAGATATTCTTTCATTTTTTGATTCCATATACTTGGTAATTCATCAAAACTAACATTTCCATCGATAATTAACTTTTCCATTTCATAACGAACAAGGATATGCAGACTATAAGTTAACTCATCTGCTTCAGTTCGAATAAATGATGGTTCTACTTTATTAACGGCTAGATATAAGTCTTCTTCAGTTATTTTTTTCATTTGTAGAGGATAGATTTTCTTTAACAATTCATAAAGGATATGAACGAATTCTTTACTTCTACCTATGACATTTTCATATAAACGAGATTGTGATTCATGAATAGCCATAGATGCTCCATCATATAAAATTGTTCCTTTGAATTTAGGATTAATATTTTGATCATAAATTCCATGTCCACCTTCATGAATAACACTGTAAATACTAGAAATTACATTGTTTTCATAAATGTGAGTAGTAACTCTAATATCAGAATTACTAATTGATGAAGTAAAAGGGTGAGCACTTTCTCTTAACATTCCATTTTCTAAATCAAATCCAATTACTTTTAAAATTTCTTCACCGATTAAAATTTGACCCTCATGTGGATAATTTTTATAAATAAATGAATCATCGATTTTAATCTTACTTGCTTTAATTTTTTCAAGTAAAGGAACGATTCTTTCTTTTAAAGTATTAAAGAACTCATCAAGTTTTTTAATTGTCATTCCTTCTTCATAATCATCGAGCATCCGATTATAAAGACTTCCATCAATTTCTCCGCCATAATAATGAGCGAATTCTTTGACCATTGAGACAATTTTTTCTAAATAAGGCTTGAAAATTTGATAATCGCTTTTTTCTTTTGCTTCTTCCCAAGCGACTTCACTTTCAGCACTAAGTTTTGAGAACTCTTGATATCGATGTGGAGGAATCTTACTAATCTTATCTAATGTCTTGATTTCTAAATCAACAATTCTTTGATAATACTTATCTAACTTTGAATAAACATTCTTTAAATTAGCGATAATACTCTTAAATTCAGGACTTGTTTTTAGTTTGAAGTATTCTAAAGCAATAAATGAATAAGCTTCACTTCTTTCTTTAATCGCACTTTTAGGCGCTCCTGTCGCCGCATCAAAATTAATTACTTTTAAAGCATACTTATAAGCATTAATTCTTTTAATATAATCATTATAAGCTCTTATTAGTGTTTCAACTTCCATTATTAATCACCTTCTTTGATGATATTATTATTAACTTAGATTTAGATGTCAAGTAAAGAAAATACTTTTTACAAAAAAGCATCAATATTACTAAAGATGCTTTTTCTTACATTTTATTTATAGTAAGCTTCTTTTTCTTTTTTATCAAATACTGCCGGTTCATAAATTACTTTACCGTGGACATCATATCTACTTCCATGACATGGACACTCAAAGCAATTTTCAGTTGAGTTCCATTTTATTTGACAGTTGAAATGAGTGCACCTGCTACTAAAATAATGAACTTTACCTTCATGGTCTTTATAAAGAGCAACCTTTCTTCCTTTATACCATACGACATCTCCACTACCTTTTTTAACTGAATGTGAGGTTTTAAGTGGGATACCAATAAATTGTTTTAAAATGTAATAAACGTTGGTTAACATATTAACGGTAAAAATAAAAGGAAAACTTCTTAAATAAGGCCTTTTAGTAGACACAACAAATTCATATTTATTTTGTTTATTACTTAATAAGTCATAAATAATTGATGAAGCCAGCATTGAGTTTGCCATACCATACTTATTAAAAGCGGTTATGACATATAAGTTTTTATTACCAATCCTTCCAATAAACGGAATCCTATCAAAAGTCATTGTGTCAATTGTGTTATAAGTTGTTACCATTTCATTTTGTGGATAATTTTCTTTGATTAAGATACCATAGTGGTCTCTTTGTTTTCCTCTACCTGTTTTATGGTCAAGACCACCAAAAACAACTTTGTTGTCTCCTAAATTTCGATAATAATAATCACTATCGTTCGTACCTGTCCATTGACCTGATAAAACTTGGTCAACTTTAGTGATGGCTACATATGAAACAGATCTAAATGCCTTTGCAAAATAGAACCCAGGAATATCAAAGATAGGGAAGTTAGTAGCTACAACTATATGTTTAGCTCTTATTTTATGCCTGTTATCACTATGTGCGATATTTCTACTCTTATCGATTTTGACAATCTTAGTGTGTTCATAGACATCAAATTTTCTATCTAATTGATTTAAAAACTTGATTGGATTAAATTGATAAGGTTTGTCTTTAAATTTTATCGCTTTCGCTGCATGTTTTTTAATCACATCATCACTAATTACAACATGCTCATATTCAATATTTAACTCATCATAGGCTTTTAACTCATCTCTCCAAGTTTTATCTTCTTTAACTGTGTATAAAAAACCTTCTGCTTCATTAAAATCACAATCGATATTATCTTTTTCAATAATATCCTTATATTCTTTGATTTGTTCTCTTTGTGAATTGTAATAACCTAATGCTACATCTTTACCATATTTTTTTATTAATGTCGCATAAACTGCCCCTTGAATTGGCGTGATAAAAGCTGTTGTTTTATGTGTTGTTTTTGAAAACAATGTATCTTTTTCAACAAGTACAACATTAAAGTCGTTTTGAAGTTTATATGCACATAAATAACCAGCGATTCCTCCACCGATTACTAAGACTTCACAATCTATATCTTTATCTAATCCATCTTTACCTTGTACTCTAACTTCGCCCCAAATTTTTTCATTCATTTTTAATCACCATTATTTATTGTTTCCTTTAATACACATTGTTATGATGTTATCAAAATTTTATTTATTAAAATATAAAAAAAAGGAATGATACTTTTGAAATATCATTCCTAATTCTATAATTTTTAAAAGTGGTTAAGCTTTTGGTATGTAAATTCTAAATGCGTTAAATGCATCATAAGGAACTTGGTTAATATTTTCTGTAACGGTTTTACTTATGTTAAATGCAACATATTGATGTTCGCCCCAGAAGTCTTCATCAAGTACCAATACACCTTCAGTATTTGGTAATCTTGTTGCTGCTTGAGGTTCTAAGTCAAGCCAACGTTCAGGACGGTATTGCCATCCTTCATCAGCAATGACAATAGTTCCAACTGGTAATTCTTCTTTTGTAAATAATTGTGTTGTAATGAATCTTCTTGATAGTGTTCCATTAACAATATCAATATCAATACCTTGATTTGAGTTATAGAAACCAGAACAAGGTACCCAAGTAAATCTATCATAGTTTTCGATATTAGAGATATATGCAGAATCATCGACAACTTCATCTTCTACAACTGGAGTATCAATTGGAACATAAATTTTAAAGATGTCACGAGCTAAATGGAAATCTCTAGCAATAGATCCTCCACTTGTTTTAGAGATGTTAAATCCTCTTAATGTATAGTCTCCCCACCATTCTTCTGTTACTTCAACATATGTTACATTTGTATTTCCTTGGCGACTAGTTTGTCTTTCATCGCTTATCCATCCTTCAGGACGATATTGCCATCCACTCTTAACGTAAATGTAAGATCCTACAGGTATTTGTTCTTTAGTAAATCTGAAAGCAGATCCAATGAAATTTAAACTATTTCCAGCATGAGTGATTAATAGATTGTAATTAACATCAGTTGAGAACCAGTATGCTGAAGCAACTGGTTTCCAATCTAACTCTTTATGGTTAGATAAATCAGGTGCAGGTTCAACATCAAATTGTGAAGGTGTAACTTCAAATGGTTTTGCAATAGCGTTATTAACACTTTCTTTAGCAATATTTTTTAACCATTCATTGATAGTGACACCTGGAGTATAGTTAATATCATCAATATCCCAACCAGTAATAGCTTTTAACCAAGTTAAACCAGCGACATATCGACCAAAGTCATAAGTTAAATGATAACCATCTCTAGTTAAATTGTCACCAACAGTACTTGTTCTAGCGTTTTGAATAGCAGTTCCAGTTGGAATAACTAATGAAATGTTTTCATTAGTTAGAATTTTTGTTTGGACAGCATTGACTATTGCATTATACATAGTCATTTGATCATTGTTATAGTTAGGGAATGCATTATGAGTACTATTTCCTTGATATGCCCATGTCATGTTCCAAACAATTTTAGCTTCAGGGTTAAGTTTATTTGTATTTATATATGAAATTAATGTAGTTAAATCTTCATTATAAGTTTCTGGTAATCCACTACTACCACTTGCTTGTTGAATCGAGATTACATCCCATTCTTCCTGTTTAAGTGCAGTTAGTATTGATGTATTTGGTGTATTATTCCATGTACCAGATGTATTCTTACGATAATCATAAGCTGGTAAGTTATTAACAGCATTAAGTGCATGTAATCTTAAGTCGCATCCACCAATGTAAAGATTACCTAAAATAATTTCTTCAGCACCTTTATCTTTTAATAGATGATAAAGATGTTCCATACTATCATCAGAGAAACTATTTCCAACTGCTAAGATTTTAATACTCTTAGAATAATCTACTGGGCGTTTTGAAACGACAACTTCATAATTAACGGTACGATTTAACTTAGTTAGTTCAACATATATCTTATAAGTACCTTCTTTAGAGTTGTCAAATTCCCCACTATCAATAGCAATATCATTTAAAGATACAGTTTCTTCACCGTCGTTATAAATTAATTTAACGGTTAAACCTTCAGTTGAGAGTTTTTCTCCTAAAAAATATTCTGTTTTAACATTAGATATTTCAATATCTAACAATTCTCTAGTTTGGCTTGATTCAGAAACTAGGGAAGATGATGTTTCAGAACTAATATGACTTGATGAAACATCTGAAGAACTTGAAACTCCGTCACATCCTGCAATTAATAAGACCATTAAAGCCATTGCAGAAAATAGTTTGACAAACTTTCTTTTCATGTTTTTTCCTCCTAATTTGCCATAAAATACGTGTTGATTAACATCTTACACTTCCAATTTTTGGATTAACGATAACTATATAGTTGAATTTTTGGTTGGGTAAGCGCTTTATCAACAACATTTTAAAAACCATATATTGAATATAATTACAGATATTTAATTATATTTACTGTAATCAATATAAGGTGCAGGTTGACTTTTTTTAGTTGAACCATAGTTTTTAACATATGGCCAACCATCTTCGGTCCATTCTAATTTATCAATTAATAGTGAACGTCTTGGCGAACTACCATATGATCCTAAAATATAATCGGTATCATATCCATGGTAAACTAGCCAAAAATCACCATTATCATCTTGTGTGACAGCATTATGACCTGGACCAGCAATTTCATTGTTCCCTCTAACAACTAGTTCACCTAGTGTTTCTTCACCAAGTAGTTTTTTTCCTTCTTTGTCAACAAAAGGTCCCAAAGGTGAAGTAGAACGTAAAACATTGACGTAATATGTACTATCAAGACCTAAGCAGCAATGACCTAGCGAAATAAATAGATAGTAATAGTTATCTTTTTTGATAATGTAAGGAGCTTCAAACTTACTTGAATCTTCAAATCCACCAACTAAAGTAAACTCTGCGTCTTCTTTTAATCTTAAACCATCGCTAGTTAACTCAGTTACATAAAGACCACGATAACTTCCCCACATCATATAAACTCTATCTTCATGGATGAAGACAAATTGGTCGATTGAGTTCTTTATACCAGATGTTTCCGTATTTAGAATCATTCCTTGATCAACCCATGGTCCTTCTAGACTTGTTGATGTAGCTACACCTATACCAGGGTTTGGATCATTCCATGTTGAGAAAGAATAATATAAGTTGTATACACCATTGATTTTAATAATATCAGGTGCCCATAAACCTGAGTTATATTTACCCCACGTTGGTTTTGTTTTTTCACTAAAAGCATCACCGACAAATTCCCAATCAACCAGGTTCTTTG
>DUOZ01000008.1 GCA_012838555.1 bacterium | reverse complement strand
TTTTTAAAATAATCTTTTTCATATTCTTTTTCTAAATACTTATTCCAACCACCAAAATCCATTATCTAATAACCTCTTTTTCCTTTTCTTCATCTTTAATGATTATATCATCTAGACTAATAACCATATGTGCTTTTGTTTTACGGTCAGCGATTCTACGATTCCTTTTAATTTTATAATTATCGATCAATATAATAATTAAATAATTTATTAAAAAACTAACAAGCATTAAAACAATAATAAATAAAGATTTCATGGTTAGTCTATTCCACCATGGTTTAATCATACTATCATAAATCATATTAATTAACTTACCCAATAAGGGAATTGAATTTACAAATAAATAAATGTTAACATTAATTGAAGATGAAATCGACATTAAAAAGAGTAACAAACCTAGTGACAAAATCATGAAGTTGATAATTCTTCTCTTCTTCATTGTATTCACCATCCTATTTGTTTGTTTTATTATAACTTAGTATCTATAATTCTTCAATTAAGCAGATTTAACTTTTAACCTAAAGACAAATCATATATAATTATCAAGAATTGGAGGCGGTAAGGTGAAAATTCTATTTGTCGGACGTATCTTAAAAGATCATTTTACAAACAAAACTCGAATAGGTGGTAATGTTTTAAATCAAGCATCCACATTAGCAAAATTAATCGAACCTACCTCAATCCACCTTATTAGTAGTGTTTCGCCTAAGGATCAAGACATTTTTGATTATATTAATGAGTTAAAGATTAATTTCTATAATGTTGAAACATCAACAACTCCAATAATTAAATATGATAAAAATAATAAAGTAGAGGAAGTTAATTTATATAACTTAATGCAAGACTTTACTAAGGAAAAGGTTTCTAACTTCAATAATATTATTAAAGAAGCCTCAATTATTGTTTGTGATTTAGGAAATAAAGAAATCGTTGAACACGTTATAAAAACAAACCCTAAAGCAAAGCTAATTATTGAACCTATATCTCTACATCATGTAAGTGATTTAAACTATAATATTTTAAATCGAACATTTTTATTTAAAGGTAATAAAGACGAAGTTTCTAAATTGACTCAAATAGAAATAAAAAATAAAGAAGACTGTTTTAAAGCAGTTGATTGTTTAAAAATAATGGGAGTTAGAAGAGCCTTTATAACTCTTGATAAAAAAGGTAGTTATTATTTTGATGAGCATGTTATTGGCTTTAAAGAGTCAAAGCTAGTTAGTCAAAAGACAATTGTAGGTGCAGGCGATATCTTCCTAGCTGGTATAATTTATGCTTTAAGAATTACTCAAGATATGGATATTCTTGCAGATTATGCTAATCGAATCTTTTTAAAATTTTATAATAAACTTTAAGTTTAAAAAAGCTAAACCTTCTAATAATTAAAAGCTTAGCTTTTTTTATTGTTTAAATCAACTTAATCTTATTATCATAACTTCTTAATAAAACATATAAGAAGATAGCCTTAATAGGTAGGATGAGTGCAACACGAGCAACTCTAACTATCACTCCAGAAACATAAGGTACTTCAAAGGTCAATTTAAGCCATAAAGGAGTTAAAGGGATAAAGACCATGATTTCAACTAATAATAAACCCAAGATTAATCTATCTATCGTATAAATTGTTTTCTTATTAGGATATCGATAACGCAAAATATAAATAACTATTAAGGTTATCAACACTGATAAGTTAACTAAAATGACAAGACTTATATTAGCGTTTATATCAAGAATAATATCGCCGATTTTCTTAACATTATAAAAATAATAAGAACCCCCGATAGCTAGACCAATTAGGATTAGTGTTATTAATGGTAACTCAGAACGATTTGGAATACCATCATCAAGTTTCTTTCTCCCTTGTTTATAAATTAAAAAAAGCAAACCTGGAATAACTCCTGTTAAGGTTTCATTTAAAGCAAAACCTGGATGATAGGCACCAAAAGGTCTAATTAAATGACCAATTAAATCACTTAAAAATCCAATTAATCCACCAACCACTGGACCAAACAAGATTCCTCCAGCAACAATAGGAACACCGCCCAATTCAATATTAAATATAGGGGTATTAATACTAATAAACCGAGAAAAAATTATTGATAAAACAATTAATAAAGCACTATAAGTCATTTGTTTAGTAGAAAGTTTAAACATAAATCTTACCCCCTAGTAGCAAAATGGTAGGCTCTAACTAAAGATATAAAATAAAGTGATCCAACAAAGATAGTTAAAACTTTATCTTCTTTTATATAGTATGTTTCATCATACAACTTTTTATAATCCACTTCTACCTTAACATCGAATCCTTTAGCTAACTCACTAGCTGAAGCAAAGCGAAATTTAACTGTTTCAAATTCTGTAATCGTTATATCATCACTAACTCCTTTTAGTAATTCTAACATTGATTTATAATCTTTATCTTTTAAACTAGAGAAAATAATTCTTATTTTATAACCTTTTTCTTTATATAGATTTAAAGTTTCTGTTAAAATTTTCACTGCAGGTACATTATGCGCACCATCTATATAAATTAACGGCTTATTAGATAATCTTTCAAATCTTCCAAACCAGAAACTCTTATTAATTCCTTCTTTGATCGTAATATCATTTATTTTATTAAACCCAATTAAAGATAATCTATTTGCTAAAGCAATGGCTAAAGCAGCATTTTTAGGTTGATACACAGCCGTTCCTTGAATTTGATAGATTTGATTGTCTATTTCAAACACAGTTGAATCTTCGTTGATTTTCACGTTTGCAGGCTCGTTTACTTTAATAAACTCAGCCTCTTTATCTAAACACACCTTTTTAAAAACATTTAAACACTCATCTTTTGTTTCAGTTGTAATAAATGGTGTTTTTTCTTTAATTATTCCAGCCTTTTCAAAGGCTATTTTTTCTAAAGTATTACCTAGGTAATCCATATGATCAAAACCAATATTAGTAACCGCACTAACTAGTGGGTTAATAACATTAGTAGCATCTAATCTTCCGCCCAAGCCAACTTCAATTATAGCTATATCAACTTTATAAATGTAAAAGTAATATAAAGCTATAAAAGTATCCATTTCAAAAAACGATAATTGAAACTCTTCAAAATCATTATAGAATAGATTAATGATGTTTAACAAGTCATCATCAGATATATAAACATTGTTTATTCTTATTCGATCATGATGAGAAATTAAATAAGGAGAAGTAAAGGTTCCAACTTTATAACCACTATTAATTAAAATACTACTTAAAAAGTGAACACTACTTCCCTTTCCATTAGTTCCACCAATATGGACTAGTTTTAAAGAATGATGGAAATTATTATATTTTTCTAACATTTTAAACATCGCATCTAAGTTATATTTCCTTCTTCGTGTTAATTCAATATACTCAATAGCATCTTTAGCAGTTTGGAACACTTTATCAACTCCAATCCATGATATTTTAACTCATTTATCATAAGACTTAAAGAAAAATAACCTAAGTAAAGTTGTTTATATATATCATTTTTAATGGTATACTATGTTTGGTGATTTTATGAGTTGTTATGTTTGTGGTTTAGATAAAAGCCGCCTAGTAGAAGAATTACCATTACTAGTAAGACATTATGTCTGTGAAAACTGCGGTGAATATTATCTAGAACCAGGATTCCGTTCTTATGTTGAAACTTTTTTAGGTCGCTACGGCGAAGGTGAAAAAGAAAAATTATTCAAGGAGATCGAAGCAACAGTAAAGAGAAACAAAAAAGTTTATTTTGTGACCGATTTCCGCCACCCTTTACATAATGATATCCCTGATGATTTCATTTTTGTTGAATTCGATGATATATTCAGCAAATTAGGGTACACCTTTGATGATTTAAGCAGTGGCAGCGATTATGGAAGTTAAGGAGGGATTTTATGTTCGTCGCTGATGAAAATCGTTATTCAAAAATGAAGTATCGCCGTTTAGGCAACAGTGGACTAAAACTACCTTTAATGTCTTTAGGAATGTGGCTTAACTTTGGCGCAGTGAACGATTATGATAAATGTAAAGAAATCATACTTGCAGCGTTTAATAATGGT
>DUOZ01000148.1 GCA_012838555.1 bacterium | reverse complement strand
TAAATAAATGAAATAATTAAAAATGCAATATTTATTTCCGCTTTAGCAACTATGTTAACTTGAAAAACGATTGAAAAACGTTAATATAACATCTATAATCTAGTTGAGATTAACATAAAGATTAGAACTGAGCACGACCAAAAGACGGACGTTACTTCTTTCTGCAGAAGTTATTTCCGCTAGTTTAGTTGTCAGTTTTGGTTGTTATGTTAGCCTTTGTTATCAATCCGTTATTTTAATAATTGTGGTGTTAAAATAACATCATCAGGATTGATTTGATAGATTTGGAAAGCATCGAGAATAGATTCACCAAAAACAACTTTGGCTAAGTCGTATGGCGAACACTTATCGGTGCTTTTTCTTTTTGTTGAATTAATATGTGAGAGCATCATATTTACATCTTTTTGAGTCAAATGAGCGAAAGAAACTCCTCTAGGGAAGTAATATCTAATGTAACGATGATTACTTTCAATAGCGCCTTTTTCCCATGATGACATTGGATGACAATAAAATATTCTAGTTCTACTTTCGCCTGTGATTGGATCAAATTCAATACATTCAGGTTTACAAAACTCACTACCATTATCAGTTAAGATAACTGGAAATAATCTTTTAAACTCATTAATGCCAATTACATCCTGAATATAATTAAAAACAGCAACAATAGTATCAGATTTTTTATTAGGTATAATAAATGCCAACATAAAGTGAAATCTTACAAAATGAAGAGTAAGCAACGTAGGTTCTCCTTTAATTCCTTCAACAGTATCCATTTGAACTATATCAACATTAGGATTATTATTTATGTAATTAATATAATCATCGTAAGTTCTTCCAATCTTAGCTTTACGCTTGAGAATAGTCTCGTTTTTATTGATGTTTCTTGACTTATACTTCACTTTTCGACGTAAATCTATATTTTTAGGACTTAAATATTGTTTTTCAATATAAGTGTAGATAGTACGTATTGAACATGGTATTTCATCTGCATGAGTAGCAAATATGTGTTCTAATGATTGTCCCTTTCTTATAAGAGGGGTTATTAAACTATCAATAAATATTAATTCAGATTCACTTAGATTAATACCTTTTCTAGATTCACGTAAATTTTCCTGATATTTAATCTCTGCTTTATCTGCATAATAGAAGTATTTATTTAAGTGACATTGTCTAAGTTTAGAGCAGCCATTGCAACACCAAGGAAATTTTGAAAGTTTATTACACTTTCGTTCTTCAAAATCAGGGCATTTAAGAGTGCATTGTAAGCATTTTTTACATAACTTATTAAAACATATTTTCCCGCATATATTGTTTTTACGGCATTCACTCATATGTATGCAAACTGAATTTGCCCATGATAGACGATTATAATTATTTATCACAAATATTCTGTTCCGTTTTACTTCTTTTGAAATAGTTGAAGGATCCTTACCAATTATCTCAGCTATTGATTTTAGATTTAAAGAACTTCTTTGACTTATTAATTTTTGTAAGTTGCATCTATCGTTGTAACTGAGATGTTTATAATATTTTTCCGATGTATTCAAATCTTTGTCGTTAGCCATATGGTTAACCTCCTTATTTAGGCTAACATAACAACTAAATTATAACGGAATTTAGTTCTGCAAAAAAGAACAACCACAGTTAGTCCTAGATGATACAACGGAAATTACT
>DUOZ01000147.1 GCA_012838555.1 bacterium | reverse complement strand
TTTTTATATTATGAAATTTTTTTCTAAAAATAAACCTTAGAAAAATAACATAATTTATTGAGTTTTTAAGCAATTTAGATTGATAAATTTCTATTTTTTTAATTAAACTAGTTGACAAAATTATTAAAATATACTTACTTGCTAACATAAAAAAAGGTTGTAAAATGATTATAATACTATTTAGGGGGAAAGAAGTATGGCAGTTCAATACTCTCCGATGTTAATCAGTAAACTAAACTCGGATATTTCACAGCATTTCAATCATCTATTCGAAATCCAAGATGATTATGAACTTACTTTTGAAGGTGTATCTAGACTTGTAATGCTAGATAGATACGCTCAAAAAGATTTAAATCTAGTATCGTTAAGTGTCGGAGATTTAGTTATTTGTATTGTAAAAGATGATCCTAAATTTCCTGCTCGAGGCATTGGCTACGTTAAAGAAATTAATTATGAAGAAGAAAAGGTTACAATTTGTCTAGAAGAAGACTATCGCAATTACTTAGATGAAGCGGAAGCTCAAAATGGAATTGTTGTTCGTCACTTCTCAGAAATTGATAAACCTCTTGAATTATTCTTTGAACAAATTGCTAAGCGCGTCGGAACTAATATTGCAAGCTCTGAGAAAAGTGAAATCAACAAGAAAAAATATGCTGATATCTTTGCTAAAGAGTTAGCAAGTTTAAATATCATCCCCGCAGGTCGAGTATTATATGGAGCTGGTAGTGGAACTGAAGTAACATATTTTAATTGCTTCGTTATGCCATTTGTCAAAGATTCTCGTGGCGGTATTGCTGATCATCGAAAAGAAGTTATGGAAATAATGTCTAGAGGTGGCGGAGTTGGAACGAATGGTTCAACTTTAAGACCTAAAGGGGCATCGGCAAAAGGTGTTGGAGGAAAATCATCAGGTGCAGTTAGTTGGCTTAACGACATTGCTAATTTAACTAATCTAGTTGAGCAAGGTGGTTCTAGACGAGGAGCACAAATGATTATGCTTGCAGATTGGCATCCAGATATTATTGAATTTATCATTTCAAAAATGCAAAATCCTAATATTCTTTTATGGTTGTCTAATAATTCAAATGATGAAGAAATTAGAAAAACCGCTAAGAACAAATTACAATTTGTTTCTTTAACAACTCAAGAAGTGAATTTTTATCAAGATATTTTAGACCATGCATCAATTCTTGATACTAATACCGTTGAAAAAGCTAGAGAAAAACTTTTTAGAGGTGGAACATTCGAAGTCAAAAATCCGGATTTCTTAACCGGTGCTAATATTTCAGTTTGTTTAACTGATGAATTTATGGAAGCAATTAAAAATGATGAAGATTATGAACTACGTTTCCCTGATTTAGATAGTTATACTAAAGAAGAAAAAGCATATTATGATCAACATTGGCATGAAGTTGGCGATGTTAGAGAATGGGAACAACTCGGTTATAAAGTTAAAACTTATCGAAAAATTAAGGCTCGGGATTTATGGGATTTAATTTGTTTCTGTGCTACATATTCAGCTGAGCCTGGTATCTTCTTTATTGATAATGCTAACAAGATGACAAATGCTAAGGCTTATGGTCAAAAGGTTGTCGCTACTAATCCATGTGGCGAACAACCACTAGCACCTTATTCTGTTTGTAATTTATCAGCAATTAATCTATCTAATTTCGTGGATAAGAAGAAAAACGAAGTTTTATTTGATAAACTAGCTCAAACTGTTAAATATGCAGTAAGAATGCAAGACAATGTTATTGATGCTACACCTTACTTCTTAGAACAAAACCGTAACCAAGCTCTTGGTGAAAGAAGAATAGGTTTAGGTGTTATGGGATTACATGACCTCTTAATTTGGTGTGGTAAAAGATATGGTTCTAATGATGCTAATGAAATTGTTGATAAAGTCTTTGAATGTATTGCTACAAGTGCATATAAAGCATCAATTGAATTAGCCAAAGAAAAAGGAAGTTTCCCATTCTTAGAAGATAAAGAAGCATTCATTAACACAGGATATATGAAAAAAATGAACGAAGAAATTCGTCAAGATATCCTTAAATACGGAATTCGTAATTCTCATTTATTAACAATCGCTCCAACTGGATCAACCGGAACAATGGTAGGAGTCTCTACAGGACTTGAACCATACTTCTCATTTAGTTACTATCGCTCAGGAAGACTAGGTAAATTTATCGAAGTCAATGCTGATATTGTTGAGGAATGGTTAAGTTTACATCCTAACTATACAAAAGAAACTTTACCAGATTACTTTGTCTCAGCAATGGATTTAACTCCTGAAGAACACGCTGATACTCAATGTATTATCCAAAGATGGATAGACTCATCTATTTCAAAAACAGTTAATGCACCAAAAGGATTTACTGTTAGAAATGTACAAGAAATCTATCGTAGATTATATGAAGGCGGAGCTAAGGGTGGAACCGTTTATGTTGATGGTTCAAGAGATTCTCAAGTCTTAACGTTAACTAAAGATGATAACGATATTAATGAACAATTAACTGTTAGAGATTTTGGTATTGATGCACCTGTTGAAAAACCTACCAAAGAAATTACTGATTTAAGAAGCGATCGCTTAGATAGAGAAATAGGTAATGAAGTTGGTAATATCTGTCCGATATGTTTAGAAGGAATTGTAACCACAAGTGGAGGATGTAATACTTGTCCTAACTGTGGAGCACAATTAAAATGCGGATTATAATAAGATAAGATAGTAAAGGCTTTTACCTTTTTAAATGGTTTAAGCCTTTTTT
>DUOZ01000146.1 GCA_012838555.1 bacterium | reverse complement strand
AAGCTTACCTGAATCGTTCTAACTTGATACTGATATCCACACTGCGCTGGTTAAACCCTATTCAGAAAAGAAGGCAGTTGGAAGAGCAAGGCAAGATAGGTTACATCAAGGAAATACCACCTTCCTTTTTTTACCCAGAATTGGTCTCACATCATTGACAAACTAACAAATGAATTTGCTAATATTCATATAGATTTTCAGCAATAAAGCTTGCCATATCTCTTATTTTATCTTCATTTACTCCATATACCTGTCCTAGTTCATTTACTCTTATATCAATATCGCAAATTTCACAAACATACAAATGAATACCAGCCGCAATTAAAGGAATTTCATTTTCATCTAATTTAAGAGGATAAACTAAACCAAGATAACCTGGAAGAACATCTAAACAATATTCATAAAGCGTCGGATTCTTAGATAATAATGGATTGTCAAAAATCTCTTCAAATTGACTATAAATTGAATCAGGGACAATTTCACTTAATTCGCTAGGATTGATACTTATGTGTTCATCCTTAGTAATAAATTCAATTTCTTCATCAATTTGTTGCATCACTAACGATTCAATTAATAATACTTTAATAAAACGTGGTTTACTCACATCTTTTAAATAAAATTTAATAACATCTAAAAATAATCTAATATTCCTACTTCTTAACTCAATAATAATAGGAATAACTACATCATTATTATCACCGCTTAGTAAAATTGTAGACAATTCTTCATTAGTAAAATGACTAAACATTGATGTTTGTTTACTATTTTGCGTTCTTTTCTTAATTAAGTAATCATATGTCGTATTAAATTGTTCAGCATATTTATAAGGAATATAGGGCATTAATAACTCTTGTTCAAGTAATGTTAGAGCTTCTTCATCTTTTTCTAAGTCGACTAATGCTGAAATATATAAGGATATAATATCATAATATAATTTACTTGCATTTTTTAAAGCAAAATCTCCAATTTCAATAACTTCATCATACTTTCCTAAACCATAAAGACAAACAAGTTTATAATACAAAGACTCCTCATCCATTTTACCTTCTAAAAATTTTAATGCTTCTTCATATTGATTATCATCAATTAGTTTCTTTATCATATTTAATCACCTATCTTACCTAACAATTATAAATTTCAATTAAAAACATTGCAACAATTATAAAAAAAAGGATGTAGCCAAGGAGGAACTACATCCTAGTAATATACAAGATTAATATATCTTAAACTTTTTTAATTGAGAAGTTATAGAACTCTAACTTAGCTCTAGTAGCAGAATCACCACTCGCTTTACCTAATGCCATATAAATATGGATTGGTTCATTTGCCCTGCCATTAAAGTTAAGCGTTAGGTTATTTTCTCCTACTTGAAGTGTTACATTCCTCTTACCAGCATTATCTTCAACCTCAATTACTTTAACAACATCAGAGTAAACTGTGAAAGTTAAACGATAATTTCCACTTTCTCTTAATAGTCTTGTTTTGTAATTGAATTGGACATGCCAATTAGCGTCACCAAGCGTTTTCATATCGGCAATGAATTTACCATTTTCAATTTTGAACTCGCCATCAACTAATGTACCTAGACCCCAAGCAGCACTTGCATTGTACCAAATATTTATCTTATCGTTCGCTCTTGTAGTATTACCATCACTAATCAAGACAAGCGTATCTGGATCAGTCAAGTCATTACCGAAGAATTCAGTTGTTCCAACTGGAACATGTTCTTCTGGTGGAAGAGGTCCTAAATCAGTTAAGACAACTTCATCAATTGTTACGGTATGATCACCAACGATGTCATCGTATTTTTCAAATTTTCCTAATAATAGACCAAATTGAATCTGATTATATGTGGAAATAGCTTCATAATCAAACTCAAACTCAGTCATTTCTGGAGTTAAATTGATGACTTTACTATAGACTGTGTTCCAACCTCCACCTTGTTCTTGAACTCTAACTTCAAGAGGTCTAGGTGTAGTAGAACTAGCTTTAACGATGACTTTATAGGCGCGGAAAGCTTTAATATTAGTTAAGCCAGTTTGAATAACTTGACCATGATAATCAAGTGTCGCACCACTATTGTTGACATCAATCGTTAACTTTCCATCTTTAACTGAACAGACAAACTTACTACTTGGTCCTCCATCACAAATCCATGGATCTATACCTGTATCAAATTTTCCATTAGTTAAGATATTAATATGTTCATCTTCACCAATAATCGTAATTGTTCTTTCATAAACTTCAGATTCGATATCACCTTTAACTGCCTTATATTTTAAGACATAAGTTCCAGTCTTAGATGTATCTAATTTATTATTAGTGATTGTTGCATTATCGCAAGTTACGACTAAAGCATCATTGTAAGTTTTAAAGTCATTACCAATAACACTTACACCTTGAGTTACATCAAACTCAGTTTTAGCTTTAATTGTAACATCTTCTAATCCTCTAATTTCGAAATCATATAACCCCATCTTAGAAGCATTATAGATACTAAAGTTAGAGAATCTTAATTGACCTAAGTTATCAGCATCACTTGGACTTGTTTTACCAAGTAAAACTTTCATCATAATAACATCATTAGCCTTAACATTATAACCAACACGTACATGGTTGTTTCCTTGCTTTAACGGAACAACGATTTGTTGATTCGCATCCATTCCAATCATTGATGCCACTGAAACACCTGAACTTTGAGTCTTACGATCAAAGACAATCTTTCTTTCGTTTTCAGCAAAGACATCAAACTCTAGAATATAGGTGCCAGCTTGACTAATTTTATCTGTCTTGTAGTAAAGTTGAGTATTCCAGTTATTTGTGTTTCCATTTAAGTTTTCACTAATTACAGTTAAACCACCTTGTGAAAGGTTATATTTAACAGTGACTCTTGGTCCACAGCCTGCCCAATCACCATCAACATACCAAATTCTCATGTTATGTGCTGGGTCTTCGTCTAATAACTCATCTTCTCCACCAAAGACGATGGTTGAAGGATCAGTTAAGTCATTACCAAAATGGTTAACTAATTCTTCATCTGTAATAACAATATGTCTCTTGTACTCTTGCTTAATGTCTTCGACATCGATAGAGTAAGTTAATGTACAAACTTTTGTTTCTGTTGTATCTAAGACATTATCCGAAACGGTACAGTTACTACTAGTGACATTTAATCTAGAAGTATAATCGATTTCATCACTTCCAATAGCACTTACACCATCTAAGACATTAAATGTAGAACCTTGTAAGACATATTTAACTGTAATGCCATTAACAGTAATTGAAGTTAATGGATATGGTTCAAAGATAAATTTCTTTGTAGCTTTATATTCTTTACCGTTAACTGTAGTAGTATAAGTAACTGTACATGTTTTAGGTTCATCTGAGGTTAAAATATTGTTATTACCTGTTAAAGTACAATCACTTTCTGCAACAGTATCTTTTAAATAGTTTAAGCCATCGCTACCATAAACAGTAATTAATCCAAGAACATTGACAGATTCTCTTACTTTTAGTTTTCGATCACTTAATCCTCCAAAATCAATAGTGAAGTCATCACCGGAACTTGAAGGTCCGCCTCCATTACAAGCACCTAATAGTAGTGCGAATAGGAAGATAAATGATAGGAAATAAAACCTCTTATTCTTTTTCATGATTTACCACCTTTTTATTATTTTTTTGTAATTACTATATCAGAGAAGATAAGGGTTCCGTTATAGTTTTCGTTTTCAGCTTTTTCGTCTCTTTTTGGTCCTAGTAAAATCTTTAACATAATCGGTTGAGCAGAGCTGACATTATACTCAATTTCATAAGTATGTTCACCTTCAAAGATATCAACATCTGTTCTACCTGTTACTGGACTAGCTGCACCAGCATTTGAATTATCAAAGACAATTCTTCTATTAGTTGTTGAATTTACTTTATATGAAACTACATATGTGCCTGCTTCTTCAATTGGCATTGTTAGATAAAAGAGGATATAACTCCAGTCAGCTTCATTAGTAAATCCTTCAGTAATTACTGTGAGCATATTATCAGCAATAGTTCTAGAAGGACTTAAAGCTTCATTAGCTAAAAAATAAGCCCAGTCATGTACTCTACCTACATAAGTGTGATCAACTTTGATAAAATCTTTTCCATCTGCTAAACCATCACCAAAAATATTATCAGGATTAGCATAATTTGGATCTTTTACTTTAACTAAAACAAAGTCATCCATAGTGACAACATGTTCACCATCAGGTCTACCCCAGGCTTCACCCATGTAGAATGCTAAAGTTGAATATTCGCCATTTAAATTTCTAGCGATGAACTCATATTCAAATAAGTTAAATTCTTGGGTTAGGTTGACCCTTTCTTCTCCAGACATTACATATTGACCATTATTTCTAAATCTCATAATAAGGCTTCTATTTAATGTTGATTTAGCTCTAAACGAAAGTTTATATGTAGCACCTGCTTCTAATCCTGTAATATCTTGATAGATTGAACCACTATTGTTATCTCCCCAACTTGCATCAGGACCAACGATGATGTTAACTCTTAATTCGCCTTCTTCAATTGTAGGTTCGAATTTTTCCATCCAAGGAGTTTCATCTTCTTTAAGTGGATTATTGAATTTCCAATGTTCGCCTAATGTTCCATCCATTGTTCCATCTTTTATAAAGTTAGTGATAACAATAACACTAATGGTAATTTCAATCGATTCAGTAACTTCACCTACTGTAGCTGAATAGACAACTTTATAATCACCTTCAGCGCTAATATCTAATACACCATCAACAATGGTTCCATTTTCAGAAGATACAACTAATGCACTTGTATAATCTTTCATGTCGTTACCTAAAACAGTAACTCCTGAAAGTAAATCAAATCCATTATCACTGACAGGTAGTGTTTTATTTACTGGTCCGTTAATAGTTAATGATGTTAACGGTTCATCTTCAACTTTTGTTCCTACAAAGTTTTTGAAAGTTAGTAATTGTTGACTTGCATCTTCACTTTCATGTAAACCTAGTAAAACTTTTAGCATGATGTGTTCACCAGCATCAACACTGAATCTAACTTTAACATGATTTAGACCTTCTTCTAAGCTAACAATGATTTGTTCATCAGCATTCATATCTAACATCGTTGCTGTTTGAACACCTAGAGTAACAGGTTCCCAGTTAGTTCTTCTGTCTATTGTAATCTTTCTAGCTTTTTCTGTGATTATATCAAATTCAAGAGCATATGTTCCCTCTTCTTCAATTGCATCAGTTAGATAGAATAGTTGAACTGACCAATTATTGGTATTTCCATTTAGATTAGATACATTAATATCTAATTGACCATCGTGAATTTCATATGGAACTTCTACAACTGGTCCACAACCCCATCCAGCATCTAATACTCTCCACAAGTAGAAATAATCAACAGCTTTATTAGCTAAAATTTCTTTTTCACCTTCAGGTACAATCGTTGAAGGATCGGTTAAATCGTTATTTACAATTTTCTTTTCAACAACTTCGACAACTCTAGTAACGGATGAAGTTACTTCACCAACTTTTACTAAATACTTAATAGTTGTTTCACCTTCTAATGAAGTATCTAATAAGTGAGTTGTTGAATCAACACTAGCACCTTCTAAAACTTCGTAAGTAATGTGATCAGTATAATCTTTATCATCATCACCACTTGCACTTACGCCAGTTAAAACATTAAAGACTTCACCTACATAAAGTTTAACTTTATCAGCACCGCTAATAGTAAGTTTAGTTAAAACCTTTTCTTCAAAAACAAAGTTCTTAGTTCCTTTAAAGTCTTCGTCAGCAACTTTAACAACATACTCGACAACGCAGGTTTTAGGAACATCTGAAGTAATTTTATTATTAGTTATTGTACAATTTTCACTTGTAGCTACAATTTGGGAAGTGTAATCATTTGAATCATTCCCCATCGCAGTTACTCCATCTAAAACATCAACGATATCATTAACGTAATGTTTAGATTCTTCTAAACCGCTAAAATCGATTTCTAATTCTTCTAAGACTGAACTAGAAGATTCAGAACTTGACTGTTCACTTGATACGGAACTCACGTCGCTTGAACCTGTTTCAAACTCACAACCAACTAATAACAATGAAAATAAAGCAATAAACAAATAAATAAACTTCATCGGCTTTGTTTTCAGCATAAAAGCACCCCCTTATTCACATTATACTTAACTTCTAAAGCGTTTTCAACAACATTTTGTATATACTAAAAGGGCTTACATCATTTTTATAGTTAAAATACAATACTTGACATAAAACGTTATCGTGATAAAATAAAAATTGTTTTAATGGGGGTTTTAACATGAAGTTAGCCAAAATTAGCATAATATGTTTCTTACTAATAACCTTAAGTTATGGTTGTATTGACCCAAACAAATCTAGTTCTAGCATTAGTGAAAGTTCAAGTATAACTATTAGCTCATCTAAAGTTGAAATTGATGTCGACAAACTAATAGAAGAAATGACATTAGATGCTAAAATCGGACAAATGATTCAATCAGAACGTAATGCAAGTGATGCACATACAACTAGAGTTAATCATGTCGGTGGTATTTTTATTGGTGGAGGAAGGTCTCCAGGTAGAGATGCTAAAGCTTGGATTACTAGTATTAATAATCATCAAAACTTATCAATGAAGAGCACCTATAAAATTCCATTATTATATGGTACTGATGGTGTTCATGGTAACGGAAACTTTGATGGAGCAACCTTATTTCCTCATAACATTGGGTTAGGTGCTGCTAATAATCCTGAATTAATGTATAAAATTGGTGAAATCACTGCTAAAGAAATGAGAGTTCTAGGAATAAACATGAATTTTGCTCCAGTTATTGCTGCTGCTCAAGATGCTCGATGGGGTCGTTATTATGAAAGTTATAGCGAGAACCCTGAAATAGTCGATCGTTTATCCCTACCTTACATTAAAGCCATGCAAGAAAATAATGTGGTTGCTACTGCTAAACATTATATTCTTGATGGTGCAACTACTTGGGATAATAATTATAATCAACCTTATGGTCAAATTGATAAAACAAATGCGAATATGTCAATGGAGGAATTAAGAGAATTTTATTTACCTTCTTATAAAAAAGCCGTTGATGAAGGTGTCAAAGCCATCATGGTTTATTTTAATTCAGTAAACGGTAAAAAAATGCATGAACATGAATGCTTAATCACTGATGTCTTAAAAGGTGAATTAGGTTTTGAAGGTATTGTAGTTAGTGACTATAATGCTTATTTCCAACTTTCAGGAACATATAAAGAAAGATTAGCCAAAGCAATTAATGCAGGTGTAGACCTTTTCTTATTTGATAGTGAATTCGCTGATGGAGTTAGACAATCAGTTGTTTCTACTATTAAAACTATTAAAGAAGCTGTTAAAGATGGATTAGTAAGCGAAGAAAGAATTAATGATGCTGCTAGAAGAATTATTAAAGTTAAATATGACATGGGCTTCTTTGACAATTATTTAACTAATGAAGAGGATGCTGTTATCATTGCTTCAAAACAAGCAAAAGATGTTGCACGTCAAGCAGTAAGAGAATCATTAGTATTACTAAAAAATCAAAATGATGTTTTACCACTTTCTAAAGATCAAAACATTCTCCTTATCGGACCTGTTAGTGATAATCTAGGTTATCAAAATGGTGGATGGTCAATTTCATGGCAAGGCGAAAGCAATTCTAATAGATTCTACGGTACTACTCTATTAAGTGCATTTGAAGAAGTAAGTAATGGAAATATCTATACTGATATTAACGATGCTAGTAAAGCTGATGTAGTAGTTGTAGCAATCGGAGAAAAACCTTATGCTGAACATTTAGGCGACAACAAAGAATTAACACTTGACTCTAGAACTGCTATTCTAGGAAATGATTATACGAGTGATAACATGAAAGCTTTAAAGGCTGCATATGAAACAGGTTTACCAGTTGTCGTGATTTTAGTAAGTGGTCGTCCTTTACTTGTCAACTATGAATTACCTAAATGGGACGCGTTTGTCATGGCATGGTTATACGGAAATGAATCACTTGGTATTACTGATGTTTTATATGGTGATTATGACTTTAAAGGAAAATTACCTGTAACATGGCCAAGAACTGTTGAACAATTCGATGATTCAGTGATTAATCCTAATTATAATCCTGACATTTATCAATTTCCATTTGGATATGGTTTAACTTATAATAATAATTAAGAGGAAATAATTATGGGTGAACTAAATAATATTTTAGAAAAATTCACTGAGTCTAATTGGGATTTAATTTCTCTTCCTTCAAAAGCTTATTTAGATGGAATTACTTCAAAAGCCGAACTTGTTAAAGCTATTAAACAAGCTGATGAAGAATGTGGAAGTTGTGGATGTGAATTTGACCCATTATATAAAAAGGCATTAGAATTATTAATATACACAAATAAAAATGAAGGAATTTATCAATGTTTCCTTCATTTTTTAGTTATAAATCATTTCTTATATATTTACTTCAACTTGATTACGATACTCCTTAGGAGTCATACCTACAATTTTTTTAAAGACTTTTGTAAAATAATTTGTATCATTAAAACCTGTTAATAATGAAATTTCATAAACTCTTAAAGTCGTCGTTTTTAAATATCTCATCGCATGATTAATTCTAATACTAATTAAATGATCAGAAAAGTTACGATTAGTAATCTTTTTAATAAGACGAGATAAATGTTCATTAGAAACATTCAGTTCATCTGCTACATCAGATAAGGTAATATGCTTAGTATAATTTTCTTTAATATATTGTATAGCGTTTCTTACTAAGTAATTTTCGATCCCTTCACTTTGAATTTTACCTCCATTTACATCTAGTTTAACAGGACAAACCCCATTAGGTTTATGACCTTTTAAAACCTTTATTAAAGAAGAAACAGATTTTCTTGTATATTCATAAATAGCATAATGACAATCAGGTAATTCTTGAGATAAAACATCATATGGAGTACGAAGCGATATTAACATTAACTTTTCTTGATTTTGTTTAAGATGTGTATATAAGACCCTTTGAATTAAAGTTAGATGTGAATCACTTAAGGCTAAGATAACTTTTTTATTTTTAGCAAAATTAGCAATTTCATTAACATTAAAATTCTTACTATCAATACTTAAGTGAGGAATATTAAATTCTTTTCCTATTATTTTTGCTATATCCATTTTTTCTACATTTTTATCTTCTGCACTTGTATTTAAATAATTGGTAACACCGATAATAATTGTCTTTTCATCAATGGGAAACGGTTCCCCACTTACTAAAGTCACACTATTTAAACTTACTTCATCAGCGATTTGCTCATTTTTTTTAAAATTAACTTCATGATGTAGTTTTTGTTTTGTAAATATAGCTTTATGTCTTAAAACATTTTCAAGTCTTTCATTTAACTCCCTTTCACTTATTTCACCGTTTAAAACAGCTTTAATAATGCCATTTCTTACTTTCATTTGACGTCCAAAAGTATGACTTACAAGTACTAAGTCAACTGTGGCTTTAATAGAAAAAACACCTGCTTCTTCTAACGCAAACGCTCTAGAAACTGCCTCCATCTCATAACAGTCAGTTATAACTAGTCCTTGATAATTCATTTCTTTCCTTAAAATATCGTGAATAATCTTTCTTGATAAAGTCGCAGGGAAACGATCATCAATCTTGTTATAAAGGATATGTGCTGTCATAATTGCTTGAGGTTGATATTCACTTGTTAAATAAGGTACTAGTTCACACTCTTTTAATTCTTCATAACTTGTATTTAATTGAGGTAAATCTAAATGTGAATCAATCATGACATTACCATGTCCCATAAAGTGTTTATAAGTAGCTATAACACCATTTTCTTCAATTCCTCTAGCATATTTAGCAGATAATTTACTTACTAATCTTGGATTATCAGAGAATGCTCTAATTCCAATAATTGGATTTTTAGGATTACTATTTATATCTACAACTGGCGAAAAATTAATATTAATTCCTAAATACTTTAACTCTTCACCAACAATTTTACCAATTTTATAAGCAGCATCTTCATCATAACTACTAGCGGCTCCTATAGCCATTAATCCAGGAACTTGAGTAACTCCATCATAAATACGTCTAACATTACCACCTTCCTGGTCTATACAAATAAAGGCAGGTATACCATTATACTTTATAGCTGCTTCTTGTATTTTCCTAATTTCTTCTTTTATACTACTAGCAGACTTAATATTTCTAGTAAATAAGATAATATTCCCAAAATGATATTTTTCAATTAATTCAATAACATCTTCAGCTTTTGTACTAGGCCATCCTATTATCATTAGTTGTCCAACTTTTTGTTCTAAAGTTAAATCCATCAAATCACCCCTTAATCGCGCCTGCAGTTAAGCCTTTAATAATATGATTTTGTAATAAGATATAAACAATAATGACAGGTACAATAATTAGAGTCACTGATGATGCCATTAACCCAAAGTCAGTACCATATTTTGAACTAATTTCTTTTAACAAAGCACATATTGGCATTTTATCCTTATCTTGAATAATAACCATTTGTAAAAATAAATCGTTATAACTCCATAAAAAGACGAAGATTGCTGTTGAGGCAAAAGCTGATTTAGCCATTGGGAAGACAACAATAAATAAGATTTGAAAAATGTTCGCCCCATCTATATAAGCAGATTCTTCGACTTCAACAGGAAGTTGTTGAATAAATCCCGTCAATATCACTACTGCAAAACTTACATTACCTGCTATTTGAGGTAAAATTACACCCAATCTTGATCCATTTAATTTTAAGTTAATTAAGATTTGATGTAATGGATAAATAACCGAAAAGATAGGAAACATCATACAAGCAATAATAAAAGCATAAACAAGTTTCTTCCCTTTAAAGTTATACCTTGCTAAAGCATAAGAGGCAAAACCTGCAATAATTAATACTGCAAAAACAACACTAAAAGATACAATAAAACTATTCATATATGATCTAAAAATGTTGTAATCACTAGTAAATGCTTTAATGTAATTATCAAAAGTAAAGTTAGTTATAGGAATAGATAGTGAATCCCTAATGATATCACTAGATGGTTTAAACGAATTAATTATAACCCAAAAGAAAGGATATAATGTTAATGTCGCCCATATAGATAGTAAAATATATATAATAGTTTTCTTACCATATCTCTTCATATTATTACTCCTTAAATATCCTTATTTTGTTTAAAGACTACATTAACTAGACCGCTAAATCCTACACCTAAAATAGCAAGAATTACTGCAAACGCAGAAGCTAAACCCAAATTCTTATTAGCAAAGTATGAAACATGATACATATAAGTACCTAGTAAAAAAGTTTCACCATTTGGATTTGCAATTGGATTTAAAATATAAGGTAAATCAAACACTTTTAAGGTACCTGTTATTGCTAAAACTAAGACAACTCTAGTAACGTTTTGGATTAATGGAAGTTTAATTTTAAAGGTTAGAGTAAAATCATTAGCACCATCAATTTTTGCTGCTTCTAGCATTTCATCAGAAATCGTATTTAAAGCAGTTAAGAAAATAACAAAGTAGAATCCTATGTATTGCCAAATGGTAGGTAGAAACATTGAAGCAAGAGTTACATTACTATCCATACCATTTAACCATCTAATTGGTTCAAGATTGAAATTTGCTAGGATTTGATTAAACAAACCACCCTTTTCTCTAAAAAACATCAAAAACATTAATCCTAATGCTGTCGCTGAAATAACTATTGGTATAAAATATGCTGTTTTAAAGAAACCAGCAAGTCGCTTAATTTCACTTACTAATAAAGCTAATATTAAGGCGATACCAACTTGAAAAACAATAACTAGAATTGTTAGTAACAAAGTATTTTCAATTGCTATTTTAAATTGCCTTGTTGTAAATAATTGAACATAATTATTTACCCCTACATAGGCAGGATTACGATCAAGGACACTTTTATATTTAAAAAAACTATTATAGATATTAACACTAAATGGGTAAATTAAGAACACGATTAAAAATAGTAACATTGGGGTTATAAATAAATATGCTATCCATTTATTCTTATACATATCGATTCCTCTTTTTTTAAAAAGGTGCTACATCAATATGCAGCACCTTTAAGATTTAATTAATCAGTTTGACCTTCAATGTAAGTTTTTACTGCTGCTTTAGCTGTATCTGCTTGATTATTGACAAATGAAGCTTGAACTTCTACTAAGCCAGCATAAGTTCCAGCAACTGAAGCATCACCTAAAGGCAAGACAACGAAATCCGCTCTAGGAGAAACTAATCTTAATGCTTCTTGGACTTTAGTTTCGTTTTGAGGTTTAGCTTCACTATCAGCAGCAAATCCACCACCATAAGTAACGAACTTAGTTAATGTTTCTCTTGAAGTCATAGCTTCAACGAATTTAACAGCTAAGTCACGTTTCTTAGGGTTATCCCATGCTTTTTTAGTGATATAGAATCCACTAGTAAATCCACTTAATAATGGACTACCATATTCTTCATTAACAACCGGGAATGGATAAACAGTAATATTTTCAAGTTCAATTCTTCCACCAAACCAAGATCCATCTAATTGGAAAGTATATTTTCCATCAAGGAATGCTTGAGAAGAGAACTCTTCAGTTTCATCATAACTTAGATAATCTTTAATTTCACTTAATTTTAATAAAGCATTAGTAAGTTTATCTTCGCCTTCAGCTCCCTTAATAACATTATAATAATCAGGACCTAATTGCGCGGCTACTAAGTGGTCAATCCAATAATGAGGGATATTTTGACCATAAGCAATTGGTTTATATCCTTCAACATCAGCATTATCTTCAACTAACTTAGCACATAAAGCTTTGAATTCATCCCAAGTCCAAACATCTTTATCTAAATAAGCTTTAGCTTCATTAGATTTGAAATGATCCAAATTAACAAAAATACCTTCAACAAAGCCTGTAGTTGGTACAGAATGTGTTCCTAGTACGCTATCGTCGATGTTTTTAGCATAATCTGGGTATTCTTTTCTAATATCTTCAATTGACATGACTAGTCCTGCATCAACAAATGGTTTTGCTGTTTCACCAGTAAAGAATTGTAATACATCAGGTTCATTACCGGTGTTGAAGTTAGAAATAACTGTTGATTTCCACTCTTCATCGGATGATTGTGATTTGTCTTTAACTCTAATATTGTGTTCGTTTTCGAATGCATAAATAGTCGATTCATAAACGACACGATTAGCATCTGTCCCGCCGAACATACTAACTGTGTTAAGTTCAACAACAGTTTCAGTACAAGCAGAAAGTGTTAAAACTGCTACAAAAGACATTAATACTGCAATTATACGCTTTTTCATACAATCACTCCTTTTCAATAATTGTAAGCGTTTACTATCTACAATATATCATTATAAACATCTAAACACAATGAATAATCTTGATATAAATGGTAATATTTTGATATTGTAAGTAATTATTAAATTTATTCATAAAAAAAGAGGTTATAAAATTATTTACCTCTTTCATCAGTATAAAATATTTAAAATTTAAAAATTAATATTTACCTCTAATTTGCTGACGTGTTTCTAAATTAACTACTAAATAACCTCTGTTATTAAGTTCTACCACAACATCATTATAGACAGGTTTTCCTTTTTCACCTCTAATAGTTACAATTAGCAAAAACTCATGTTTAGTAGTATCAAGTTGACTCCTTTCATGCACATCTATTCTAATTTTCCACCCATCAGCAATAGCAATACCTCTTTTCAGATTACGGTAATAAGATTTAATAGGACTCCATTTAAATCCATGTTGTATTCTAGACTTTTCATAAAGTTCAGACCATGTTTTTTCTAATGGAACTTGTCTTTTATATTCTAACTCACCTGTTAATTTATTGAATTTGTATGTACCGAAACTAGCATCAAAATTAACTCTACAATATTGACTACCAAATCTTTCATCTAAAATCGGGTCATAAACTAAAGTCATAAAAATTTCACCGGTATATTTGCCATTCTTTATTAAAGAATTCGGATAAGGAAAATTAGGCATTTCTAAGTTAAAACCTTTAGGGATTTTTTGTATGAACACTAAAGTGATTTCATTATCATCACAACCTAATATATTTTGATTATTGTATGAAGGATTACCGAATCCATAATACATAACTTCATTATTAGTTATATTCAACTGTTTACTATTCACTCTTGCATCATGTATTAAAAAACCCTTAGTTAATAGGAGATCTTTATCACTTAGTTCATCAAGTATTTTTGCAAACTTGTAAGTGATTTTGGGAGTTGAGTAACTAGTTCCGATACCTTCTACAATTTGACCTTTCTCATTAAGCCCTAAAACTCCTACCCCTTGATAGTGACCATTAACAAGTATATTTCCTCCATAATCAACAACTTCTGGCTTAACCATATAATTAGCACCAGGTCCTTTTCGACTAAATGGAGATGGCTCATTTTTATTTACTATTGAGTGTTTGCTCGACTTTAATGCAATAGATCCGACCGTAATCGCTCTAACTGAATCAGCAGGTACAGTTATCCTATCTCTGTTATCGTTAATATTGGTAGGCCATGTCCTTGTAGGATTACCTTTATAATTACCAGCTGAAATAATAAATTGAACATTATATTTATCTTGAATGTAATCACAAAAGATTGCTAGATCAGATAATTCATCATCTGCAACCAATTTATTAGTTCCTAAAGATAAATTCCATATTTTAATGTGTTTTGAACACTCTTCCATTACTTCTACTATAATTGATTGTAAATCATCTTGAGACAATGTATCAATCGGACCGTATGTTTTGTTAGAATTTGGTATAGCAACAACATCGAATAGTTTAAATCTCTTTTTGTTTTGCTCTCTTATATTATCAAAAAAAGATTCAAATAATATTGATGAAGCAACGAAAGTTCCATGTTCCCTATTTTGATACATCGGAGGTACATATTCTTTTCTACCTATAATATAATTTGATAGGCAATCACTGATACCACTATCTATGATTCCAATAATTATATCGCTTTCACTAACATCACTTTCAGGAATATTAAATTCACTAACATTTATAATATTACTTTTCGGCATAGTGTATTTATCAAAAACATCAATACTTTTAATACCATTTATTAATTTAATTTTATTTATATCAGTAGTTTTCACATTATGAACAACAAAATACTCTAACTTCTGTCCGTATGACACAAACTTAATATCTTCATAACCAAGCAACTTAATTTGTCCTTCAACGTATCTTCTTATGATTCCATCATCAAATTCATTGTCAAATCTAAATAGCTTGACCTTTAACTTTCCTATTTCTTTATTAGTATGAATAATATCCCGAATTCTATCAGTAATTTTTTCATCCGGAAAAATAGGATCAACACTTTCAATTGTAGATAAATTAGCAATCAATTGTTTGGTTAAATGTTTTTGTTTTATTCTTTTGATTGTATTATTTATCCCATTTGGTGTTATTTTAACAAACAATTCGGTTAATGCTTTTGCACCAATAATATCAAGTTCTTTACACAACTCATTAGGTCGATGCGATTTTGCAACAGCATCTTCACGTAACGTAATTTTAGCTACTGCTGGAATACTTTCATCTTTTGAAAACACGGGGCTGTAAAAAAATGAATGGTTATAAAAATTCATTTTTAGCCCTTTTTTTCTTATATGATAACATTTAAAAAATTCATATTTTATATAATAAAAACAGCACTTTCATATGGAAGAAAGTACTGTT
>DUOZ01000145.1 GCA_012838555.1 bacterium | reverse complement strand
TTAAAGGTAATTTAAAATATAAAGCATTCTTTATTAATGAAGAACCTTATATAAGTTTGGATACATTAAATCTTGAGGATGATAGTTTTGTACCTACTATAAGTGAGAGTTATTATTTAAGACCTAGTTACGTTGAAGAACAATCAATCAACTTTATTTATGAAAGATTTAATAAAAATGGTCATTTTGGTTTAGTTTTCCATGCAACTAATTTTTCTGTTCATGATGGGCAAGGTGACTATGGGTTCTACGGTTATATTGTAGGATTTAAAAATGGTTTATTAACTGTTGACCATGTAAATTATGGATTAAGTCGAATTTATGATAAACCAATACCATTAGAAATGGATAAAGTATATAATTTAAAAGCGACACTTAAAGATTCATTATTAAAAGTGTATTTAAATGATAAATTATTATTTGAAACTACACTTGATTACTATGATGTATATGGTTCTTGTGGTGTCTATCAAAACGAATATGCCAAGGTTAAATTATTTGGTTATAATAAAAGCGAAACAATTTTAAAGGAGTAATCATTCATGAAAAAAAGAAAAAGTGGCGTAATGTTAAGAAAAGTATCAGCAGGTATAATTGATGTTTTATTAATTATCTTCGCCCTTTTTCTTTTAACTGTTGTTGTCGCAGATCCTCTAGCAGATGTTTTTTTTAATACATCAAGAAATGCTAAATTAATGAATGAAATTAAGCGAAATTATGCTTTAAGCGAAGACATGGGTTATCAAGGTGAAAAAGAATTTGTCTTTTTTACGACTAGTAAAGATTATGTAGATTTTAAACTCAATGAGTATAAAAAAGAACATGGTCTAGATATTATTGATGAAGAAAAAGAGATTGAGTTAAAGACTAAATATGAAGTTGTTTATGAGCAAAACAAAGAAAGATACACATTAAAACTTGAAAGTGATCAAGAATACATTAGCTTGAGTAATAAACAAAGAGCAATTGATTATGGTATCTTTCTTTTTACAACATTAGTTAGTGAAATCTTCTTTTTATATCTCATACCATTTCATTTAATTAAAGGTCAAACATTAGGGATGAAAATGCAAGGTTTGTATTTTGTCGATAAAAATAATGTTTTATCTACTTATAAAAGAGGAATTATTTACTTCCTTGTTATTTATTTAATTGAAACAGTTTTGGTTTATACTATCCTAGGATTAGATATAATCTTACTTATACCAATACTTAATCTAATCGTTATCTTATTTAATAAATCTAGACAAACACTTCATGGACTAATAAGTGGCATCAAGGTTGTAGATTATGCTCTTGAGCCTGTGTTTAAAAATATAAGTGAAAGTATTAATTATAAAAATAAATATGAAACTACTTAGAAAAAGTTGGCTATATGTCAACTTTTTCTTTTTATTACTTATAAATGTTCAATGATGTAAGAGTTCAAACCTTCCAAACTTACATAGATATGTAAGTGCTCTAATTGTTTCTTAAAATTAATAATGATATAATTATTTTGAAGTAAGAATATGGTGATAAAATGAAGTTTTTAGACTTATCGAAATTAGGCAGAAATAAATGTAGTTTCTATTTTGCTTTAGAACAATATTTACTAGATAAGAATGATGATGAAGTTTTCTTTTTTTGGGATATTTATCCTTCAGTAATTATAGGTAGGCATCAATTAATAGCTAATGAAGTTAATGAAGAATTTATTAATAGTAAAGGTATTGAATTATTTAGAAGAGTTTCTGGTGGAGGCTGTGTTTTTGCAGATGAAGGAGACTTTATGTTCACCTTTATCACTAATAATACCAATGTTAATGACACCTTTAAAATCTATTTAAATAAGTTCTGTGATGCTTTAAGAAAAATTAATATTAATGCAACATTTACTGGTAGAAATGATTTATTAATTGATGGTAAAAAGTTTTCAGGTAATGCCTTTTTTGTCAAAGGTAATCGAAGTGTTCTTCATGGCACTTTTATGTATGATGTTAATATTGAAAATTTAGTAAGAGCGATTACTCCTAGTAAAGAAAAATTAATTTCTAAAGGTGTTGAAAGTGTTAGACAAAGAGTTGTTAATTTAAAAGAACATACTGATCTAACGATGAGCGAAATTAAAGAAGCCCTAAAATCATTTATTTGCGATGAAGTAATATACTTAAGTGAAGATGAAGTTAATCTTATAAGGGAGAAAGAAAAAGATTATTTAACTCATGAATGGATTAGAGGTAATAATCCTCCATATAGTTTGGTTAAAGAAAAAAGATTTCCAAATGGTTTAGTCAATTTAAGGCTTGATATTACTAAGAATAAAATAAAAAATATTTCTTTTGGTGGAGATTTCATGTGGCTTAAGGATATTAATGAATTAGCAAAGTTATTCATTGGTCTTGAGTTTACTATTGAAAGTATTGATAGAGTGTTAAAAGAAGTTAAAGTTGAAGAGTATGTGATGGGAATTACCAATAATGATTTACTATCATTATTGTTTGATTAGGAGGATATAATATGGATAATTTTAGTAAAACCCCTTTATATGAAGAACATGTTAAGTTAGGTGCAAAGATGGTAGAGTATGGAGGATTTTTAATGCCTCTAGAATATACATCTATCAAACAAGAGCATGAAAGTGTGAGAAACAAAGCTGGTATTTTTGATGTTTCTCATATGGGTGAAGTTATGATTACAGGAGTCGATGCGACACGATTTATGGAAAAACTTTATTCTAATGATGTTGTCAATTGTCCTAATTTCAAAGTAACTTATGGATTTATGTTAAATGAATCTGGTGGAGTAATTGATGACATGATGGTTTATAAGTTTAATGATGAAAAGTACTTCTTAGTTTTTAATGCAGCGAATGCTCAAAAAGATTATGACCATATTATTAAGACAATGAAAGGTTATAAAGTTGAAGTTGAAGACTTAAGAATTACTTGTGCTTTAGTAGCAGTTCAAGGTCCATTAGCAGTTGATATGGTTCAAGCAATAGTTGAAGATGATATCGTATCATTAAAATTTATGAGCTTTAAAGAAGTAAAAATTAATGGTGAAACTTGTATTATTTCTAGGACTGGATATACAGGTGAAGATGGTTTTGAAATTTATACTTCCAATGAGAATATTAAATACATTTGGTCTGAATTACTTAAGAATCCAGATATAGCACCTGCTGGTTTAGGATGTCGTGATACTTTAAGATTTGAAGCTTCCCTTCCTCTATATGGTCAAGAAATTGATGAAAATATTACTCCATTAGAAGCTGGTTTAGGTTTTGGTGTTAAATTCAATCATGATTTCATTGGTAAAGAAGCACTCTTAAAACTAAAAGAAGACGGAATTAAAAGAACAAGTGTAGGAATTGAACTTCTTGATAGAGGAATACCAAGACACGGCTACAAAGTATTAATTAATGATGAAGAAATTGGTTATATAACAACTGGTTATATGTCAATTACTTTAAATAAACCAATAGCCATGGCTTTAATTGATGTTAGATATGCCCAAGTAGGCACTAAAGTAGAAGTTTTAATTAGAAATAAGAAGGTTAAAGCTGTGGTTAGAGATAAAAAATTCTATCAAAAGACATATAAGAAATAAGGAGGAAATTAGGATGTCAAAAGTTGTTGAAGGTCTTTATTATGCTAAAACGCATGAATGGCTTAAAGTTGAAGGTGATGTAGCTTTAATTGGTATCACTGATTATGCTCAAGACAGTTTAGGTGATGTTGTTTTCGTTGATTTACCATCAGTTGGTGATTCTTTTGATAAAGAAGATTCATTTGGTGCGGTTGAATCAGTTAAAGCAGCTTCAGATTTAATGATGCCTGTTGGTGGCGAAGTTATCGAAGTTAATGAAGAATTAAATGATGCTCCTGAATTATTAAATGAAGATCCATATGCTAATTTCATAATTAAGATTAAGGTTAATGATTTAGATGAACTTAATGATCTTTTAGATGCTAAAGCTTATGAAGAATTAACTAAGTAGGTGATTTGATGCATCGTTATTTACCACATAGTCGAAAAGATATTAAAGAAATGTTAGATACTCTTCAAATTGATAACATAGAAGAGTTATTTAACTATGTTCCTGATGATGCAAGAATTAAAGGTGAAATTAATTTACCTAATATGTTATCAGAATGTGAGTTAATAGATCACCTTTCAAGTATTGCTAGTAAAAATAAAGAATTAAAGGTCTTTAGAGGCGATGGAGCTTATGACCATTATGCTCCAGTAGTTATTGATACTTTAATTTCTAGGCAAGAATTCTTAACTAGTTATACACCATATCAACCTGAGATTGCTCAAGGTACATTACAGTATATTTTTGAGTATCAATCAATGATTTGTGAATTAACCGGTATGGATATAACTAATGCTTCAATGTATGATGGACCAACTTCTGCTGCAGAAGCTATGTTTGTTGCAACTTCTAGTTTAAGACGTAAGAAAATACTTGTCTCAAATACGGTAGCAAATCGTATTAAAGATGTTGTTTATACTTATGCTAAATTTAGAGATATAGAAGTTGAAGAAGTCAGTGATGATAATGGATTAACATCAATTGATGATTTAAAATCTAAGTTAAATAAAGATATAGCAGGTATTTTGGTTCAAAATCCAAATAAATATGGAGTAATTGAAGAATATAGTGAAGTTGCTAACTTAGTTCACGAAGTTGGAGGATATTTAATTGATTATGTTGATCCTCACACTTTATCTTTAGTTAAAACACCTGCTAGTATGGGTGCTGATATTGTAGTTGGCGATGGACAAAGTTTAGGTATCCCATTATCTTTTGGGGGTCCTTATGTTGGCTTTATGGCAGTAGGGCAAAAGCTAATGCGTAAATTACCTGGAAGAATTGTTGGTATGAGTAATGATTTAGAGGGTAAAAGAGCATTTGTTTTAACATTACAAGCTAGAGAACAACATATTAGAAGAGAAAAAGCTAATTCTAATATTTGTTCGAATCAATCTTTAATGGCTCTATATGTAACTATTTATCTATCTTTATTAGGTAAAAAAGGTTTTAAAGAAGTTGGAACAAGATCTTATAAAGCTGCACATTACTTATTAAAGAAATTAGAAGAAACAAATAAATTTAAATTGAAGTATGATTTACCTTTCTTTAATGAATTTGTTGTTACGACCAAAGTTGATGTTGACTTGTTAAATAAAGAATTATTAAATCACAATATTCTAGGTGGATCTAAAATTAGTAGTAATGAATGGTTACTATGTGCGAATGAAAAAATGACAAAGAAAGATATTGATGACTTTGTCAAGATTGTGGGGGGATTATAATATGAAATATTATGATAAACTTATATTCGAACTCTCCAATGAAGGTAGTATTGGTTATTCTTTACCAAAAGATGATTTTAGTGACATAAGTGTTGATTTAGATAGTTCTTTATTAAGAAATGATACTTTAGATTTACCTCAAGTTAGTGAATTGACTGTTTTAAGACACTATACTAACTTATCACATAAGAACTTTGGAGTTGAAACAGGTTTTTATCCACTAGGTTCATGTACGATGAAATATAATCCAAAAATTAATGAATATGTAGCTTCTTTTAGAGGGTTTAGAAGAATTCATCCTTTAAGTGATGAGTCTTTAGTTCAAGGTTCATTACAAATTTATTATGAAATGGAACAAATGTTATCAGAATTAACTGGACTTGATGCCTTTACTTTTTCTCCATTTGCAGGTGCTCATGGTGAATTAGTAGGCTTAATGATTATGAAACAATATCATTTACTAAGAAATGATACTAAAAGAACAAAAGTTATTGTACCTACAAGTGCTCATGGAACAAACCCAGCAAGTGCAGCAGTTTGTGGTTTTGATATTATTGAAGTTCCTTCACTTGATAATGGCCGAGTTGATGTAAAAGCCTTAAAAGAAGTCTTATCAGATGAAGTCGCTGGTATGATGTTAACAAATCCTAATACTTTGGGTCTTTTTGAAAATGAAATTGAAGAAATTTCTAAATTGATTCATGATGCTGGTGGCTTAATGTATTATGATGGGGCGAACTTAAATGCTCTTCTAGGTTATGCTAAAATTGGCAACATGGGCTTTGATATTATGCATATTAACTTGCATAAGACTTTCTCAACTCCTCACGGAGGAGGAGGTCCTGGAAGTGGTCCAGTTGGTGTTAAAGCCTTCTTAAAAGATTATTTACCTGCTCCTATAGTAGATAAAGTTAATGATAAGTATGTCTTTAAAACACCATCTCATTCAATTGGAAGAATCAGTGGATTTTATGGAAATTTCTTAGTTGTAGTTAAGGCTTATACTTATTTATTAAGTTTAGGGAAAGAAAATATTAAGAATGTTGCATACTATTCAGTGTTAAATGCTAACTATATTAAAGAATCTTTAAAAGATGAGTATGAATTACCAATTGATGATGTTTGCATGCATGAATTTGTCTTTGATGGACTTAAGGATAAATCAACTGGAGTTAAAACCTTAGATGTTGCAAAAAGGTTATTAGATTATGGTTATCATGCTCCAACGATTTATTTCCCTCTTTTATTTGAACAATCAATCATGATTGAACCAACTGAAGTGGAAAATAAAGAAACGATTGATGATTTTATTAAGGTTATGAAACAAATTGCCAAAGAAGCTATAGAAGATCCTGAGTTAGTAAAGGGTGCTCCACATCATACTCCTATTAGGAGAATTGATGAAGTAAAAGCAGCAAAAAAACCGGTCTTAAAATTTAAGGATATTGGTAAATATGACTGATTTAATTATTATTGGGGCTGGACCTGGAGGATATGAACTAGCTTTAGAGGCAGCTAAAGAAGGACTTGAAGTTATCTTAATTGAAAAAGAAGCCTTGGGTGGGACGTGCCTAAATTATGGGTGCATTCCCACCAAGTCTTATTTTAAGAATGCCCTTTTTTTACATGGAATAAAAGATGCTACAACTTATGGTGTTGATGTTAAAAGTTGGGATTTTGATTTTAAAAAAGTAAAAGAAAGAAAAGATCAAGTTGTTTCATCTTTAAAAAAACAAATTGAGTTTGCATTAAAAAAATTAAATGTTAAAACTATTTATGGTAAAGCTAGATTAGTTAATAAAAACCAAGTTGAAGTTAATGATGAAGTTTATGAAGCTAAAAATATCGTTATTGCTATTGGTTCAAAAAGTAAAAGTTTACCAATTGAAGGTAATGATTTAATGGTTGACGAAAGGTATTTGTTAAATATTGATGACTTACCTAAACATTTAATCATTGTTGGTGGGGGCGTTATTGGTATTGAGTTTGCCTCTATCTTTTCAACCTTTAATGTAAAAGTAAGTGTTGTAGAATACATGGATAATATCTTACCTAACTTAGATGAAGAATTATCTAAGAAAATTAAATTAATGCTTAAGAAGCAAGGTATAGATATTTATAACAACGCTTTAGTAACTAAAGTAAGTGAAGTTAATGGTGAAAAAATCGTTTTGTTTAAACAAAAGGATAAAGAATTATCTCTTCAAGGAGATGTTGTCTTAAAAGCAGTTGGAAGAGTTGGTAATCTTGAAAGTTTAAATCTTGAAGATATCGGAATAGAAACATATAAAGGTTTTATTAAGGTTGATCAAGATTATCAAACTAACAAGGAAGGAATTTATGCCATTGGTGATTGTAATGGTCTTTCCTTATTAGCTCATAGTGCGACTTTTCAGGGATTCCATGTCTTAAATAGAATCCTAGAAAGAAGAAGTGCGATTGATTTTAATTTGATCCCAAGTGCGATTTTTACAATTCCTCCGATAGCTTCGATAGGATTAAGTGAACAAGATGCTAAAATAAAGGAAATAAATTATCAGGTTAAGAAGACTTTTTATAAGGCTAATGGTAAGGCCTTAGCTATGAATGAAAGTGATGGCTTTGCTAAAATCTTAATTGATGATAATAATAATATTATCGGAGCTCATATATTAGGTGCTGAAGCTGATACGATTATTCATGAAGTGGTCGCTTTAATGAATAATAAAGTAAAAGTTAATCAAATTGGTGAAATTATTCATGCCCATCCAACTTTAAGTGAAATTATATTATCTTTAGTAAGATAAGGAAGTAGGGATCATATGGATTTAAGAAGCAGTGTAAATGGAAATAAAATCTTTAGTAAGGATGATAATATTTTATTAGTCCCTTCTAAATTTAACGATGATGAGATTCAAAATATTTTCTTTGAATATTTAGCGTCTGCTAAAAGTTTAGATTATGAATTTAGAAGTTATCTAAAAGATAAATTACAACAAGAAACTATCTCTACAACTTTATATGAAACTTATTATAAAGCTAATGTAAATTATGATATTGAGTTAGAAGTTAAACTTAATAGTGGTGTTAATGTTGAGATTATTAAAAGTAATTTATCAAAATTAATCTCATCAAATTTCCCGGCTTTAACTAATAAAAGTGATGAAACCTTTAATGAAAGTAAACAAGAAGTAAGTTTAAGAATCCAAAATGCTTCAATTAAAGAATATTATCAAGATCCCTCAATTAAAGAAATTGTATCTGTTTATGAACAAAATGATCAACTTGAAGTTGTAAATGTATCTAATTTAAGAGTTATTGGTTTAACTTTAAATAAATATCAATTATTAAAAAGGGTTAAAAAAGATATAATTAAACAAGTTAAACAAATTATTAAAAATAATTTTCATTCTTATGATTATAAAATAACTAAGGTTAAATTAAGTAATTTTAAGTTTAATCAAATTACTTATGTTTTAATACCATATACTAGATATTTAATTGATGCTAAATATTATGTTTTAATTAACCGAGTTAATGGTAAGGTTTATTTAGATTATTCTAACTTAAATTTATCTGGTGAAGTTAAGTTTAGAATGTTAGAGTTAATGAATTATGATAAATTTAATACTAACATGATGTTTTTGTTTTTTGCGTTATTAGTTAGTTCGGTCTTGTTTTATCCTTTAATGTGGGTAACAAGACTTATTGAAATTGATTTAAATATTTTCCTAGGTTTAGGAATATCGTTTGCTATAGGAATTATTTTTGGATTTTATCGTTCCCTTAAATATTCTTTAGCCAATAAACTTTCGCTTCAAGAAATGGCTCGTATTTATGAAAAAGGTGAATACGAAGTTATTAGAAGTAAAAAACGAGATCGAAAGTTTATGTTAATTACTGGTAATATTGTTATGGCGGTTATAGCTGTCATTTTAATTGTCTTAACTTTTACTAATTTTAATAGTTAGCGGGTGAAGTAATGAAACCTATCAAAGAGTTGATGTTAAAAATGAAGCGGTTCTTCGCTGGTGTTGGTGTTGGAGTGGGAAATTCTATTCCAGGAGTTAGCGGAGGAACGATTTTAGTTATTTTAAATTTATTTGAACCTTTAATGAAGGCATTAGTGAATATCTTTAAAAAAGATAATAAAGATCGATGGAAGGATATTTTCTTTATTGGTGAAATTATTGCAGGTGCAGTATTTGGGATTTTACTTGCTTCATTAATTTTAAAACCACTTCTTTGGTATGGTTTTATTGAAGTTATGTACTTTTTTATTGGTCTAATAAGTTTAAGTACTTATTATGTCTTTAAAAAGGAAATTATAAAGAAAGAATATTTGAGTTGGATTTTTGTTGTTTTAGGAATAATAGTTGTTGCTTATCCGATTTTAATATCAACTAGAGAATTAGAAACCTCGCCTTTAGTACCAACGTCTATTGATGCCTTGTATGTATTAATTATTTTCTTAGTTGGTATTATTGGTGGTATTTCAATGATTTTACCTGGAATAAGTGGTTCGATGATTTTATTATTACTAGGTTATTATTACTTAATTTATCAAGGTTATCTAGGAGAAATTAGAAACTTTAATTTAAATTTATATGTTATTATTCCTTTAGTTTTATTTGCTTTAGGTGTCGTAATTGGTATTTATGTAGGCGGTAAGTTTTGTGACTGGGCGATTAATAAGTACCGAAAAGAAACTTATAGTGCGATTCTAGGTATGTTAATTGGAAGTGCGATTTCCTTAATTCCGTTTAAGGAAGAACATATGATTAATACTAGAACTGATGCCTTAGGCAATGTTGAAAAGATTACTTATCAATATGATATTAAAACAATCTTATTATCAATATTAGCTTTTATGCTAGGTGTAGCACTTATTTATCTTCTTGAAAGTAAAGCTAATAAAAAGGATAAGAAAGTCCATTAAGTTGGACTTATTTTCATTATTAAGTATTAATTTTCATAAGTTAATAGGGGTGAATAATATGTTAAAAGTTATTGGAGTTGGTGAAGTTAGTAAACCTGTTGATTTTTTAGTCGTTAGTTTTATGCTTCAAAGTGAAGATTATGATTATCAAGAAGTGTTAAGGAAATTGAATCTAAAATCAAGGGCCTTAAGGGAATCAATTAATAAGGCTGGTTTTAATGATAATGATTTAAAGACTCTAAATTATAAGATTGAACCTAGATATCAATATCAAGATGGTAGAAGTGTTTTTAATGGTTATCGGGGAACTCATGATTTAGTATTAGAATTTGCTTATGATAAAGAAAGGTTAAATAGGTTGTTTACCAGTTTATTAACAAGTAATGTTGATGCCTTATTTTCTCTTGATTTCACAGTAAAAGAAAGTCAAATATTAAAGGATGAAGCTCTTAAAGAAGCAATAAATAGTGCATTCCATAATGCTAATTTAATTGCTAGAAGTGCTAATTTTAAATTAGGAAAAATTATAAATATTATCTATGATGAACCAAGAGCTATACCTTACCCTCGTTTAAGAATTGAAGCGATGAGTTATGCTCCAAAAGATAGTTTAGATGTTGTTCCTAGTGATGTAAAAGAAACAGCAACTGTCCACATTGAATTTGAAATTATTCATTAGAAAATGGTTGAAACATACCATTTCTTTTTATTATGTTTGCTATTTATTTAAATTATGTCTAAAATAATTTTAGTTATTGCTTTTATGATAAACAATAATACTGGAGGTTTTATAAATGAAAGAAATATTACTAGCACAAATTGAAAGTAAACAGTATCGACCACTAACTTATGAAGAATTACTTCATATATATAAAGATAAAATACGTCTTGATGAAGCATTAGATGAATTAATTAATGACGGTAAAGTTTTTATTACTACTAATTATAAATATCAATCTTGTAAAAGAGCGCATTTATATAAAGCTCAAGTAGTTAGGGTAAAAGATCATTTTGCATTTGCGACTATCCTTGAAGATGATACTGATATTTATATTGCTAAAGAAGATTTAATGGGTGCTTTAATTAATGATATGGTTTTAATTTATGTAGCACCTGGTACGACTAAAGGTGAAGTTATTAGTGTTTTAGAACGGGTTAATAGTCGCTTTGTTGGTGAAATTAAAATTAAAGGTAAATATGATTATGTTATACCGGATCAAATTGTAATTAATATTCCTATTATAGTTGAAGGTAGTGATTACCCTTATGCTCAAGGATCTAAAGTAGTCGCTCAAATAACCAATTATCATCAAGACTATATTGAAGTAAGAGTCGTTGAAGTTTTAGGTCATAAAAATGACCCTGGAGTTGATATCTTATCAGTTGTAAAAGAATATCAAGTTCCTTATGAGTTTCCTACTCCAGTATTAGATGAAGCTAGAAATGTTAAAGATACCGTTTTAGAGGAAGAACTAGAAGGTAGAAAGGATTTTAGAGGTCGTTTAATTGTTACAATTGATGGTGATGATTCAAAAGACTTTGATGATGCGGTTGAAGTGATTTTAAATGATGATGGAACTTATTATTTAGGTGTTCATATTGCCGATGTTTCTTATTATGTTAAAGAAAATAGTTTAATTGATTTAGAAGCTCTAAGTCGTGGTAATTCAATTTATTTGGCTGATCGAGTTATACCAATGTTACCATTTAACCTATCAAATGGAATTTGTTCATTGAATCCTAATGTTGATCGATTAGTATTGTCTTGTTTAATGACGGTTAATCAAAATGGTGAAGTTATTGATTATGAGATTACTAAAGGTGTTATTAGAAGCGCTTATCGTTTAACATATAATCGTGTTAATGCATTATTAACAAGAAATGAATTGTATGAAGATGATAATTTGAATAACATGCTCTTTGTTATGCGTGACTTGGCAGATATTTTAAGAAAAAGTAAGCAAAAGAAAGGTATGTTAAATTTAGATGTAGATGAACCTAAAATCATTGTAGATGAAACGGGTAAATGTATTGATGTTAAAGTTAGAGAAAGAGGAGTAAGTGAAGGGATTATTGAACAGTTTATGATTTTAGCAAATGAAACTGTTGCTTCGCATTTATATTTCCAAAACTTGCCAAATATTTACCGTGTCCATCCTCAACCTCAACTTAAAAAGATTAGACATTTTGCTCAATTAATTAAACCACTGGGTTATACATTAACAGGTGATCAAAATGGTATCCATCCTTCACAATTACAAAAGATTTTAGATGAATCTAAAGAAAATGAAAATAGTAATATCATTGCTTCATTATTACTTAGATCATTACCAAAAGCCTTCTATAGTGGTGAAAATTTAAAACACTTTGGAATAGCAAGTTCTGCTTATTCTCATTTTACTTCGCCGATTAGAAGGTATTCTGATTTATTGTTACATCGATTAATTAAAGAATATATGAAGAATGAAATTATTGACTATACACCTTTAATAGCTAAAATCGTTTATATAGCGGAACAAGTTTCTGTAACTGAAAGAAAAGCAATTGAAATTGAACGTGAAGTTAATGCAATGAAAATGGCAGAATATATGGAAGACCATATTGGTGAAGAATTTGAAGGACGTGTAAGTGGATTTAATCAAGTTGGTGTCTATGTAGAACTTGATAATACTGTTGAGGGATTTGTAAGATTTAATTCGATTAATGAGTATGAAGATTATTATTATGATGAACAAAGAATGATCGCAGTCTCTAGTAAAGGTAGAGTTGTTACTCTAGGAGAGCGAGTCTTAGTTAGGGTTGAGTCAGCTTCAAAGAAACTTAGACATATTGATTTTTCAATTGTTAGGTTTTTTAAAACGAAAAAAGAAAATAAAGAACAAAAACAATTATTAGATAAAGAGAAAAAAGGTAGAAAGAAAACAAATAAAAGAAGTGAAAATCAAACCATTAAAAGAAAAAGACATCGTTAATTGATAACCCTTTGACATTTATAGCAAGATGTTTTATCCTTATTATGCAAATAAAAAGGAGGGAGCATATGGCTAATAACATTAAAGTAGTCTCTGATAACAGACGTGCTTCCTTTGATTATTATCTTGAGGATAGGTATGAAGCGGGTATCGAACTAAAAGGAACAGAGATCAAGTCAATTAGAAAAGGTTCTTGTAATATTAAAGATTCATATGTTCAAATAAAAAATGGTGAGGCTTTTATCATCAATATGAATATTCCGATTTATGATAAAGGTAACATTTTCAACCATGAACCTACTAGAACAAGAAAGTTATTACTACATAAACGTGAAATTAATCGTTTATTTGGTTATGTTAAAGAAAAAGGTTATACTCTGATTCCTACAAAGGTTTATTTAAAAAATGGATTAGCAAAAGTTGAGTTTGCTTTAGCTAAGGGTAAGAAAAACTATGATAAACGAGAAGTAGAAAAACAAAAGGCAATTGCTAGAGACTTAGCAAAAGCTAAAAAGATCTATTAATTAAGGTATATTTTGTGAGCGTTTTAGTTGCACATATTCTTTTAAAAAGATAATCTTTAACTAGGGGGTGCGTTTATGCTTTATACAGGATATACCTTAATTCTATTAAGGGTTAAAAACAATATGTCCCAACAAGATTTAGCCTTAAAAATGAGAGTCCCAGTTAAGAAGATTGAGGAATGGGAATTAGATAAAAAAGTTCCTACTCAGGAGGATTTTAATAAATTAGCCAAAATTTTTAATGTTTCGGTAGAAAATATTATCTCAGGAGACATAGCAAGACAAGGTGCGATTGATTTAAAGATGTTCAGCCAATTAAAAAATCCTAGAAGCTATGATGCATAATTGGTTAAATTAATATAATCAAGTTTAAATTTGGAGAATATATTATTAGTGTTTCTAAACCAAAAATTTACTACTTGAGTTTTAAATTTTATGTTATACTATTGACGTAGGTTATCTACATTTATGGGGCTGTCATGGTTTCGACAGGGATATCCGTTATATAGGGAGCAGTCGGTTGACTCCGTTAGAGGTCAAAAGCCAATTAAATGGCAAACCACAACTTGCTTTTGCTGCTTAGTTAACTAAAACTACATAGCTCACTATTCGAGAGTAGCAACGTCGGCTTATGATTGGTCATTTGTCTTAGGTTAGGCGTAATATAAAATGACTAGGGTTCTATGGGCGGATAGACATAGGGCTTGAAAACTAATTTATCCTGGTCTTAGAGGTTATTTGTTAATTGTTAACCATTAAGATAAGAAAATAACAATTAACTAAGCTGTAGCGCCTTATGTAATGGTATTTTTGGACACGGGTTCGACTCCCGTCAGCTCCACCAAAATAATCTTTGATCAGAGCACATATAAAGTGAAGTAATCGCAAATATATGGTGCTTTTTCTTTATTTCTAATACTAACATGAATCAATTGTCTGATTTGTAAGCGTAAAAGATTGACCGTTCAAGTCAATCATTTGATTTGTTTTTTTTCTTTTTAATGTTTACAACTTAAAATTATTTTTTAATTTCCACGGTAAAAGTTTTTCGAAATTAGTTATGGTTGAAATATTTTTTATCAAGTATTCTAAATACTTCGTCGGATCTAATCCATTTGCTCTTGCAGTCTGAATTATTGAGAACAAGATTGTTGATGAAGATGCTCCATTTTCTGTATTAGAAAATAGGAAATTCTTCCTAGCAATCACGAATGGTTTAATTGCTCTTTCACTTATGTTATTCGATAAATCTAGATGCCCATCATTCAAAAAGTTTAGAAACTTTTCCTTTCTATTTAATATATAGTTGATAGCTTTTTCTAGAGCAGATCCCTTCTCAGAATTACTCGTCTCTAAGATATTGAATAGTGAATCGAGCGTAACTTTATATTCCCCATCATTTCTTAGTTGTAGAATTTTAGAAGCTGTATATCTTTCATTTCTAAACTTTCTTTCAAATTCGAAGAGTTTATCAATTTTATTAACAATAATGTAAGACTTAGATTCACTTCTTTGCTTTTCCGATAATGACTTCAATATATCCGTAAAGTTCCTTCTTGCATGCACCCAACAATAAGAATTTTTAACATTAGGAATATTGTTATATCCATCATATGCATCAGTAACAAGCCAACCATTATAGTCTTTAAGAAATTGTTTAGGATTATTAGCACTTCTTGAACGCTGATATTCATAAATATATATCGGGTAATCATAAAAAGAAGAAGTATAAAGCCATAAGTAACACTGATTTTTATTATTAACCTCCAAAACATTCAAAGTCGTTTCATCTGCGTGAATTACTTTTACTTGATTTTTGATTAATAGTTCTTTCAAATATATATAAAATGGCTTAAGTAATTCACTTGTTCTTATTTGATAATTACATAAATTTTGCCTTGATATTTCAACTTCTTTATTAAATAAATATTGTTCCTGGCGATAATAAGGTATTCCTAAAACAAATTTATTCGTAATGATGTTTGATGCTAATGAAGGAGTACAAATTGAATGTGGATAAGGGTCATCCTTATTCGCTTTTTGATAAATACGATTTGTCTCTTTATTTATATATTTTTCAGAAATTATTTTAATTATTCTGCATTCAGGAGCATTGTATTCGATTTTATAAGTAACAACATCACCAATATGAACTAAATTATTTTGTTCTTTTAATTCATCTGGTTTTAAAACAATCACTTCTTTATGATTATTTTCAAAGTAACTTAAATCAAAATTTTTACTCCCTTTAGGTCTACCAACTCTTCTTTTCGTTTTTATGGTTTCTTTCTTGATTTCAACTTCTGCTTCGTTAAAAGTATTATCTACAATATTTCTTTCTGTTTTAGGAACAAATTGTGTTACTCGTTTGATTTTGGAATCTTCAACCAAATTTATTATAGTTTGTAAGTTTTCCTGATTTTTAATTTGTAGAGCTTTAAAAGAGGCTTCTAACTTCTCGTTCTTTTCAACTTCTTTTAAATATAATTTGTACAATTCCTCTTTGGAAATTTCATCAATTTTTACTATCTTTTTCATGATTATATTATATCAAAAAACACCGATAAAATCTACCTTTTTCGGTGTTTTTTAACATATATTTTCATGTTCTATAATTAGAAATAATCGATGTTTTTTTCCTGTTTTTTATAAGATATAAACTTTAATCCTTTTAATAACCATTCTACTTGTGATCTGTTTATCTCTAAAGCTTCTTTCATATTTTTAGGCCAACCAAATCTCGATTCATCAAGGGATCTTATGTATACCCAGACTCCAGTTTCATCTTTTTCATATATCTTTATGAGTTTTGATTCCCTATTGCAAAAGATAAATAGTTTGTGTTCTTTATCATCCTTTGCTAATTCTAATGACATATGACCAAGTGCTTTTCTTCCTTTTCTTAAATCAGTATATCCTGGGTATAAATAAATGTGATCAATATTTTCTAAATCAATCATTCGATATCGCCTTTATTACTTCTTTAAGCATAGAAACATCACAGAGTATTGAATATCCATTTTTAAACAATCTTATAGTAGAATTTGATAAATGTATAATTTTCTCACTTGAATTAGCTTTTTTCATCGGAATTGTTATATCTATAAATTCTCCATTAGCTTCTTTTATGTCTTCTATCTTCCAATCTTTTTCTATTAGTGAACTGTATTTACAAATCCATCCCCACATAGTAGATTTAGCGACACCAAGTTCTTCACATATTTTCTTTTTCTGTTCTCCATTCAAATAACGTTTGACTGCATTAATTTTTACTTGTTCTAGGTATTTATTGTTTATCATAAATCGAACCTCCTGAACTAATTATGACTTATTTCATTCATTTGGTCGACTCTGGAAATTTTTTACGCTTACCCTTGGTCTAATAAATTACCAGATTACTTGAAAAAGCAATCTAAGATTGATTAATCAATTGTTCATTATCAATATGTGCTA
>DUOZ01000144.1 GCA_012838555.1 bacterium | reverse complement strand
GAAAAATACGATTATGCCATGGTTAATTTAAGATTTAATAAAGATTTTAATTATCAACTTAATTACTTAGAAAATTGGGAAGCAAATTTGTTAAATATCGAAAATTGGAATTATTCAAGATATAACGTTTATCAATTGTTTAATTCTGCTAAATTAGTTTACAACTCTAAAAAAAGCATATTACGTGATTTCATTAATCTTAAAGAAAGCCTAGATTATGCTAGTGAGATAATAATTGATTTGAAAACCATCAATAAAACATTTGAGTTAAATAATCTATCAACTAAAACTGAACTTGAAACATTAATGAATTATTACAAAGATTCTAAAATCACGTATGATCAACTTAGTTTCAAGGAACATCATTTATCAATTAATGAAACAATAATTGATGGAAGTTTAATAATTGATACTTATAGTGATTATATTAGTTATCCATGGTCTATAAACTATGAAATTGATGAAAACTTATTTGTTGATGAATCAATTATTGTAGTTGGAGGAACTAGAAGTAGCAGTGTTTTTATAAACGGGATCGAAAGTGTCTTTTATTTAAATGAAAACACACTTGAAATCGCACTTGATTGTTATAGTAAGACAGAAGATTTCACTGAAGACATTCAATACTATACAATCATATTAAGTGTAGAAAAAAGTCTTTTAGATAATGTGACATTAATAGTAAGTCACCTACATCTTATTTATAAAAATGGGTTTCTTCGTGATGTTCCATTCCATAATAAATTTGATATTAAAAAAGAGGATGATTATGTAAAGATGATTATCGTACCTCCAAATAAAACAGTATACTATCAAAATGAAAGAATTAACTTTGATGGTCTATATGGATATTTAATAAAGGAGAATGGTTATAAGGAGTATATTGATCGAAATTTTATTACCTCTAAAGTTGATACTAAAGCCATCGGAACTTTTGAAGTAATAGTCCGTTATCTAAAATTAGAAACTTCATTTACTATTGAAGTTGTTCCTAATAAACAACAGTAAGTTTTAAATTAACTAAACCCTACAATTTATAATTAACTTCCATAACAGGAAGTTTTTTATTAGTTTTATAAATAACCATATAAAACAATCCCCATAACAGCAGACATAATAATTACAAAGATCGGGCTAATACCTTTCTTTAACTTAATAACAATAAAGGTCACTGCCATGATAAAAATAGCCTTTAAATCAAATTTAGCAAAATCTATTGAGTTCTTAAATCCATAATCGACAATTAAGTCTATAGCAACTGAAAGAATTAGACCAATAACAACTGGTTTAACACCTTCTAGGGCATATTTTACATACTTATTATTTAAGAAATAAGAAACTGATTTAGCAATAATTAAAATAATAAGAAAAGATGGTAAAACTACTCCTAATGTAGCTGCAACTGCTCCTAAAAATCCAAATTGGCTTTCTCCAATAAAGGTTGCAACATTAATCGCAAAAGGACCTGGTGTTGATTCTGATATAGCAATAAAATCAACTAACAAGGCTTCGCTTATCCAACCTTTAGTTATAACTTCACTTTTAATCATTGGTATCATGGCATAACCACCACCAATGGTAAATATACCGATTTTAAAGAAGGTTAAGAATAAATCTAATAAAATATACATTATTCTTCGACCTCCTTTTTAGTTAATCTATGTTCAATTGAATAATAAATAATACCGATTAATAAACCACCTAGAATTAAATAAATGGTTGAGACACTTGTAAAGAAAAAGGCGATAACAAATGAAACAATTAATGTAATAAATACAAACACTGATTTCTTTACTTTTTTAAATAGTTTTAAAGCTGCATTTAAAATTAATATTGTTACACTAGCTCTAATACCTAAAAAGGCATATTTAACAAAATTATTAGCCATAAATTGTTCTAAAACTAAAGTAAGTAATAAGATAATGGTAAAAGAAGGTAAAATTACTCCAAGTGTGGCAAAGAATGAGCCTAGAAGTCCGCCTACTTTATTACCTATATATGTCGCACTATTAACTGCGATTGGTCCAGGGGTAGATTCAGCAATCGCAATAATAGATATCATTTCTTCTTCATCTATCCACTTATGTTTACTAACAGCTTCCTTTTCGATAAAAGGAATCATTGCAAGTCCTCCACCAAAAGTGAATAAGCCTATTTTAAAAAAAGTTGTAAATAAAGTCAGATATTTTCTCATTTTTAACACCCACATTTTATTTTATCATAAATAAACTAAAAAAATCCTATATATAAAAAAATGGTGGCTCAGACCAGAATCGAACTGGTGACACACGGATTTTCAGTCCGTTGCTCTACCAACTGAGCTACCGAGCCACACATTATGGCGGTCCAGACGAGGATCGAACTCGCGATCTCCTCCGTGACAGGGAGGCATGTTAACCGCTACACCACTGGACCATTTGGTTGCGGGGGGGGGATTTGAACCCCCGACCTCCGGGTTATGAGCCCGACGAGCTACCAGACTGCTCTACCCCGCGATGTAATATAAATATATAAGAATTTTAATGGCGGAGGCTCAGGGATTCGAACCCTGGCGAGCTGTTAACTCCTTCCGGTTTTCAAGACCGGTCCCTTCAACCGCTTGGGTAAGCCTCCAATGAAGGTATAAATTTTGTTTGATGGTGGACCCTGTAGGACTCGAACCTACAACCAACCGGTTATGAGCCGGCTGCTCTGACCATTGGGCTAAGGGTCCAGGTTGGTAGCGGCGAAGGGATTCGAACCCCCGACCTGCCGGGTATGAACCGGACGCTCTAGCCAGCTGAGCTACATCGCCATCTGCTCTATAATAATAGCAAATTTTTTCAAAAGATGCAATATTAAAAATTTTGCATTATAAAGTTAATTCTTTCGTAAAACCTTTTCTTTTTTTCTTACTATTTTTTTCAAAATTTTCTAATTTAAAAGATGGAACTATAATTGCTTCTGTTTTTTCGTTATTATATAAATCGTTTTTATGATCATCTAAATTAAGTAAAAATAATTGGTACTTTTTTGTTTTTCTTTTTCCTCTCCCCTAATTATGCACTATATAATAACATTCAATTAAATTTAATGCAACCAAAAAAAGAAGTCAAAGAAATGACTTCTTTTTTCTTCTATAACTTTTATAACTTTAATTCCAAAGACTTTCCTTTTTTCTTTTTTTGGTAATGGTAATAAGGGAAACCTTTTTTTCTTTTACAAACTAATTGATATTCTAATTTTTTTACTTGTCTAATTAATTGTTCTTTTTCTTTATCTTTAATCTTCCTTCTGGTTTTATAGCTCATATATAAAACCTCCTCTAAGTCATTACTCGTAGCGCAAAATATATTTATCTTTAAACTTCTCTTTATTTAGTGTATGCGGACTATACTCAGGAAATACTATTGTATCTTGATTTCCATCAGAAACATAACGTGAATCCTTATAAGAGGCAAAAGCATTATCAATTATTTCTGGTGGAGCACCCCAATTAATTTCATCATTTGCTTCATTAGTTGCTCTTATTCTTGGAATATTATAAATATCTATTTTTTCATCATATATTGAGCGACTAAACCATTTTCCTATATTTAACGCTGCTTGCATTTTATAGGGAACTCCATTATATGAACCTGACTTTAAAGCAGGAAAGTTTGCATGATTTGGATCTGTAAGAGAACCATTTGGTTTAGCAAGAACTTGTAAATGACGCCCTGGAACAATGCTTTCTAAAAGTTGCTCAATCTTTCCTATTTCTTCTTCTACTTTTTCATAAGAGACCTTATCTAAAGGAGTATGATTATAAGTATGATTTGCTACCTCATAACCATTTTCAACAAGCCACTTTATTTTGAGTTCTTCATGTGTTCTACCATTAAATAATCCTTTATTTAAAAAGAAAGTTGCGGTAACATTATAATCTGGATATTTTTTCTTAAATTCTTCTAAAATACCTACAGCACATTTTGGATCAATTATAATGTTTCCGTCTTCATCAAATCCTAAAATATT
>DUOZ01000143.1 GCA_012838555.1 bacterium | reverse complement strand
GTTTTTCTAAATATATATGGTTTAGTTATTATAGTTATGTGCTTGAGTTACAAAAAAAGAGTAGTCAATAATTACTTCATTTATTATAAGTTGTTTTTACTTTTCTAAAAACTTATAATTAGTTGAGTAAAAAAGTTTTGAGGTGGCTGTTTTGAAAAGGAAATATATTGTAGGGTTAAGTATGTTATTTTTTATACTCGTAATCGTTTTTACTAATGATAAGGTAAAAGAGCAATTTCCATATTCTGAAGCAATTCTTATTGTTTCTTTTCTTGGGTTGATTGCTTGTGTTATTGCTTCTTTTTTATTTAATTCCACTAATAAAATAGATAGAAACGATAAGGGGAGATTAACTTCTAATTTACCAATTATCCCTAGTAGGATTAATCAAGAATATGTAGAAATAAAAGATAAGGACTCTTCTATCATATTTGGTAAAAGGAGTATATTAGTATCTTTAATTATGTTATTTTATACATTTATCTTTATTGGAAGTAATATTAATACGGATAACACTTTTATTTTAGTTTTAATGGATACAACTAGATTTGTCGCAATTGTATTAGGTATATATATCTTTTTCTTAAATGCTTATATGGCCATTTTACGAATTAAGTTAAACAGGAATTTGTTGAGCTTTATATCGATTTTCATACTCTTGTTTTCTTTATCTTATTTTATTTTTGTATCATTTCTTTCTTTAATTGAAATGTTAAAATGATGTGTTTAAAGGCAGATGTTAAAGTCGAATCAAAGGACCTAAAAAATGGTCTTTTTTTGTTATTTGATAGACATAAAAATTAAGGTAATTTATGGTTTTTTAGTTAAAAGTTAGTTATAGATAACTTTTTTATCATTTTGATTGACAATACTATGTTTAATCTAATAAAATTTGTATCGTAATTAACTGTTTTAATTACGTGTAAGAAGGAGTACTCATGAAGAAAAGTTATCTAATTAGAACCATGGTTATTTTAACTACGATTTCGTTGTTCGTAGGTGTAAGTGATATATCGATTCAAGATCTAATAAATATAGACAAAGATGCGTGGAATTTATTGTATATAAGCCGAATTCCTAGAGTTATAAGTGTTATTGTTACCGGAGTTGGGATGAGTATATGTGGTTTAATCATGCAACAAATTGGGAGAAATAAATTTGTTTCGCCCTCAACTGCTGCAACAATGGATTCTGCTAAATTAGGATTCTTGATCTCAATGATATTCTTTACATCTTTAAACAATATTGGAAGAATGTTAATCAGTTTTGTTTTCTCACTTATTGGAACCTTTTTATTTATGTTTTTACTTAGAAAAATTAAATTTAAGAATGTGATTTTTGTTCCATTAATTGGGATCCTACTAGGTAATTTAATTGATTCAATTACTACCTTTTTTGCTTATAGACATAATCTTCTTCAAGCTTTAAATTCCTATATGGTTGGAGATTTTTCTTTAGTCATCAAAGGTAGATATGAGTTACTGTTCTTAACGATTCCATTAGTAATATTAGCATATATCTATGCTAATAAATTTACCATTGCCGGGATGGGTGAAGACTTTTCTAAGAACCTAGGACTTAACTATAAAAGAGTAGTAAGTATTGGGTTAATTATAGTTTCATTAGTTACTGCCGCCATTTTAGTTACAATTGGTAGTGTTCCATTCTTAGGCTTAATCGTTCCTAATATCGTTTCTATCTATAAAGGGGATAATGTTAGAAAGACTATTTGGGAAACTGCTATCTTTGGAGCTAATTTCTTATTAATCTGCGATATCATAAGTAGAGTTGTTATCTATCCTTATGTTATATCGATTGGATTAACAGTTGGAGTTGTAGGCAGTCTTATCTTCCTAGCGTTATTGTTGAGGAGGGTAAAACTTGAAAACTAAAAAATTAACAATTATTTTAATACTTTTATCAATTGTTTTAACAGGTTTATATGTCTTACCTGGATTAAGTGCTAGTAATTATCAATACTTCCTAAGTAGAAGACTTCCAAAAGTATTGGCGATTATTTTAACCGGTGGGACGATTGCCTTTTCGACAATAACATTTCAAACCATTACAAATAATCGAATATTAACGCCTAGTATGTTAGGTTTTGATTCATTGTTTATGTTAATTCAAACAGTTATTGTCTTTGTATTAGGATCAAGTAGTATCTTAATTGCAGATAGCAACATAAACTTTATCTTAACTACATCAATTATGGTTGTTACATCACTCTTTTTATTTAAATATTTACTTAAAAGACTTAGAAATAACATTTTATTCCTCTTATTAATTGGTACAGTTGGAAGTACATTATTTAGAAGTATAACTTCGTTTATGCAAAAGGTAATTAATCCTAATGAGTTTAATATCATTCAAAATAAAATGTTTGCTAGTTTTAATAACATGAATACTAATATTTTGTTTATTGCATTGATATTAATCTTATTGATAATTCCATTTGTTTATGATGATATAAAATTACTTGATGTTATGGGACTAGGTAAAGACAACGCATTAAATCTAGGTGTTGACTACAATAAAATGATTAGTAAACATTTAGTTATTATTGCTATATTATTATCTATTTCAACTGCACTAGTTGGACCAATTACGTTTTTAGGGTTATTAATTGTAAATTTGACAAGACAAATAATAAATACTTATAAACACACACATTTAATATTAATCTCAATTTTACTTAGTATTGTCTTCTTAATAGGAGGACAATTAATAGTCGAACGAGTCTTAAACTTTAATACTACATTAAGTGTAATAATCAACTTTGTTGGTGGATTATACATGATACTAATTTTACTAAAGGAGAATAAGGAATGATTAGAATAGAAAATATTGTTAAAAAATACGGTGATTTTACTGTAATAGATAACATTTCGCTAAAGATAAAAAAAGGTAATATTGTATCTTTTATAGGACCTAATGGAGCAGGCAAAAGTACTCTTTTAGGTATTATAAGTAGACTTACTGAATTTGAAAGTGGAAAAGTTTATATTGATGATATTGAACTAAAGGATTGGAATCAAAATGAATTAGCTAAAAAGATTTCAATATTGAAACAATCTAATTTTCTTAGTATGCGTTTAACTATTGAAGAATTAGTTAGTTTTGGACGCTTTCCTTATTCTCAAGGTAGACTTACTGACGAAGATTGGGATTATATTAATAATGCAATTGAATACATGAAATTAAGAGATATCAAAGACAAATATTTAGATCAACTAAGTGGAGGACAACGTCAAAGAGCTTTTATTGCTATGATTATTGCTCAAAATACCGAATACATTTTGCTTGATGAACCACTTAATAACCTAGATATGAAACATTCAGTAGAGATGATGAAAATATTAAGAAATTTAGTAGATGACTATGGCAAAACTATTGTTTTAGTTTTACATGATATCAATTTCGCTTCTTGTTATTCAGATTATATTTTTGCCTTAAAAGATGGCAAAGTTTATAAAGAAGGAGATATCAATGTTATCATCACTAAAGAAGTTTTAGACAATATTTATAACATTGATTTTGACATTCAAGATATAGAAAATAAAAAAATATGTGTTTATTTTTAATGGAGGGTAAGTATGAATAAAAAAGTTGGTATAATTGTTGGTGCTGTTGCAGTAATTCTAATTGCTATTTATATTATTATTACTTTAAATTCAAATCAAAAAGAAGTTACAGGAGAACTTGAGATTAAACATGAATTAGGAACAACTTATTTAGATAAAAATCCTGAAAAAGTGATTGTTTTTGATTTTGGTGTTTTAGATGCTTTAGATAGATTAGGTGTTGATGTAATTGGTTTACCAAAATCATCGGCTTTACCTACATATTTAAGTAAATTTAATGATGATAAATACCATAATGTTGGTACTTTACAAGAACCTAATTTTGAAGCAATTTATGAGTTGAATCCTGATTTGATTATAATTTCAACTAGACAAAGAACTTTATATGGCAAATTTGTAGAAATAGCTCCTACGATTTATATGGGGATAGATACTACAAAATATTTAAGTTCATTTAAAGCAAATATGCAGTTATTAGGTAAAATATTTGATAAAGAAGAAGTTGTTGAAACTGAATTAACAGCAATTGAAAATAAAATAACAAGTTTAAATGCCCTAGCAAGCGAAAGTAAATATAAAACATTGATTTTAATGATTGTAGCAGATACTCTTACAGCATTTGGGGAAGGTTCAAGATTTGGAATTATCCATAATGAATTTGGCTTTGAAGCAGTTGATAAAAATATTAAAGTAACAACACATGGAGATCAAGTTGATTATGAATTTATCAAGGAAAAAAATCCTGATGTTTTCTTTATTATTGATCGAAATACAGTAGTCCAAAGTGATGTGGCTGTACCAGATGATATTATTGATAATGAAATTGTAAATAGTACTAATGCAGGTAAAAATAGCAGAATATATTATTTAAATCCAGAAGTTTGGTATTTATCTAGTGGAGGACTTACATCAACAAATATGATGATTGATGAAGTTCTAAATATCTTTAATTAAATTTAAAAATAAATATCCGATCATTACTGCATTGGTCAGTTTTTATTATTTTTTATTTTATATTTTTGCTAATCATATTTGCGTTTTCTAATTTATGTATATTTGCTAATATTTGGATATTTAATAGAAAGATTGATAAAAAAAAGCGGATTGATTCCGCCTTTTACTTATATTGATTGTTTTGTTGGTTGTATTTTTCGATCGCTCTTTTTACCATGTTACCACATTGTCGAGAAGTTAGTTCACCCCAACCGTTAGTTTTAACAACATCTTGCACACCTAACTCTTGAGCGTATTCTTCTTTAAATGCATCTGGCATCACATGACTACGTCTTCTTTTAGCCATAATTTACCTCCTTTTTAAAGTTTAAAAATAACTTTATTTTATATGATTATTTTATGTATAAATAGATTTTTTACTATTTCATTATATTGGTAAAAAAATAATTCTTTTAGAATAATTTATTTTTATGGAAATCTAGCACTAAGTATTATAAAATAGAAATGGAAAGAAAGCGCTTTTATAATAGGTTGGAGGTTTAAATATGATAATTGGAATACCTAAAGAAATTATGGCTAATGAAAAACGCGTCGCTGCGATACCAGAAACAGTGAAGAAATATGTTAATGATGGTTTTAAAGTGCTGGTAGAAAAAGATGCTGGTGTAGGTTCTTATCATTATGATAATGACTATATAAATGCTGGAGCTACTATTATAGATGATGTTGAAAAATTATATCAAGAAGCAGATTTAATTTTAAAGGTTAAAGAGCCTTTGTTTAATGAGATAAAAGGTAAACACGAAATTGATATGATGAAACAAGGTCAATATTTAATTACCTTTATTCATCCTGCATCACCAGTTAATCATGAAATGGTTAAAAGAATGGCAGATAAAGGAGTAATAGGTTTAACTTTAGATGGAGTTCCTCGAATATCTAGGGCTCAAAATATGGATGCTTTAACATCAATGTCCACTTGTGCTGGTTATAAAGGTATGATTATGGCTGCGAACTCTCTATCTAAATTTGTACCTCAAATCTTTTCTGCAGTTGGGATGATTAAACCTGTAAATGCCTTAGTAATTGGTGTAGGTGTTGCAGGATTACAAGCAATAGCAACAGCAAAAAGGTTAGGTGCAATAGTCCATGCTATTGATATTAGAAAAGATGCTGTAGAACAAGCTAAAAGTTTAGGTGCTAAAGTAATTGATATTGGAGTACCTTCAGAACTATCAGTTGGTAAAGGTGGTTATGCTCTAAGCTTACCAAAATCTTGGTTAGAAAAAGAAAGAGAAGTCATCAGCGGTGTCTTAAAAGATATGGATATTGTCTTTTTAAGTGCTTTAGTTCCAGGACACGTTGCACCAATATTAATTACTGAAGAAATGGTTAAAACAATGAAACCTGGTAGTGTTATTGTTGATGTTTCAATCGACCAAGGTGGAAATTGTGAGATTACTCCTAGTGGAAAAATAGAGGTTTTCCATAATATTACAATTAATGGTATTAAAAATATACCAGGTCATCTTTCATCTAGTTCAACTTGGATGTTTGCTAATAATGTTTATAACTTAGTTAAGTATTTAGTTAAAGACGGTAAGGTAAATTTAGATTTAAGTGATGAAATCATTTCATCGATGCTAGTTACTAATGGAAATAAGATTGTCCATGAAGGTACATTAGAAGCGATGGAAGGAATTTAAGGAGGAAATATGCAACCTTATTTATTGATTATTATATTTGTTTTATCAACAATAATTGGTTACTTTTTGATAAATAATGTTCCTTCACTTTTACATACTCCTTTAATGTCAGGGATGAATGCTTTAAGTGGAATAACCATTTTAGGTGCTTTAACAGTAACAGCTGCATTATTAAGAGACATTAATCCTTTGGCAAGTAGTTTATTAGGTGGAGTTGCAATTGTGGGTGCTACGATTAATGTTGTTGGTGGTTTTATGGTTACTGATAGGATGTTAGGCATGTTTAAAAAAGGGACGGTGAATGAAGATGATTAGTGATCCAATCTATTATTCACTATGTCTTATTTTAGTTGCTATTATCTTGTTTGGTATTTATTTAATGAGCAAGGTTAAAACGGCTCGTTTAGGAAATATGTTAAGTGCATTTGCTACTTTTATAGCAGTTATTTTAACTATTATCCATTACAATGTATTTTCAAATAATCAAGTAGTAATTATAATCATTGTTACTTTATTAATTGGTTCATTAATTGGAGCATTCTTGTCAATTAAGGTTAAAATGATTCAAATGCCTGAACTAGTCGCTTTGCTTAATGGATTCGGTGGGCTTAGTTCAGCTTTAGTAGGTATTGCTACGTTAATGACGATACCTAAAAATGATTATTTTAACGTGATTACCTCAATTTTGGCTATTGTTATTGGTACAGTGACCTTAACAGGAAGTTTAGTTGCTTCTGGTAAACTAGCCAAATTAATATTAGGTAAGTCTATAATGTATAAAGGACAAGCATCAATAAACGTTCTGAGTAATTTATTAATTGCAGGACTTGCTGTTTTAATAGTAGTTAGACAATTTGACCTAAGTTTATTAATAATTCTTTTAACTTTAATTTCGGGATTATTTGGTGTTAACTTCACGATTAAAGTTGGTGGAGCTGATATGCCAATTACAATATCTTTATTAAATTCTCTAAGTGGTGTAGCTGGTTCAATTGCTGGTATGGCTATAGGTGATCCTTTATTAGTTGCAGTAGGTGGCATTGTTGGTTCTAGTGGTTTAGTTTTAACTCAAATTATGTGTAAAGCTATGAATCGTCATTTGTTTGACATTTTATTAGGTAAAACTAGTGTTACTAAAAAGGAATCAGTTGAAAAAGTTGAAGAAATTAATGAAGAAGATGAAAGAGAAGAAAAAGATGATTTAAAATTACTTGTTAATCAAGCAAGAGATATTATTATTGTTCCAGGTTATGGAATGGCACTTTCACAAGCTCAACATTTAGTTAAAGAATTAACTGTTAAATTTGAAGAAAAAGGTGCTAATGTGAGATTTGCAATTCATCCTGTTGCAGGAAGAATGCCTGGTCATATGAACATTTTATTAGCTGAAGTTGATATTGATTATGATAAGTTATATGAAATGGATAGTATCAATGATGATTTTAAAGATTGTGATTTAGCAATTGTAATAGGTGCTAATGATGTATTAAATCCAGCAGCTAGAGATGCCCAAGATACTCCAATTTATGGAATGCCAATTTTAAATGTGGATGAAGCTAAACATATAATCATTTGTAACTATGATTTAAATCCTGGCTATTCAGGTGTTGATAACCCATTATATAAAAGAAAATATGGCTTGACTTTATTACTAGGAGATGCAAAAGATTCTCTTAAAACGCTAATTAATCAGTTTGAATAATTGGATAGTTAAGAATAATCGAAAAAGGTATGAGAAATCATATCTTTTTTTCTGTTATATAACAAGATTTTTGTATTTAAAACATTGATTATAAAAATAATGTTAAATTTTGTCGAAAAATCATATATAATTATATATAGTAAAGGAATAAAACAAGTGTAGTTATATCTGGTTTTCATCAAATCATATGATGTTATGTATATAGTTTATTTCAAAGTCAGATTGGAGTAGATAAAATGAGCAATAGTAAAAACACAACAAGTATTATTAATGAAGATGTTCAAATGATCACACACAATAGTATGATTACTAAGGTGCAAGAAGAAACTACTAATAATGAAGTTTTTGCTAAGGGAATGTGTTATTCCAAGTTGTTTTGGCTTTTTATCATCGGGTGTGTAATCGGTACATATTATGAGCAAATACTTACATTATTTAGAGAAGGCTCTTGGGAATCAAGACGTGGTGTCATTTATGGTCCTTTTAATCCGGTCTATGGTTTTGGCATGATTTTAATTATTGTCTTACTTTATAAAGTGGTAAGTTGGTGGAAGTTATTAATTATAGGCGGATTACTTGGAGGAGGTTTTGAATATCTATTATCTTATTTACAAGAGTTATTTATTCAAAGTCGTTCATGGGATTACTCTAATCACTTTTTAAATCTTAATGGTAGAACAACAATTCCGTTTATGATCTTTTGGGGATTACTTGCAACAATTGTTATTAAATATGTTTATCCATTTTTAAATTCAATGATAGAAAAAGTTCCTATCAAGTTAGGAAAACTTATGACAGTGATTTTTTCGATATTTATGTTGTTTAATTTAGTTCTTACTGGTGTGGTTTTATTAAGACAAGCTCAAAGACATAAAAATATTAAGCCTTACACCTTTGTAGGAGAACTCATCGATGAATATTATACTGATGAATATTTAAGTGAAGTATTTCCTAATATGACAAAGTAAATGGGGTATGAAGATGATAGTAACACTAATTATAGATCAATATGGGTCTACATATAATGGAACTACTGTTACAGCTATGTCGTTAGCAAATGAATTAAAAGCTTTAGGACACGAAGTAAGAATTGTAACAACAAGTAAAATTGATGAAGATAATGTTTATCAAGTTAAAGTTAATAAACTACCTATTCTTTATCAATTATGTAAATTACAAGGAATGTTAATTGCTAGAAGTAATAAAAAAGTATTAGAAGCTGCAATTAAGGGAAGTGGTTTAGTTCATTGTTTTTTGCCTTTCCCCTTACAAAAGAAAGCACTAAAAATAGCTAGAAAATATAATATACCAGTTACAGCTGGTTTTCATCTTCAACCTGAAAATATAACTTATACAATTCATTTAGAGAAATTTAAATGGCTAAATAAATTAATTTATTATTATTTTAGAATGACTTTTTATCGACATATTAAGTATATTCATTGCCCATCTAATATGATTAAAGACCAATTGATATTACACAATTATCAAGGTGTTTTTCATGTTGTTTCTAACGGATATAATCCAATTTATAAACCTTTAAAAATTGATAAACCAAATGAATTAAAAGATAAGTTTATTATTTTAATGATTGGAAGATATTCTAGAGAAAAACGACAAGATTTAATTATTAAAGCAGTTAAAGAATCTAAATATGAAAAAGATATTCAATTAATCTTTGCAGGTAAAGGTCCTTGGTATAAAAAGCTTAAGAAGTTAAGTAATAAATTAATTAACAAACCAATCTTAAATTTTTATGAAAAAGATGAACTGATCCAAGTTATTAATTATTCTGATTTATATATTCATGCTTCTGATGCTGAAATAGAAGGTATTTCATGTATTGAAGCCTTTGCTTGTGGTTTAGTCCCTATCATATCTGATTCAAAATTAAGTGCTACTAATCAATTTGCTTTAACTACGAATAATTTATTTGAAGCAGGTAATTATTTATCTTTAAGAGATAAAATTGATTTTTTTATTGAAAATAAGGATCAATTGAGTTATTTAAAAGATGAATATATTAATTTAGCTAAGTCTTATGATGTAAAAAGTTGTACTCACAAATTAATTGAAATGTTTAATATGGCTATAAATGATAATAAATAAAGATGAGGAAATAGTCTAAATAAATTAAAAATTTCATATATTACCCTAGGGGTGTAAAAGATATGTTTTTATATGTTGTTTCTCAAGGAGATAATCTTTACAATCTTTCAAGAAGATATAATGTTCCTTTAAGTGTGTTAATTGAAGATAATGGGATTAGTGACCCTGATAAACTAGCTGTTGGTCAAAGTTTAATAATTAGATCAAAAAACTTCACTTATGAAATAAAAAGCGGAGATACACTTTATGGAATTAGTCGCCGCTTTGGGATTAGTGTTGAACAAATTCTAAGAAAAAATGAAAAATTATCAAAAGAAGGAATTATTTATCCAGGACAACAAATTCTAATTAGTTATGAGAATGAACATAAAGTTCCAATGGAGATTAATGGATATTCCTATCCTACAATAAGTACTGAATTACTAAGAAAAACTCTTCCTCATCTTACATATATAACAGTATTTTCGTATCGAGTAAATAAAGATGGTTCTTTGGTAGATATCGATGATGAAAGAATAATTAGGGAAGCTTATAATGCAAAAGTGGCACCAATGATGTCAGTAACTAATATTTTAGAAGAAGGAGGATTTGATTCTTCTTTAGCTCATGCTGTTTTAGCCAATGAAACAGTAAGTAACCGTTTAATTGATAATATTGTTAAGATTGCCAAACAAAAGAATTACTATGGAGTGAATTTAGACTTTGAATATGTTTATCCTGAAGATAAAGAAAATTACAATTTATTTTTAGATAAAATTGCATCAAGATTTACAAAAGAAGATTTAATGCTTACTACTTCTTTAGCACCTAAAGAAAGAGGAGACAAAAAAGGATTACTATATGAGGCTCATGATTATAACTATCATGGAAGAAAAGCGGACCGTGTTATATTAATGACCTATGAATGGGGTTATACTTATGGTCCGGCGATGCCGGTAGCACCAATTAACCGTGTAGAAGGTGTTATAAGTTATGCTGTTAGGGTCATACCAAGTAAGAAAATATTAATGGGTATTCCAAATTATGGTTATGATTTTAAAGTACCATTTGTTGAAGGAGTCGCTGCTCAATCATTATCAAATACAGAAGCAGTAGACCTAGCAATTGAAAATGGTGTTGAAATTAAATATGATATCGAAGCTCAAACGCCGTATTTTGATTATAAAGAAGGTAATCAAATGCACCGTGTATATTTTGAAGATGCTAGATCAATTGCAGCTAAAATCTTACTTGCTATTGATTATAATCTAGGTGGACTTAATTACTGGACGTTAAAGGATTATTTCCCACAAAATTGGGTTTTAGTTGAATATTATCTAAATGTTAAGAAATTGATCTAAACACCACGCAATGTGGTGTTTTTAAATCATATTTATTGTATTAGTTTGTTTAATTAGGTAAAATTAAAGTAACAATAAAGTAAGGAGGGAATATAATGGATAAGTATGTGTGCACAATCTGTGGTTATGTATATGATCCAAAAGAAGGTGATCCAACTCAGAACGTTGCCCCTAACACACCTTTTGATCAATTATCTGATGATTGGGTTTGTCCTGATTGTGGTGTAGGAAAAGATTTATTTGAAAAAGTTGAGGTCTAAATATGAAAGCAATTAAGATTAAAGATGATATTTATTTTGTCGGTGCGTTTGATTTTAATTTAAGAAATTTTCATGGTTTAGATGTTGAAACAGGAACCACTTATGGTGCTTACCTCATTATAGATGAGAAAGTTACCTTAATTGATGCGGTTAAACCAGGGTTTGAAAATGAATTAATTAGCAGAATTTCTTCTGTAATCGATCCAAAGAAAATTGATGTAATTATTGCAAACCATGGTGAACCTGATCATAGTGGAACTGTAAAGTTCTTACATGAATTAGCACCTAAAGCAAAAATTTATGCTTCAGTTAATGGAGAAAAAAGTTTAAAAGGTATTTTTGGTGATGATTTACCTGTTATCGCTGTTAAAAATGGCGAAACTTTAAATATAGGTAAAAGAACTTTAACTTTCTACCACACTCAAATGGTCCATTGGCCTGATAATATGGTAACTTATAGTGAATTTGACAAAGTGTTATTTAGCAATGATGTCTTTGGACAACATTTTGCTCCTTCAAAATTATTCGATAGTTTCTATCCTAAAGAAAGAATATTATATGAAGCAAAAAAATACTATGTCAATATTGTTAATCCATATAACAAGATGGCCAAAAAAGCACTTGAAGCTTTAGGAGGACTAGACATTGAATTAATTGCTACAGCACACGGGGTTATTTTTAAAGACTATATCCCTGATGTCAAAGCTTTATATGCTTCATTAGTTAATAATGAAAAGCAAAATAAGGCGGTTGTAGTCTATGATTCAATGTGGGGTAGTACGAAGTTAATGGCTAAAGCAATCGCAGAAGCTTTTATTGAAAAGGGAATTCAAGTTCATCTTTTCAATGTTAATGAATCTGACCAATCAATTATTTTTACTGAAGTTGTTGATGCTAAGTATTTAGCTATTGGATCGCCAACCTTTAATAACGGAATTCTTCCATCAATAGCAGGTTTCTTAACTTATATCAAAGGTTTGTTACCTCAAAATATGAAAACCATTGCTTTTGGTAGCTATGGTTGGGGTGGTCAAAGTCCATCTATTATTGAAAAAGAATTAAAGGAAATTGGTTTAGAACCTCTAGTTCCACCAATTAAACAATATTTCTCTACACATAATGAAGACTTTGATAGAATTAAACAAACCGTTATTGAAGCATTAGACCAGATTGTTTAAAACAAAATTAAAAGCTGTGCTAAATAAAACACAGCTTTTTTTAATGCTTATAAGAGTAAATTATTCTTCATCATCCATTAAACGTTTTTCGCCTTCAAGTTTTTGAATATCAGTAATATTTTGAGTAACTTCCATTGTACCTAAGTACTCACCTTTACTATTTCTTACAGCATAGTAACGGATAAATACTTTTGTACCCTTCATATCAATCCAGAAGTCTTCATGGTCTTTCTTTCCATATCGGAAGTTGTCAACAATTTTTTCAACTACATGTAAACTTGAAGGAGGATGACATAGAGTTACTTCACGACCAATAACCGTCTTTGGTCTTTTAAAGATTCTTTCTTCTGTTTGAGAGAAGTATTTAACTTTGTTATTTGCATCAACAAATGTAATATCAAAAGGTAAAGTGTTAAAGATTGCATTGATCTCTTCATGTGAAAGGCGTCCCGTTTCAAATTGTAATTCACCATCAACAGGATTTAATTTTGGCTCAGGTTCAACCTCTTTAACTTCTTTACTTTCTTCTTTTTGACCCCAAAGTTGCTTAGGTTTTACTAAGAAATAACCCATTTCAGGGGTTGATTTATCGATTTTAATCCATTCATAGAAGGTTAATGTTTCTTCTAGAAGTGGTAATAAAATATCATTTTCTTTATAAATCATTTCTCTAATTTTTTCAATTACAGCATTAGCTTTAGTAACTATTTCTTCTACTAGATTTGGAGTATCCTTGATGAGTGAAATGACTTCTTTTAGTTCTGCTCTAATTTCATCATCAACACCCCACATAACTTTTGGTGGAGCGGTTATTCCGTGTTTTTCTAAGTATGGAAAGAATAAATTTTCTTTTCTTGCATAATGGATATCAATCTCACTTAATTTATGTAGTTTTTCTAATAAAAGATTCTTGCTTTCATCATTTTGGTTAGTAACAAAATCTTCTAATGAAGGGACTACTTCATCACTTAAAAATTCTTCTAATGCATGATTTTCTTCAACAAAAACATTTATAGGATGTCCTGGGATATCACGTAGTTCTTGTTTTTGCATACCATGAATATCTGCGATAGAGCCTTTAAAGACGGCAGCATGGACATCGCATAAACGTTGAATTTCTTCAACAGGTAATCCTTCTTTAATTAATGTTTGTTCTATTTGTGTAATTTCTTGGGTAGTAACACTACCAAAGTAACGGTCAAATTCCTCTTTAACGTCATCGAAGTTTTTTCCTTCATGTAATGATTTAATTAATTCTTGTAATTTCTTTTTTCTAAATTCACTGTTATTTATATACTCACTCATGATTACACCTCCAAATCAATATCATGATTGTTGAATTCATCTTTAATTTTATTTATATCAATTTTTTTCATTAAAGCACCTTTTCTTAGGGTCATAATTTTTCCTGCGGTATTTAACATAATCGGATTTGCTATATCATTAAAACCTAAGTTTTTTAAAATTTCTTTTGCTTCGGGAACGGTGCTTACAATTTTAGATACTGTCCAGTCAGCATTAATGCTTTTTCTCATAAGTCCTCCTTAAATTAGGTCTTATTTAGGACCTAAATCATAATTGTTTTTACTAAATTCTTGTTTGACTAAGTTAAAGTCAATATTTTTTTGATTTGCTAAAGTTTGTAAAGTCGTCACGCGACCCAAAGACCTAACAAAACTAGGATTAGTTAACTCATCAAAGCCCATTTTAGCTAATAAATTAACTAATTCAGGATAGGTTCTTAAAATCTCATAAATTGAAGCATTTGAATTAACAACTTTTTTCATATATATATCCTCCTTAAACCTTAATTAATCAATGTTAGTATGGTCTAAGATTAAGGATTTAGCACATCTAATAATTAAATTTATCCCTCCTTATAGGCAAATTAATCTTATTATAAAAATAAAGTTGTTACAAATCATATGATAAAGAAATTGATTTTATATCTAACAATCTATATGAAAAACAATTTTTATATACAAAATAGGTTATTTAAAATACTTGCTGGAGTCCTAAAAACCTCAATTTAAAGAATTTTTAATTGATTTTTCTTGATTATAATGATATTTATTCAAAATTTTCTAAAAAAATGATATAATTGTTACGTATTTAGAATTAGTGGGGTTGAGGTTAATGGAAGTTTTTATCCTCAAAGAGATAATTAATCAGAGTTCAATAGGTTATTCTTATCAAAAGGTTATTTACGATAATCAAGGTCAAATAGTTGATGTCGAGATTTTGGATGTAAATGATCTTTTTAAAAATTTTTTAGGAATTAATGAAAATGACTTTAAGTTTTTAGATATAATGCCAAAAGTCTTTAATCCAAAAGGTGATTGGTTAGATATTATTAGTCAAATAAACAAGGATAAGGAATCTAAGAGTTTTGATTTTTATTCTTTCAAGGTTAATTGTAATTGTAATATTACTGTAAAATGGATTAAAGATGATTATTTTCTTGTTTTAATAAAACCTATCAGTGTTTTTGATGATAGTTTACATTCTTTGAAGAAACTTTACCAGATTATTTCTAATAATGTTGCCGGTTATCTTTACATTCTAGATATGAATTATAATTTATATTATATTAGTCAACCATTATTAGATATTTTGGAATGCACTGAAAATGAGTTAAAAAGTTTTTGGGATAAGTTTTTAACTGCTGAATCAAAAAACAAAGTACTAAAAATCGTTTTAGAAGAAGTTCAGTATCAAAAAACTAACCATGATGCTAATCATCGAAACCGAACTTTTGAATTAGAGTTACTTAATAAAAATAAAGAACCTATTTATACTGAACACATGATGAAGTTATTGGTTGATAAAAAGAATAAACCTTTTGCAATTATTGGTATTGCTCGAGATATTTCCCTTCAAAAACAGCATGAATTAGAGTTAAAAAAGAATCAAGAACAGTTACAACTTATTTTAAATTCAACTGTTGAAGGTATTTATGGTTTAGATATGGAAGGTCGTTGTACTTTTACTAATGCAAGTTGCTTAAGATTATTAGGTTATGATAATGAAAGTGAATTAATTGGTAAAAAGATGCAAGAGTTAATTCATTATAAAACACTTGATGGTAAACCGATTTCTAAAGAAAAGTCACTGATACAAAATGTCTTTAAAAAACAAGAGTTTACTTATTCATCTAATGTTGTCTTTTGGAGAAAAGATAAAACGCATTTTATAGCCGAAGTATTTGCTCACCCTCAAAAAGTCGATGGGAAAATGGTAGGAGTTGTTATAACTTTCTATGATGTAACAATAACAAAGAAGGTTGAAGAAAAACTACGTGAAACAGAAAGAAGTAAATCAGTCTTATTGTCTAACTTACCTGGTATTGCTTTTCGCTGTGCATATGATAAAGATTGGACAATGTATTTTGTTTCTGATGGTTGTTTAGATTTAACAGGTTATAAGCCTGAAGATTTAATTAATAATTCTAAGATTACTTATAACTCACTTATTGATCCTAAATATAGACAGAGACTTTGGGATAAGTGGGTAATGATTATTAATGAAAAGAAACAATTTAGAGAAGAATATCCAATTATAACTAAATGTGGAGAAAGAAAGTGGGTACTAGAACAAGGGCAAGCTATTTATAATGAACATGGTGAAGTAGAGGCAATTGAAGGTTTAGTTGTAGACATTACTGAACAAAAGGCTAAAGAAGAAGAAGTAAGATATTTATCTTATCATGATGGTTTAACAGGTTTATATAATCGAATATATTTTGAAATGGAGAAAAAACGTTTAGATCAGCCAAAGTATTTACCATTAACAGTCTTAATGGGTGATATCAATGGTTTAAAATTAACTAATGATGCTTTTGGTCATGATGAAGGTGACAGATTAATTATTGAAACAGCTAGATTATTAAGAGAGTGTCTTGAAGAAGATGTGATATTAGCTAGAACCGGTGGGGATGAGTTTTCTATTTTAATGCCAAATACAACCTCTGGTAAGGCTTATGCAATTATGAAAAAAATTATGAATGCTCAAGATGTCTTTAATGAAAGTAGAACTGATTTAAAAGCTAGAATTAATATTTCATTAGGTTATGCTACAAAAGAAGTAATGGAGCAAAAGATGTCTAAGATTTTAAAACAAGCAGAAGATTATATGTATAAGAGGAAACTATTAGAGCGTAATAGTTTGCATAGTTCAATTATTGCATCAATTAAAACAACAATGTATGCTAACTCACAAGAGACAGAAGAACATGCTGAAAGATTAAATAAATTATCTCATTTAATTGGCAAAAAGGTTAATTTAACACCTGAACAATTAGATGAATTATCATTACTCGCTACTTTACATGATATTGGTAAAGTCGGTGTAGATAAAGAAATACTAAACAAGCCAGGCCCATTAACAGATGAAGAATGGGAAGAAATGCGTAAACATCCAGAAATTGGATATCGAATTGCAATGGCTTCCCCTGATTTAGTGCCTATTGCTAAATATATTTTATATCATCATGAAAAATGGGATGGTACTGGTTATCCAGAGGGATTAATAGGTGAAGATATACCTCTTCTTTCAAGGATTATTGCTGTCGCTGATGCATATGATGCGATGACAAATGATCGACCTTATCGTAAGGCTATAAGTAAGGAAGAAGCATTAAAAGAATTAATTAGAAATGCTGGTACTCAATTTGATCCTTATATAGTCAGTGTCTTTGTCTCTTTAAAAGATAAATTTTAATTATTTAAGGTGCTTAAACGCACCTTTTTAAATGCGAGTAGTCATGCACCTATTAAAGGACATAAGCATATTATAAAGTGGAATTTACAAGAAAGATGGGATTTTTAATGTATTTATGTCCAATAGGTACTTTTGCTTATACAGTTAAATCTGGTGATACATTGTATGATATCGCAAGACGACACAACACATCAGAAGATATGATTATTTCATATAACCCTTTTATTGATCCTGAAAGATTAAGCATTGGTCAAACTGTATGTGTTCCTCTAGGTGATATGAGTTCTGATTTTGATAGTTCTGGTTCATGTAGATATGTAACGGTTAAACCTGGTGATACCTTAAATGAGTATGCTAGAGAATTTAAAACAACAGTAGAAGCTATTATAATGGCTAATCCTGGAATTATTCCAAATAATTTAAGAATTGGTCAAGTAGTCTGTATACCTTTATCAAGAGTAGATGAAGAAAAAAATGAAGTTAATGAAGAAGATTATCGTCAAAATGTAATTACTTTACCAAAATGCATTAATGTTAGAGTAAGAGATGGAGATTATCCTTATGTAATAGCTCAAAGATATAAAACAACAGTTGAAGAGATTTTAAGAGTTAATCCAGGAATTGATCCGACAAAATTAAGAGTTGGACAAACTATCTGTGTTCCAGTAACACAAGAAAACTATCCTATTTTATTAGAAGAATCGCGTCCTGAAACTTTCGCCTGTCAGTTCTATACAGTTAAAAGAGGAGATACTTTCCGTGATTTAGCTAAAGAATTTGGAGTTACTATCAACCAAATCTTAAATGCTAACCCAGGTGTTGAACCTACTGAATTAAAAATTGGTCAAGTTATTTGTATTCCTAGAAGAATAACTACAGTACCAAGTTCAACTCAATCAGAATCAACCTCTAGTGGTATTGAATATCAAGATATGGAAGAAAATCGAGTCACTCAAACATCTACGCCTTTATGTATCAACTATACTATTAAACAAGGAGATACTTTCCGTGATTTAGCAAAGAAATTTAATACAACAATAAATTCAATAATAATGGCAAATCCAAATGTTGATCCATACAATTTACAAATTGGCCAAGTAATATGTATTCCACAAGCACAGGCTATGAGTTGTATTTATCGAACTATTAGAAAAGGAGATACTTTTGCTGAACTAGCTCGTGTTTATAATGTTAGTGTTGATGCTATAATAAATGCTAATCCAAATTTAGATCCAAATAACTTAGCAGTTGGCCAAGTTGTATGCATACCCAGTTTGATGCAAGATTTAGATAAGCGTCAAAGTGGGAATTGTATCAATCATAAAGTAGTTCAAGGTGATACCTTAGCTAAACTAGCTCGCAGATACAACACAACTGTTGATGCGTTGTTTTTAGCAAATCCTGGAGTCGATCCACATAACCTAAAAATTGGATCTACTTTATGTATACCAATTGTCTCAGAAATGATGAAAACAACTTTAGTTAATTTAAATAAGAGATTTAGAGTTTTATGGGGGAATCATTCAATCTTTGACAACTTATTAATCATGTCGATTATCTTTGATTTACCTGTATTACCTGCAATAGAAAAAAGACTATTAAGAAATCCAAGTGATTTTAAAGAGGTGCTAACACCATTTTATGGAGAGACAAATGCGATGAGATTCGCTAATTTGTTAACAAATCATATAAATTTAGGTGAAGACTTATTTATTGCTTTAAAAAGAAATGATTCAGAAAACGTTAATATAGTAGAAAGAAATTTAATGACAAATGCAGATGAAATGGCTAGATTCTTAACTTCGATTAATCCTTCTTGGAAGAAGGAAGATTGGAACAAGATGTTAACAAACCATGTAAGATTCTCTCGTCAATTGGCTCAGCATTATTTAAATGGTAGTTATGAAGATGCTTTAAGAGTTATGGATGAAGATTATATGAATTCGCTTAATTTGGCGGATAAAATGTCAGAAGGCATCATTAATCAATTCCCTAAACAATTCTAAGGAACTTGAAAAATAAGTTCCTTTTTTTACGTTAATTACTAATGCATATTATTGGTAAAAAATGACAAATACGGTTATATTAATACTAGACATATTAGAAACGGAGATGAAAATATGGATAAAATTAAATTAATAGGTTTATCAGGTAGTTTAAGAAAAGGTTCTTATAACACCTTATTATTAGAAAATACAAAAAAGTTACTTCCTGAAGGAGTAGAATTAGAAATTGTGGACATTTCTAATATTCCATTCTTTAGTGAAGATTTAGAAGCTAATGATTATCCTAAAGTAGTAGAAGAACTCAACCAAAAGTTAGGAGAAGCAGATGGTTTTGTTATTGCAACACCTGAATACAACTTCTCTTATGCACCGGTCGTTAAAAATGCTCTTGATTGGGCTTCTAGAGCTGAAAATGCACCATTATTTGGGAAACACGCTGCTATTATTAGTGCTTCACCAAGTCCGTTTGGAGGTGCTAGGGGTCAATATCATTTAAGACAAGTTTTCGTAAGTTTAAATTTAATTCCGGTAAATAAACCAGAAGTAATGGTCATGAGTTCTCATAATAAATTTGATGAAAACGGTAATTTAACAGATGAATTTGCACTAAAACTTCTAAAAGAATTAGTGCATAATCTAGTTGATGATATTAAAAAAGGTAAAAAATAAAAGTTTATTAATGAGGTTGTGAGTTTAAATCACAACCTTTTTTTTAAAAAAAATTATGGTAATGTAATATTTAATCATGTTAAAATGTAATTGAGGGAGATACATTGAATATAAAAATGTAAAACCATGTAAAAAAATAATAGCATAATAGTAAGTAAACTTGCTAAAGATGTTGGAAAGTGAATTTGTTTTATATCAAATTTATCCCTAAGTAAGAAGGGTCGTGGAATATTGAATATACTATTAAATAAGTTTAAAGAAGTAGTTGTTTCAGTCGCTCCGATTATTGTTTTTGTTTTAATATTGCATTTTACTTTTTTACCATTAGAAATGCCTCAGTTAATCCGCTTTATAATTGGTGCTACTCTTATTATAATAGGTATGTCTATTTTTCTTTTTGGTGTTGATATCTTTGTTACCCCATTAGGAGAAATGAGTGGACAAGCCTTAGCAAAAAGTAATAAAGTTGCAATTATTAGTACAGCGGGTTTATTATTAGGCTTTTTTATTTCAGTTGCCGAACCTGCACTTCATATTTTAGCAGGTCAAGTTTCCAAAGTAAGTTTAAATCAAATCGGTTTTTGGGATTTAATAATTGCTGTTTCAATTGGAATGGCAATTATGATTTCAATTGGTTTGATTAGATCAATATTTAGTTTTTCCTTTAAAATTACAATGTTTATTTGTTATTTTGTCATTTTTATATTATGTTTATTTACTCCGATGGAGTATTTAGTAATAGCTTTTGACTCTTCTGGAGCTACAACTGGAGCCATGGCAGTCCCGTTTTTGTTATCACTAAGTTATGGTGTAGGAAAAATGAAAAAGAAGGGGCACTCATCGAATGAAGATAGTTTTGGCTTAGTTGCAATTGCTTCAGCAGGAGCAATTATGGGGGTATTAATCTTAGGGTTGGTCTCTAATGTTAAATCATTTAGCGGTGAATTAGGTGAGAGTATTAATTATAGTAGTAAAGTATTTGAACCATTTATTAAAGAATTACCTGTTCAAACAATAAATGTTTTAGTTTCACTTGCTCCATTAGTAGCAACATTTGTTTTGTTTCAATTTATATTTTTTAAATTGAAAAAAAGGGCTGTAAAAAGAATTATAAAAGGTATATTATATACAACGTTCGGACTTATTTTATTCTTGCTAGGTGTGAATGCCGGATTTATGGAAGTGGGTAAAGCTGTAGGTACAAATATTGCTAATTTAAATATTGATTGGTTAATTATTGTTCTTGGATTCTTCTTAGGGTTCATGATTATTATGGCTGAACCTGCTGTTTATGTATTAACTAAACAAATAGCTGATGTTACAAGTGGTTCGATTAAAAGACTTTCAGTAGTTTTAACTTTAGGTATTGGAGTTGGTATTGCTGTTACGTTAGCATCAACGAGAGTCGTCTTTCCACAAGTACAATTATGGTATTATCTACTACCAGGTTATATAATAGCCTTAGGGATGATGCCCTTTGTATCAAGTTTATTTGTTGGTATTGCTTATGACTCAGGTGGTGTAGCATCAGGTCCGATGATAGGAACATTTATTTTTGCATTTATTCAAGGAGTAGCTCAAGCCAAGGGCGTTAACTTAATCACAAATGGATTTGGTATGATAGCGATGGTAGCATTTACTCCGTTAGTAGCTTTACAAATTCTAGGTTTGATTTATAAGTTCAAATCTAGAAAAGGAGGATTAGAACATGCAAATGAATAATGAATTAAAGTGTAATCTTATTACTGTGATAGTAGATTATGGCAAAGGGAGTAAAGTGGTGAGTGTTGCCAAAAAAGAAGGAGTACGGGGTGCGACCATCACATTAGGTAGGGGAACAAGTAATTTACTAATTAATAAATTTCTTTCTATAACTGAAATAAGAAAAGAAATAGTATTTATGGTTACAAATACAAATACATGTCAAAAAGCTTTAACAGCTTTAACTAATAAGTTCCACCTAGATAAACCAAATCACGGTATTATCTTTACTATTGGACTTGATCGTTTTTATGGATATCATGATAAGGAAAATGAAAATTTATGTGAAAAGGCAGGGAAAAGTATGTATAAAGCAATCTTTGTTATAGTTGATAAAGAAAAAGGGGAAGAGGTTGTAGAATCAGCGACTAAAGCTGGTGCTAAAGGAGCAACTATTATCAATGCTAGAGGTAGTGGTGTTCATGAACAAAAGCGTTTATTTAACTTCCCAATTGAACCAGAAAAAGAAATTGTCTTAATGATTACTAAAGAAGATTTAGCAAAAGATATTATTGATGCAATAAGAAAAGATATGGATATAGATGCTCCGGGCATGGGAATCTTATTCGTACTCGATGTTAAAGATACAGTTGGATTAATCGGATAATTACTTTTTAGAAAGATTTCATAATAATTTAATAAAAATACCTTTCCATAAGAGAAAAAACTCTATTAATTAATTAAAGTTTTGCTGCTTTATTAAGTTATAGTAATTTTTCTCTTTTATTATTTATTAGATTTGGTAGTGTCCAATAGTGCTTTTATTGTATAATAAAATAAAAATAAGAAGGGAAGGGTATAAATGGCAATTATTGATGTTAATTTTTATTCTAATAAGCTTTGTAGACAAGTAACTTACCGCGCGATTATTCCTATTGATGGTCCGTATTGGGAGAAAAAGAATCAAGAATTCAAACCTTTTAAAACCCTATATTTATTACATGGAATCATGGGAAATTATATTGACTGGACTAGTTATACAAATATCGCGTTGTATGCTAATAAATATAACATAGCAGTTATTATGCCAAGCGGTGATAATTCTTTCTATGTCGATCAAAGTGATGCTAATAACTCATATGGCGAGTATATCGGAGAAGAGTTAGTTAATGAAACAAGAAAGTTATTCCCGTTGTCAACTAAAAAAGAAGATACCTTCATTGGTGGTTTATCGATGGGAGGTTATGGTGCTTTAAGAAATGGACTTAAATATGCACAAACTTTTGGTTCAATTGTTGCTTTATCTTCAGGGCTTATTATGGATGCAGTTATCAATGCTAAAGATGAAGAAAATATGGGAGTCTTTAATAATAAAAGCTATTACCAATCGGTCTTTGGTGATTTAACTAAGTTAAAGGGTAGCGATAAAGATATTGAAGCATTAGTTAGTAATATTTTAAGTGAACATAAAGAACTACCTAGAATTTATCTAGCGATTGGAACTGAGGACTTTTTACTTGAGCCTAATCGTAAATTCCATCAATTCTTAATAAATAATAATATTGAACATACTTATATCGAAGATAAAGGTATACATGATTGGTTCTTCTGGGATAAATATATTAATAAATCACTTAGTTGGTTAGTTAATGAATAAATTATAATTAGTAGGATAAAATATGTTTGTAGAAGCAAGTCTTCTACTTAATAGCGGACTGTAAAATTATTACAGTTCGCTTTTTTTAAGACATATTATTTGCATTTTGCATATAATAATATTATAATACAACTACACCCTAGGGGGGTGTATGGAGAAGGTGGTTAGATTGAAGAAACAAAAGTTCGATGTTATAGGTATGACTTGTGCTTCATGTCAAGCCCATGTTGAAAAAGATGTAAGTAAAGTTGAAGGTGTGCAAAATGTTAATGTTAACTTACTTGCTAACAACATGGTTGTTGAATATGATGAAAATGTTGTTAATGAACAAGTTATTATAGATGCTGTAAGAAAAGGTGGTTACGATGCAAGTTTACCATCTTTAAAAAGCGAAGTTAAAGAAGATAAGGCTTCATCCTTAGCAGATAAAGAAATTCAAGAATTAAGAAAAAGAGTAGTTATTTCCTTTATCTTTTTGATTCCTCTTTTATATATAGCTATGGGACCGATGATTGGTATCCCAATTCCAAATTTCATATATGGAAGTAATGAAACAGAAATTATGAAAAATTCAATAACTTTTGGATTACTACAGTTTCTGCTTACACTTCCAGTGATGATTGTTAATAAAAATTATTATATAACTGGTTTTAAAAGGTTATTTAAAAGAAGTCCAAATATGGATTCATTAATTGCGATTGGTACATCTGCGGCGGTTGCATATTCAATTTTTGCTTTATTCATGATTGGTCATGGATTAGGAAATATGGATATGGATTTAGTTATGAGATACCATATGAGTTTATATTTTGAAGCAGGTGCGACTGTATTGGCTTTAGTTACTTTCGGTAAATATTTAGAAACTAAAGCAAAAAGAAAAACGTCATCAGCGATTGAAAAATTAATGGATCTAGCACCAAAAACAGCCTTAAAAGTTGTTGGTGATGATGTTGTTGAAACTCTAATTGAAGAAATTCAAGTTGGAGATATCTTATTAGTAAAACCAGGAATGAGTGTTCCATTAGATGGGGTTATTATTGAAGGTTCATCATCAATTGACCAAGCGGCAATTACAGGAGAAAGTGTTCCGGTTGAAAAAACGGTTGGAGATAAAGTAATAGGTGCGACAATAAATAAATTTGGTTCGTTCAAATTTAGAGTTGAACAAGTTAAAGAAGATACTGTATTAGCTAAAATTGTTGCTTTAGTTGAAGAAGCATCAAGCTCAAAAGCACCGATATCTAAATTAGTAGATAAGATTAGTGGTGTTTTTGTTCCAATTGTTATTGCTATATCGTTAATTTCCTTTATTGTATGGGTAATAGCAGGTCAGTCATTTGAGTTTGCTTTAGCAAATGCAATCGCAGTTTTAGTTATTTCTTGTCCTTGTGCTTTAGGATTAGCCACACCTGTAGCTATTATGGTTGCAACAGGTAAAGGAGCAGAAAATGGAATATTAATTAAATCTGCAGAAAGTTTAGAAATAGCTCATCAAGTTAAGACTGTTGTTTTAGATAAAACAGGAACTATCACTGAAGGAAATATGAAAGTAAGTGATATTATCCCTTTAAATGATTTCAATAAAGAGAGATTAATGCAAATTGCAATGTCTTTAGAGCAATATTCTGAACATCCTTTAGCAAAAGCAATAATGGAAAAAGGAAAAGAATTAAATATTGATACAATTAAAATGGATCGATTTACTTCATTAACAGGTTTTGGAATTAAAGCCGAGCTAGATGGAGTTACTTACTTTGGTGGTAATGAAAAGTTAATTGAGGAAAATAAAATTAATCCTAGTGAATATCAAGAAGTAATAACTAAATTATCTAAAGTGGGTAAAACACCTTTATACTTTGCTTCTAGTGAAAAGATTATTGGTATCATTGCTGTTAAAGACATGATTAAAGTCAATTCTAAAAAAGCGATTGATAAATTTAAAGAGATGGGAATTGAAGTTATTATGCTTACAGGTGATAATAAAATCACGGCAGAAGCGATTAAAAATGAACTTGGTTTAGATAAAGCAATTGCAGAAGTCTTACCTGATGATAAAGAAAGAATCATAAAAGAAATTCAAGAAAGCGGACATAAAGTAGCGATGATTGGTGATGGAATTAATGATGCACCGGCTTTAGTTAGAGCGGATGTAGGAATTGCAATTGGTGCAGGAACTGATATTGCTATTGAATCTGCAGATATTATACTAGTTAGAAATGACTTATTAGATGCTGTAAGTGCAATTAAGTTAAGTCATAAAACAATTAACAATATTAAAATGAATTTATTCTGGGCATTTATTTATAATGTAATTGGTATTCCAATTGCTGCTGGAGTTTTCTATCCAATGTTTGGATTAACCCTAAATCCAATGTTTGGAGCTTTAGCAATGAGTTTAAGTTCAGTTTCGGTTGTTCTTAATGCCTTAAGACTTAGATTCTTTAAGGCTCAACATTAAATAGAAAGAGGGAGAATAATGAAAAAGAAAATTAGTATTGAAGGTATGAGTTGCCAAAATTGTGTTAAGCATGTTGAACATGCTTTAAGAAATGTAGACGGTGTAAAAGATGTAAAAGTTTCATTAAAAGATAAGAATGCAGTAGTCAAAGTTAATGATAACGTCACTGATGATGTCTTAACTTTAGCAGTTATAGAAGTTGGTTATGAGGTTAAAGGTATTGAAATTAAGAAAGGTTTATTTTAATTAGTGAAAGCTAAACCAACTAATATTAATAGACTTCTAAAGACTGCTAAAGGTCAAATCGATGGCGTTTTAAAGATGATTGAAGATGACCGTTATTGTGTTGATATCTCTAATCAACTAATGGCAATTATTTCCATCTTAAAGAAAGTAAATCAAGAAATTTTACGGGCTCATATCCAAGGATGCGTTAAAGACGCATTCCAAACAGGTAAAGAAGAAGAAAAGATCGAAGAATTAGTCGATTTATTCGCAAAAATTACAAAATAGGGGCTGTAAAAAAATGAATGGTTATAAAAATTCATTTTTAGCCCTTTTTTTCTTATATGATAACATTTAAAAAATTCATATTTTATATAATAAAAACAGCACTTTCATATGGAAGAAAGTACTGTT